>JBFIJN010000138.1:0-18089 GCA_041600735.1 Nannocystaceae bacterium
GGCGAGCGTGCAGTACCAGGGCACCAACTGCCCCGAGTGCCCGCTCTCGCTCGACGGCGGCACCACGATCATCGACGACGAGAACGCAGGCTGTCTGGTGCGCCAGACGAGCGCGTGGTGGAGCAGCTTCCAGGGCCACGAGGATCACCACTTCTGGACGCGCGCCATCGCGGCGGGCACCGCCGACTCGAGCGCGCGGTGGCGCTTCGGCGTGACGGTACCCGGCGACTATGCGGTCGAGGTGTTCATCCCCAACGCGGACGCCGACACCACCAATGCCACCTATCAGATCCACCACGCCGACGGCACGGCCGAGGTGGTGATCGACCAGTCCACGCAGAAGGGCTGGCAGGCGCTGGGCACGTTCGCGTTCACCGGCAGCGGCGGCGAGGGCATCGAGCTCGGCGACAACACCGGTGAGGATGTCGGGCTCGATCGCCGCATCGCCTACGATGCGGTGCGCATGACGTTCGAGCCGGTCGCCGGAACGAGCGGTGGTGACGAGACCGGCGGCGGCTCGGGCGACACGGACCCCGGGGTGACGAGCGGTCCGGCGGGCTCGGACGACACGGGCGGAGGCGGTGGCTCGGGCGCCGGGGACGGGGTCACCGGGTCGAGCGCGGGCACGAGCGGGGCCGCGGGGGGCGAGACGGATCCGGCGCTGCCCCACGGCTTTGGCGAGGGCGAGGACTCCGGCGGCTGCGGCTGCCGCAGTGATCGGCCTAGACCGCTGGGCTCGGTGCTCGCGCTGGGGTTGCTGATCCTCGGCCTGCGAAGGCGCCCCTAGCCCGCCCGCAGGTGCGCGATGATGTCGGCGAGATCGCTCGTCGACAGCGCCGTGGGTTCGAAGAACGGCATCGGCGAGGGCGTCGTGTCGATCTCGTCGCTGGTGCTCGAGGGCGGCGGGCCCGAGGTGCGCACCTGCTGGGCGATCCGCCCCACACTGAACGAGCCCAGCGAGATCTTCGGGTAGGCCGGGCTCGAGTTCACCACCAGCGCCGCGTCGTGGCACACCGCACAGGAGGTCTCGTACTTGGCCGCGCCCGCCGTGGCGTCGCCGCCCGCGTACGCGGCTTCGTAGGCGGCTTGATCGGCCAGCACCTCGGGCTCGAGCGGGTTGGGGGTCGTGGCGGCGGGATCCGAGATCGACTCGAACAGCTCGAGCAGTGACACGTAGGCCGGGTCGCTGGCGGCGAGCGGCTCGCCCCCCATCCAGTCGACCACGCACGCATTGGTGGCGGCGAGGAGATCCGCCGCGTCGCCGCCCTTGTAGTCGTCCTTGAAGGCGATGTCCTGCATCGAGTGCCCCGAGAACCCCTCGCGCGTGCCATCGGTGCTGTGACAGGTGGAGCAGCGGGCTTGGTTGCTCGCGGATCCGAGCGCGGCGGAGAGCTCTCCGTCGAAGTACTCGTTCAAGCTCGCGGACCCGGTGCTGTCGGCGGCGTCGGTGTCGGTGGCATCGGCCGCGGCGGTGGCCCCGTCCGTCGTCGTGGCCACCGTGGTCGTCGTGGCGCCGGCGGTCGTCGTGGATTGCGCGGTCGCGCCGTCATCCCCTCCACAGGCCACGCCAAGCAGGAGAGCGGTCGTGAGCGCACATCGATGCAATCGCACGAGACCCGTACGGCGCTCGCAGGCGGAGGGATCGATGGTCGCACCGATCCGCGAGATCCCTCGAGCGCGACTTCGCGCTCACGGCCCGCGCGGACGCCCCGAGAGCGACTCGAGCCGCACCCATGCCCACAGGTAGCGCCAGTCGCCGCGGGTGATGAGCCGGGCGGCGGTGCCCACCACCGCGAACGTGGCCAGCAGCAACAGCGCCTCGGTCCCCAGCATGAACACCGCCGAGCCCTCCATGCTGGTCTTCCACACGAGCGCCACGCCGAGCCCCATGAGGCCCACCGCGACCACGCGAGAGTAGGCCACCAGCGGCAGGATCTCGCGCATCGGCAGCCCCGAGGCCCGCGCAATGCTCCACGTGTAGAATGCGACGATCGGGATGAACGCCAGCGTGGTGCCCATCGCGGGACCCACGAAGCCAAACGCCCACAAGAGCGGCAGGCTGAGCACCACGTTGGCCAAGAGCGAGAGGATCGAGGCCTGGAACACGAAGCTGGGGCGCCCGGCGGCCACGATCACCGAGCCGAACGCGGCCACGCGGCCCACGGTGAGGATGGAGTACCAGCGCAGGATCGGCGCGGCCCCGGCGTAGGGCGCGGTGAACAGGATCTCGACCACCTCTTCGGCCGCCACCACGAACACCAACGCGATCGGCACCACCAGCAGCGAGACCTTCTGGATCGAGGCGCGCCACAGATCGATGGCCTCGCGCGCCTTGCCGTGGCGGAACATCTCGACCATCTGCGGGGCCATGGCGGTGCCGACCATGTAGGGCACCCGTGTGATGATCGGGATCTGCCACGCGCCCGCCTGGTACTCGGCGAAGTACACGTCGGCGAACGTGATCATGATGAGGAAGCGATCGAAGCTGTTGTTGAGCACCGCGACGACATCGGTGAGCCCCAGCGGCAGCCCGAAGCGCACCATCTCGCGCAGTGAGGTGGGCGAGGGCACGCGTGGCGCTCCGCGATAGAGGCTGCGCAGGCTGGCGAGCACCCACACCCCCTGGGCCACGCCCACGAGCACCAGGCACTGGGCCACGGTCCACGCGGTCCCGCCGAGCGCGATGGGCAGCAGCGTGCACAGCGAGAGCCCCAGCGAGCGGAACACGCCGTAGGCCGCGGCGGCGCGCGGGCGATCCTCGGCGACGAGGAGGTTGGGCAGCAGGCGGCCGGGCAGATCGCCGAGCGGGAGCAAGGCGAGCACCGCGAGCGGGCCGAGGTCGACGACGCTGTCGCCGTCGACCGCAGAGATCGCGCTCAGCAGCTCGCGCCCGTACATGCCGAGCAGCAGCAGCAGCACCCCCGCCGCGGCGCCCAGCCAGAACAGGGTGGCGGCGATCTTGCGCGCGACCGCGGCGCGCTCGGCCAGCGGGCGACCGGGCAGGTGATACATCACGGCCTGCGGAAAGCCGGTGGCGACGACCAGCGCCACCGTGTTGTAGACGAGCAACAGCGCGGTGAGCGTGGCGACGTCGGACTTGCCGAGCAGGCGCACGATGAGCAGCGGCACCACGATGTCGGCCAGCGTGGCGAGCACGTTGCCGAGCACGAGCACGCCCGCGGCGTGCGAGGCCTTGGAGCTCGCCGAGGTCTGCGGCCCGCCCTCGGGGGGAGGGACCTCGGGGCGAGGGTCGGTCGGATCGGCCGAGTCTTCGGGACTCATGGAGTCGGGGCCGCGGCCGCGCCGGGCCGGGGGCTGCGGCATAGCATGGCGCCCACGTAGGTGTAGCGGTTCAGCGCCCAGCCGGGGAACAGCCGCAGCAGCAGCTCCTTGGGGCCGTACTTGAACACGGCGCGCCAGCCGTACTTGTAGCGCAGCAGCGCGTAGCCATTGGAGGCATGGTGCTCGGCCAGCACCGTGAACCCGCTGCTCTGCGCCAGCTTGCGGATCGTACGGTGCGAATAATGGTTGATGTGCCCCACGCCGTCCTCGCGGTAGTCCGCGGGTGCGCGCGCGTTCTCCTCGAGCGGAACCTCGATGAACACGTGCCGCGCGACGCGGCCCGCCTCGTAGAGCAGCCGCCGCGGATACTCGGCGTGCTCGAGCACGTGGCTCACGATCGCGAGATCGAAGCGGTCGTCTTCGTAGGGAATGTGGTAGCCGTCGTAGAGGCTACAGCGCTCCAGCGAGGGGATCTCGCGGCTCTCGATCGCAGCGACCCCCGAGGGCGAGATCTCGAGCGCGTGGTGCTCGGTGCCGAGCCCCGCGCGGGCGAGCAGCTGCAGCACCGCGCCCTCGCCGGCCCCGATGTCGAGCACGCTGTGCACCTCGAGGCCCCGTGAGAGGCGCAGCACGTTGTCGGCCTTGTCCACCGCCCCGAGCTCGCGCCACTCGGAGGTGCCGGCGTAGAAACCAGCGTAGAGGTTGGCTAGGTCGGCGCGGACGTGGAGCGTATCGGAGGCGGGCTTCATGGGGGGCTCGACGGCGGTGGTGGTATCACGGGCTCACATGGGTTGCCGTGCCCTCGAGCAGTGAGGCCACCCAGTCTACGATGCGGACCCCCTGGACCTCGCCGGTGGTGTAGCGGGGGAACGGCAGCGAGGTGTGCGAGCTTCCGGGGAGGAAGTAGCTGGCGAAGCTGGGGTCGTCGCCGAGGAGCTCGTCGCGCAGCTCGTAGAGGCCCGCCTGATACTCCGCTCCGGGGTAGAAGCCCCCCTGGCAGTCGTTGCGCCCGCTGCTCAGGAACGTGCGGATCGTGGCGTCTTGCTCGCTCGACAGCAGCCCGAAGCGCTGGCCCCGATGCTTGTCGCGCACGTAGAGCGTTAGATCGACCACCCAGCCGCCCTCGTCGAAGCAGCCCGCGCACGCGGGCGGCAGCGTGTCGTCGAGGTTCCACAGCGCACGCCACTGGTCTTGCATGCACACGGGCAGGTAGGCGTCGGCGAGCGGCGGGCCCGAGTCGTCGAGCAGCGTGATCGGTGGACCGGCATGGGCGTAGGCATCGGCGATGCGGTCGTAGTTGAAGGCCGCGCCGTAGCCTCCCGCGCTGATGCCCGTGACCAGCACGTGCGAGGGCGCCGCGAACGTGGGCCCGATGCGCTCGAGATCGAGGCCGAAGTTGCGGTAGCCGACGAACTGATGCGAGCCGCCGAAGTCGGGTACGCCGCCCAGGTCCTTGTCCCCCGCATGCACGTCGCCGGTGCAGTAGGGGATGTACACGAAGCTCCACTCGCGGACCGGGTTGTCGGGCTCGTCGGGGTCGAAGATCCCGCTCGTGAGCAGCGTGGGCACGAGCGCTGCGAATGCGTCCTCGTCGAAGTGGGCGAACGAGCTGTAGTAGAGCGAGCAGCTGCCGGGGTCGAAGCAGCCGCCGCCGCCTTCGAAGTAGATCACGAGCCCGTCGCCGGTCCCTTGGCGAACGCCCAGCCCGGTGGGCGAGCCATCGATGCACTCGGCGCCCTCGATCTCCACCCACTGCCACACGCCGGGCTCGCCCTTGGGCAGCGGCTCGCCGTCCCACGGCGGCTCGCCAGTGGTGGCCCCGGTCTCGTCGACGACGGCGGTCCCCGCCTCGCTCCCCTCGCCGGTCGCGACGCTCGTGGAGTCGGGTGCCGTGGCCCCCGAGCTGCTCCCGCTCGCGGTGCTGCTGCTCGCGTCGTCGCCGTCCGCTTTCGCTCCCGCTCCGCCTTCGCTCCCGCAGGCGCCGAGGAGCGCACCGGCGGCGATCCATCGCCATGCTGCTCGCGTCATCGACCGCATGCTAGTCGAGCGGCTCCGTGGTGGGTGGCGATCTTCGACCGAGGTACGGAGAGTCTGCTGCTGCGCGGCAATTACATCGATTCCGCCCGTGAACTCCCTGCGATTGGTGAGACACTACGGGCGGGATGAGGCGGTCGAACATGCGGAGTCGGCGAGAGCGGCAGAGCCGAGGTGCGAGCCAGCACACGCGTCGCGAAGGGTGGATGCTGGCGCTGGGCGTGGCCGCGAGCACGCTCGCGCTCGGCTGCTATCACGGCGTCGAGGGGGGCCCCGACGGCAGCGCAGGCCTCGACGACGACGGTGGCAGCAGCGACGACGGCGGCGAGATTCCCGCGGGGCTCGAGCCCCCTCCCGCGTCGCTGCGGCTGCTGCTGCAGCGCCAGTACGTGGGCGCGGTGGAGGACCTGCTCGGTCCCGAGGCCGCCGCGGTCGCGACCCCGCCCGAGAACCACGCCATCAACGGCTTCGATGCCGTCGGTGCCGCGCAGCTCGTGCTCGGCGACCAAGAGATCGATGCCTACGAGCGCTCGGCTCGCGCCGTGGTCGAGGCCGCGGCCGCGGCCGGCACGATCGCACAGTGGCTCGCGTGCGACCCGGCGGCGCAGGGCGAGCAGGCGTGCATGGAGCAGCTGGCGAGCAGCTTTGGCCGTCGCGCCTGGCGACGCCCGCTCAGCGACGAAGAGATCGCGCGCTACGCTAGCGTGGGCACCACCGCGGCGGCCTCGCTCGGCGATTTCGATCATGGGGTAGGCGAGGTCATCGCTGCGATCCTCCAGTCACCGCACTTCCTCTACCAGGTCGAGGTCGGCGAGCCCGATCCCGATGATCCCACGCGCCGCCGCCTCACCCAGTACGAGCTGGCGAGCCGCATGTCGTTCTTCCTGCTCGACACCGTGCCCGACGCCGAGCTGCTCGACGAGGCCGAGGCCGAGCTGCTGACCACCCCCGACGGGCTTCGCGATGCCGCCGCGCGCCTGCTCGAGCGCCCGCGCGCGCGCGGAAGCCTGGGTGAGTTCTTCGGCGAGGCCTGGCGGCTGCGCAACCTCGACGGGCTGCCCAAGGATCTCACCACGTTCCCGCAGTGGACGCCCGAGCTCGCGCAGGCCATGCGCGCCGAGACGCTCGCGCTGGTGGAAGAGGTCGCGTGGACGCGCGATGCCGACTTCCGCGAGGTGTTCACGGCCGACTACACGTTCGCCAACGCGCGGCTGGGCACCCACTACGGCCTGCCGGGCGCGAGCGGGCTCTCCGATGCGCTCACCATGGTGGAGCTCGACGGGCTCGACGGGCGCGGCGGCGTGTTTGGGCACGGCAGCCTCCAGGCGCTGCTCGGCCACGTCTCGAGCACCTCGCCCACGCTGCGCGGCAAGTTCGTGCTCGAGAACATCCTGTGCCGCACCGTGCCGCCCCCTCCGCCGGGCGTGGTCACCGATTTGCCCGTGGGCGACGGCACCGAGACCATGCGCGAGCGGCTCGAGCAGCACGTGACCGACGCGAGCTGCCGCGGCTGCCACCAGCTGATGGACCCCATCGGCTTCGGCCTCGAGATCTACGACGGGATCGGCCAGTTTCGTACCGAGGACAACGGCTCGCCGATCGATGCGAGCGCCGAGATCGACGGTCAGCCGTTCGTCGGCGCCGCGGGCCTCGGGGCCCTCGTGGCGCAGACGCCCGATGCCGCTTCGTGCCTGGTGCGCAACATCTATCGCGACGCTACCGGGCACGTGGAGACGGCCGGAGAAGAGATCGCCATCGTGGCCCTCGAGGACGCCTTCGTCGACTCCGGCTACCGCATGCAATCCCTGTTGATCGAGATCGTGGCGAGCCCCGCATTCCGCGTGGTCGCCGAGCCGGAGTGAGGAGCACGCCCATGCCGAGCCGCAATTTCCGACTCTCTCGTCGCACGATGCTCAGGGGCCTGGTGGGGGGCAGCGCGGTCGCGCTCGCGCTGCCGCCGCTCGAGGCCATGCTCGACGCCCACGGCGAAGCCTGGGCCGACGGCACCGAGCTCCCGCGCCGACTCGTCACCTGGTTCTGGGGCAATGGCGTGGCGCTGGCCGACGTCGGCAACCCCGGCGGATCGCTGCGCTTCGCCCCCGGCCAGACCGGGCCCGGGTTCGCGCTCACGCCCCAGCTCGAGCCGTTTGCCAGCGTACGCGACTACCTGAGCGTCCTGTCCGGCTACCGCGTCTCCGCCGGGTTCCCGGGGCGCCGGGGCCATCACGACGGCACCGCGATGTTCTCGGGCTGGCCGTTCATCGAGCTGCCGCCGGGCTCCGCCAACTATGCGTCGAAGTTCGGCGGGCCCTCGGTCGACCAGGTGGTGGCCGAGCGGATCGGCACCCAGACCTTCCTGCCCTCGGTGCAGCTGCGCGTGTCCAAGCGCATCATCGGCAGCGAGGGCCCGAGCCTCGAGTTCCTCTCGCACAAGGGTCCCGACCAGCCGCTGACGGCGATCCAAGATCCGCGCGAGGCGTGGGATCGGCTGTTCGCCTCGTTCACCGTGCCCGATGATCCCGAGAAGCCGCATCGGCTCTCCGCCCTCGATGCCGTGCAGGAAGATGTCACCCAGCTCAAGGCGAGGGTGAGCACCGCGGATCGCCTGCGGCTCGAGGCACACCTCTCGGCCGTGGAGCAGCTGCGCTCGCAGATCGACGCGCTCGCGCCCAGCTGCACGATCCCTCCCCAGACCGACCAGAGCAACGATGACATCGACGGCAACGAGCAGCTCGAGCCCGTGAACCGAGCGATGTCCGACCTGCTGGCGCTGGCCTTCGCCTGCGACATCACGCGGGTGGCGAGCGTGCAGTTCACCGGGTCGGTCGGCTACACCGTGTTCAACCAGCTGGGGCTGAACATGGGGCACCACGATCTCACCCACGATGCGGGGCAGAACGATGCCGTGGATGCAGCCACGATCGAGACCATGCGCATGCTCGCGTACCTGTGCGAGCAGCTCGCGGCCGCGCCCGAGGGGGCCGGCAACCTGCTGGACAACAGTGTGATCTTCGCGAGCTCCGATGCCGCCTCGGGGCTGACCCATGCGGTGTCCGACATGCCGATCGTGGTGCTCGGTGGTGGTGGCGGCGCGCTGACCCACCCCGGGATCCATCATCACAGCGAGGGCGCCAATACGTCCGACATCTTGCTCGCGTGCGCCCAGTCGGTGTGCCCTGATCTCACCGAGATCGGCGGCGACAACGGGCGCTCGACCACGCCCGTCGCGGCCCTGCAGACCTGAGCGCTCGCTCAGCCCGGGTCGTAGCGCCACAGGAGCGGGGTGAGGCCGTCCTCGCCCGCTTGCGAGCCGACGGCCCACACATCGCTGCGAGAGCTGCCGTGGATTCCGTGGAACGAGCGCAGGAACGGGCTGCCGATCTCCTGCGCCGCCAGCTCGCGCCAGCGCTGGCCGTCGTAGTGAACGATCGACCCAAAGCTGCCCACGCCCCACAGATCATCGGGTGCGAGGCCCCACAGGGTGCTGGGCCCGCCGAACACATCGAGCTCCGTCGTCGTCCACGCGAGACCATCGAAGTGGGCCACTTCTTCGTTGCCATCGACCGCCCACACGTCGTCCTCGGCGAAGCCCCACACGCCCTCGGCCGAGTGGATGCCCACGTCGACTTCCTCGAAGCTGTTGCCGTTCCAGTGCGCGACATCGAAGATGCCGACCACGTAGACATCGCTGGGTCCCGAGCCCCACACCGCGGTGTTCTCGGTGCCCGCCGCGATGTAGCGCTGCCACACGCTGCCGTTCCAGTGCGCAGCCGTGCTCTGCGTGCCCACGACCCAGACATCGTCGGGCGCGCTGCCCCAGATCGAGGTCAGGCCCTCGATGCCGGGGCTCTCCTGGGTGAAGTCGGTGATCGTCCAGGTGGAACCGTCGTAGCGCGCGAGCGTGTCGCCGCCGACCATCCACATGTCGTCGCGCGCGAACGCCCAGATCCCGGACATCGTGTCGTTGGTCTCGAGCACGATCTCGGTCCACTCGCTGCCGTCGAAGTGGAGCACCCGCGCGCCGTCGGCGGTGAGCCACACGTCCTCGGGCCCAAAGCTCCACACCGCGCCGTATAGGTACGCCTCGGGGAGCCCCTCCACCGCGATCCATGGGCTCTCTTCGTCCTTGGAGCCACCGCCACATGCGAGCAGAGTGAAGGCGAGGACGACACCGAGAGATCGCACCATCCCGTGCAGAATGGCCCCCAGCGCCGCGAATGTCGAGGTCGCCCCGGGACTCGAGGAGCGCGCGCGCGATCGATGGCGCAAATGGCTCGGGTTCGCCCCCACACGCTCGAGGTCCGTGTGATCGGGCGTGAGGGCTCGATCCGCGGGTGCGCGCGCGCGGGGTCGACGATGCCCGCTGCGGTCTCGTAGGCTCGACCCAATGAACGTCCGTCCCGGAGTCCTCGTCGCTGCGGCCGTGCTCGCCACCGGGTGCTTCAACCCGCCCGATCCCCCCGCCGATGCCGACGGGACCACCGACGCGGGCACGAGCACCGGGCTGGAGAGCTCGTCGTCGGAGTCGATCGGCAACGACGTGAGCACGGGCGGGAGCGTCTGTGACCCGAACCCCTGCGACAACGGGGGCGAGTGCGTGCCGGTGGGCAATGGCTTCACGTGTGTGTGCCCGCCGGGGTTCATGGGCGACTTCTGCGAGGTGGTGGACGAGGACCCCTGCGACCCCAACCCATGCGAGAACGAGGGGACGTGCACGGTAGGCGCCGATGGGGCGGTCTGCGAGTGTGCAGCGGGATTCGAGGGGGCGGTCTGCGAGGACGAGATCGACGAGTGTGCAGACATGCCGTGTCAGAACGGTGGTACCTGCACCGACGAAGTCGCCGGGTTCTCGTGTGAGTGCCCCAGCGGCTTCGAGGGCGATGCGTGCGAGCTGAACATCGATGATTGCGTCGGCGATCCCTGTCAGAACGGCGGCGCATGCGTCGACGAGATCGACGGCTTCACCTGCAACTGCCCCGCGGGCTTCGAGGGCGGCCAGTGCGAGTGCATGCTCGCTCCCGCCACTCCGGTCAACTACACCAACCGAGGGACGTTCACGGCGGGGATGATCTACGACGCGCCGCCGGGCGTGCGGGTGACCGGCAGCAACACCATCAACGTGCTCAACCTCAATGGACTGGGGATCGTGGGTGGATCGAACAACAACACGATCGATGGCAACGAGTTCATCGAATTCGAGTTCGACTTTCCCTCCACCGCCACCCAGTACTTCGTGCCGAGTGCGGGCAATATCGACGGCGATGGCTTCGTGGGCGAGGCGATCGTGCAGGCATTCGACGAGAATGGGATGTCGCTGGGCTCGATGCCGGTCAATGGGTCGGGGAACAAGGACCTCAACGCGATGTTCGGCGCGGGGGTCAGGATCCTCGGCTTCCGCGTCACCGCGGATGTCGACAGTCATCGCATCGGGAGCGTGACGGTGAGCCCGGTCGTCTGCATGTGAGGCGCCGCCGGGCTCGGGCGCGCCGCGCTATCCCGCCTCACTAGCCGCGCAGCGCCTTGAAGAACGCGGCCGCGCGCGCCTCCGCGTCCTTGCCCACCGCGCCGTGGCCGTCCGCCCACTCGATGTAGTGACGCAGGATGCGGCTGGCCTTCTCCGGGGTCTTGCGGCCGGCCACGACGTCCACGAGGGCCTGCTCGCCCTGGTGGATCGGGTCGTCGGAGCGCTCGCGTGCCTTCTCGATCGTGCCGAGGCGCTTGGGCTTCTTGCCGAGCGACTCGGTGGTCACGGTGCCGTCGCCGACCGCGAGGGTGACGCGGTAGCTCGGGCTCGACAGCGTGTAGCGCGTCACCCCGGACTCGAGCGGCGTGAGCGGATAGGCCAGGACCATCACGGTCCCCGAGGTCGAGGGCCACTCGGTGGGCAGCAGCGGGGTCACGACGCGCGCCGCGTAGGGATCGAGCACCTCGTCGAGCGCGGCATTGGCCAGCGCGAGCAGCTCGACGGCATCGAGCCGACCGTCATCCGCGGACTTGGGCGCGTCGCCGCTCGCGCTCCGCTCGGCGTCGTCGTCGTCGGCGTCGTCGGCGTCGTCGTCGGCGTCGTCGTCTCCGTCCTCCGCTCCCTCCTCGTCTCCGTGCCCCACGTAGGTGTTGGCAACCTCGCCCGGCCGCAGCTGCTCCTCATCGCCCGGGCCAGCGGGGTCCGATTCCTGGGGAGGTGACGAGGCGGGCACCTGCTTGCCACAGCCAGCGAGCGCCACGCTGGTCAGCAACCCGAGGCCCATGCGTAGGAGGACGACCGGGAGGTTCATGCCACGAGTGTCGACGATTCGGACCCGGCCCACCACGTCCATACCGAGCCGCCATCGCGCCCTGGGTGCGCTCCGCTCGCAGAACGCCGACCCGATGCCGCGTACGCTGTACCGCTCCCATTCGCGTGGGCCGGAGAGGCGTCACCAAATGCGGTGATGGTCAGTCCCTTGTGTCCAGGATAGGGTGACGGCTGCCATGGGTCTCTTCACGAAGAAGCGCGACGAATCGAACCCCACTCCGGTCCAAGAGCCGAGCCCGCGACCGCGGCCCGAGGCGCGTCCCGAAGCCACGCCCGAGCCGCGTCCCGAAGCGAAGCCCGTGGCGGCCGCGGCCAAGCCCGCGGTCGTGGTCCAGTCGCAGCCCGCAGCGAGCCCGCCGCCGCCCTCCGGTCCCGAGTTTGGCATTCAGAACGCGATGGAGCTGATGCGCAAGCTCCCACCGGACAACATTCCGTTGGTCGTGAGCGTCGTGAAGACCACACTCGAGTCGCTCAACATCGACGTCGAGTCGATCATCGCCGACGCCAAGGAGAAGCGCGCCAAGATCGCGGAGCGCATCCGCGGTCTCGATTCCGAGATCGCCGAGCTCGAGGAAGAGGTGGCCGCGCGCCGCGAAGAGATCAAGGCGCTCAAGGACGACGCCGCGGAGACCAAGACCGTGCAGGAGCGCTTGGCGCTGGCTACCAAGGACGCGGCAACGCCCGCGGTCAGCTCGTCCACGCCCTCGCCCTCGGCTTCGTCGTCGTCTTCGTCCCCGTCGGCCCATGCATCCATTTCCGCACCCACGCAGAGCAGCGCGAGTCGGCCGGAGCTCACCGCGCCGGTCCTGCGTCCGCCGGGCGTCTGAGGCCGCACGCTTCGGTCGGGCGCTCAGGCCTCGACTTGCTGCGCCTCGAGCACGCGCTTGAGCGCAGCGTAGTCCTTCGCGATCATCTTCTTGGCCATCCCCGACAGCAGCTTCACGATCCCCGTGGGCTGCCCGCGCACGTGCGCGGAGACCCGGCAGCGCTTGGCATCGATCGGGGTCACCGAGCGCGTGACCTGGATCGGGAACGTGCTCTTGGTGCTCTCGATCGAGATCGAGCGGCCGGGCTCGAGCGCGGTCACGCGAAAGTGGGTCTCGATGCGACGGCCGAGGAAGCGGGCCTCTTGTACATACGTCGAGCCGACCGCAATCGGAGGCTTCGACGTCCACTGGCACGAGCGCATGCCGCCCTGCCACCGTGGGTTGTTCTCGAAGTCGGCGATGTAGTCGAAGACTTCCGCGGCGGGTCGCTCGATCTCGATGACACCCTCGAATTCCATGGCTGATCGTACCCGCTCGTGGCGCCCTGGACGACGCGCTGGTGCTCGTGGGGCAAGATGGCCTCGAGCTGTCACGGCTCGAGCACGCGCCCTTCGATGGCCGCTACTTCGCGGCCGACTCCGAGCGTCGGCGGATCTGGCTCACGCGCGGCGGTGAGCCAGCATTCGAGCCGTTTGCTTCGGACTGGGTGTGAGTCGCTACGACGAGCGCTCCGAGCGGTCCTCGCGGCCTTCGCCCTGACGAGGTCCGCCGAAGCTCGCGCGAGGTCCTCGTGGCGCGCCGCGCTGCGGCCGGGGCCCGCGAGCCAGCGGCCGTCGGCCGTCGTCGCGGGCGATCTTCACCCCGGGGTCGCGCTCGTCGGGCTGCTGTGCCCGCACCTCGAACTCGGCCGCCGCCTCTTGTGCGACCTCGAACGTGGCCGAGCCCGGCCCGAGATCGATGGCGCCCACCTGCTGGCTGTCGATCCCACCGCGTCGGCAGAGATGCGAGAGCAAGCGTCCGGGCGTGGCTCCGCCGCGCAGGCCCCAGTTCACGAAGAAGCGCACGTAGCCGTCGCGCGGCGCCGGCTTGGGACCGCGCGCGGGGCCGTTGTCGGCGTGGCTGCGCGGGCCGGGGCCCTGGCTTCGCGGTGCCGCTGCGTGGCCGCGATCGTGGCCGCGATCGTTCCCGCGGTCGCGATCGTTCCCGCGATCGCGTCGGTCGTGCCCGCGGTCTTGCATCGGCGAGACCTCGCGCACCGCCCTGGGCTCGCACGGCAGCCGCGGCTCGGCCATCTCGAGCAGCGTCGCGATCACCTTCACCGGATCGCGGCCCTCGAGCAGCTGCGTCGCGTACTCGAGCGTCTTGTCCGCGGGGCCGACATCGCCGTCGAGCTGCGCGTGGAGCTGCTTGCGCGTGCGCTTGGTGATCGCCTTGCGCACCTTGTTGGGCGTGGGCACGGGCTGCCAGTCGGCCTCGATGTGCGCCGCCGCCAGCAGTCGCGTCACGTGTCGCTGTGCACGCGGGGGCACGAGCAGCAGGCTGCGGCCACGCCGACCCGCTCGCCCGGTACGACCGCTGCGGTGGGTATAGCCGTCCGGATCCTGCGGCGGCGACATGTGCACGACCATCGAGATGTCGGGCACGTCGATCCCGCGCGCGGCGACATCGGTCGAGACCAGCACGTTGATGGTGCCGGTGCGGAACGCCTGCAGCGTGCGGGTGCGCTGGGCTTGGCTGAGGTCGCCGCTGAACGGCAGCGCGGGGAAGCCGTCGCCCGCCAGCGTCTCGGCCAGATCCGACGCGTCGACCCGTCGATCGACGAACACCAGCACGCGCTCGCCGAGCGCGAGCAGCAGCGCATTGACCAGCGCGGCGTAGTCCTCGCCGTGGCCCACCACCTGCGCGATGTGATCGATGTCGTCATTGGCCTGGCCCAGCGCGGTGCCCTGCAGGTGCAGAGCCTTGCCCTGGAAGCGGTCGGCGATGCGTCGCACGAGCGCCGGAAACGTGGCCGACATCAGGTGGCTGCGCCGCTCCGCGGGCAGCTCTTCGATGATCGCCTCGAGCTCGTCGCGGAAGCCCATCTCGAGCATGCGATCGGCCTCGTCGAGCACCACGTGCCCGATCGACGCGCACGAGAACGCCTGGCTGCGCATGTGGTCGAGCAGTCGGCCCGGCGTGCCCACGAGGATCGCGGGCGGTCGTCGCAGCATGCGACGCTCGCCGCCCACGTCGGTCCCGCCGGTGACGACCTCGACTCGCAGCCCCGACACGTCGGCCATCAGCCAGCGCAGCTCGTCGCGGACCTGCACCGCCAGCTCGCGCGTGGGCGTGATGACCAGCGCCACGGGGCCGGCACCGTTGGATACGAACGCTCGCTTCCACGTCTGCTCGCGCTGGGGCTGCGCTTGCTGAGGCTGCGCTTGCTCGGTTGGCGCGTCGGCGTCGGCGCTCGCGTCGGCGTCGGCACTCGCGTCGAGGTCGGCGTTCGCGTCGGCGTTCGCGTCGGCGTTCGCGTCGGCGTCTCGCTCGGATTGGGGCTCGGGCTCGGGCACCGGCTCGGCGAGCAGGCACCGCGCTAGCACCAGGCCAAGCGCGACCGTCTTGCCCGAGCCGGTCTGCGAGGAGATGCGGAGGTTCTGGGCGCCGGTGTCGGCGTCCAGGACCGCGCGCTGCACGGCGGTCAAGGAGGAAAAACCACGACGCTCGAAGGCGGTGCGCAGGGGACCGGGGACACCGGCAAATGGATCGAGCGTGCTCATGAAGGACTCGGTTCTCGCAGTGGAGGTCGTCGATCGGCCTCCCGGAGGGCACGCCATAACACCCTTCGTCGCCCATGTACGGATCCCGGCCTCTGCGCCACCCCCGGTTGGCTCACACCCGGCGGGCGCCCTGCCGGGCCTCGAGCATCTCTTGTGTCACTTGCTCTTGTCGGCGCCTGCGAAGCTCGCGCTCCTGCTCGCCGATTCGGCGATCTGCGGCCTCTTTGGCGCGATTCATGGTGTTCCAGCGCGCCTCGCTCTCGCTCGCTGCGCTGCGGGTCAGCGCCGCAACGACGCGCGCGTGGCGAGTGAGCGAAGCGACCATGGCGGCGGTCGTCTCGGGCTCGACCAGCTCCACCGCTGGCTCGGTTGCCAGGGTCGCCGCGGAGGAGGCTCCGCCCGCCGCGTGCCCGCTGGCGCCGAGCTCGGGCTCGTCCCACGCGGCTACGCGCGGTCGTCCGTCGGGCTCGACCTCGGCCGTGAGCACGAACACCAGCCTCACATCGGTCGAGCGAGACTCGGGCACCAGCACCTCGAGCGTGGTGGCCAGCGTCTCCACCCGAGCGAACGACGTGGGTGCGGGCAGGACGAGCAAGTCGGCTTCCATGTGCGCCCGCAGTCGCTCGCCGATGGCCACCCGCGCGACGCTGCCGCGCGCGCGCTCGCTCGCGAAGCGCTCGGCCACGGCGCGATTGAACGGGCCGCAGAGCCCTAGATCGGAGCCCACGGCCACCAGCACCCGTGGTGCGTCGCGGGGCACCTGGGCGCTGGGGTACGCGTCGCGCAGGGCCAGGCATCGCGCGAGGTGAGCCTCCGTGCGGCGCACGAGCTCGGCCCAGTGCAGGCTCTGGGCCGCGGCCAGCGTGCGCGTGGCCCCGGCGATGTCGCGAAAGCTCTGCCATGCGCGCAGGCGCTCCTCGTACTGCCGCAGCGAGGTCACGGCTGCGCGACCTCGGCCAGCACCCGATCGCCGGCCCGTCGCAGGCGCTCGAGCAGCGTCGGCTCGAGCGCGCTCGCCTCGACCGCGACCGCCGCGAACACTGGGTCGATGAGCACGCGGGCACACGCGCGCTCGGTGAGCGCATGGATGTCGGCGAGGGGCAGTCGTCCAAAGCCCTCGGCCTGCACGACGAGCAGCCGCGCCACCGTGTCCTCCCAGCTGCGCGTCACCCCACGCCCCTGCCGCAGCGCTCGGCGTACGCGGCGGCCCCAGTCGACGACTGCGGCCGCCGAGGTCTCGAGCCGGGTGCCGAAGCGGGCGAACGACTCGAGCTCCAAGAACTGCGCGTAGCGGTTCTTGAACGACCCCGCGAGGCGGCGTAGCAGCAGCGGCTGAGCCTTGCCGCCCACCCGCGAGACCGACAGCGCCACGTCGACCGCCGGGATTAGATCGGCGGCGACCAGGCCTGCATCGAGTCGGATCTGTCCGTCGGTGATCGACACCAGGTTGGTGGGGATGTAGCCGGTGAGGTCGCCCGCCTGCGTCTCGACGATCGGGAACGCGGTGATCGAGCCGCCGCCTCGGGCCGCGCCGAGCTGGGTCGACCGCTCGAGCAGGCGCGCATGGGCGTAGAACACGTCCACCGGGTGTGCCTCGCGTCCCACCGGTCGCCCCATCAGCAGCGCCAGCGTGCGGTGGGCATTGGCGTGGGTCGTGAGATCGTCGTACACGAGGACCACGTCGTGCCCCTGCTCGGCCAGGGCCTCGGCCATGGCGGTGGCGGCGTAGGGCGCGAGATGAACGAGACCCACCGGGTCGTCGGCGTCGGTCACCACCGCAAAGCCATGGCGAAACAGCCCCGCGTCGCGTAGCCACTGCAGGTACTCCGAGGTGTCCGAGCCTCGTCGGCCGATGGCCACGTAGATGCCGATCGTGTCCTCGTCGAGGCCGGCCAGGATGTCGAGGCACAGCTCGGTCTTGCCGGTGGAGCGGTCGCCGATCACCAGCTGCCGCTGGCCGCGTCCAATGGGGATCATCGTGTCCACCGCGAACACCCCGGTGCGCAGCGGGCGAGACACGGGCTCGCGCTCGGCCAGCGGGGTCGGGCGGCCTTCCACCCGCACCCGCCAGCGCGCGAGCACCCGGCCGTTCCCGTCGAGCGGTCGTCCGAGCGGATCGATCACGCGACCCACGAGCTCGGGCCCGGCGGGCACCTCGACCACGCGACCGAGGCGGCGCGCGGTCTGGCCGGCCTCGACTCCGACCGCCGCGCTCAGCAGCACCAGTCGCGTGTGATGCTCTTGGATGTCCTCGGCAACCGTGAGCACGCCGCCCACGTCGACCAGCTCGCCAAGGAACGGTGTGTGCAGTCCGACCGCGGTCGCGATGCCGTCGGCGATCGCGGTGATCCGACCCACCCGCGAGGTGAAGGGCGTGGGAAGCAGCGAAGGCAGCCGCTCGCGCAGCTGCCCGAGGGTGTCGCGCACGAGCGTGTGTGCGAGCGCGTCGAAGGCCACCGTCTTCGTCACGCGCCACTCTCCCGCAGCGTGGGGTCCTCGAGCTGCTCGTCGTACCAGCGTCGCAGGCTGGCGCTCACGCTCGCTTCGACCTCGTGCCCCTCGACCCGCAGCGTCGCGCCGGCCACGATGCTGGGATCGACCACGAGCTCGAGCTCGACCGCGGGTCCGAGCACCGCGTGCAGCTCATGCTCGATCTCATCGAGGTCGACGCCCTCGCCCACCGCCACGTGGACGGGCCCTGGCAGCCCCTCGGCGAACGTCTCTGCGAGGCGATGCGCGCCGCGGCGGGCGTAGGCCCGTGCGATCTCGGGCACGTCGAGCGGCCCCACCACGCGTCCCGCGGCCGCGGCCGCCAGGCGCAGCACCTCGAGACGCAGCTGCTCGAGCGCGTGGAGTCGCGCGCCAGACATCTGCTGCTCGGCAGCGGTCACGAACTGCCGGGCTTGCTCGCGGCCCTCGACCACCAGCGCCTGCGCGCGCTCGCGACCC
>JBFIJN010000139.1:0-18009 GCA_041600735.1 Nannocystaceae bacterium
CGCCGGGCATCATCGAGGGCCCGCGCAGCGCCCCTTCTTCGCCGCCCGACACGCCCATGCCCACGAAGCGCACCCCGGTGGGCTCGAGTCGCTCGTGGCGACGCTCGGTGTCGGGCCAGTGCGAATTGCCCCCATCGATGATCATGTCGCCCGCCTCGAGGTGGGGCAGCAGCTCTTCGATGACCGCGTCGACGGGCGCGCCCGCGGTGACCATCAGGATGATCTTGCGGGGGCGCACGAGCGCGGCCGCGAGCGCCGCGTAGGCGGAGCACGCCACGAAGCGCTCGTCGCCATGCGCGGCATGGAACGCGCTCGCCACCTCGGGATTGCGGTTGTAGACGGCCACGGTGAGGCCCCGAGAGTGGAAGTTGCGCGCCAGATTGGCGCCCATGACCCCCAGACCTACTACGGCGAGATCGGCTGTGCTCATGGGTTCTCCTGCGACGGCATCGAGTGTGGGGCGAAGTGGAGCTCGGCGGCAGCGGCGGGATCGATGACCCAGGTCCACGCGCCGTGGGGTCGATAGCGACCCAGGGGAAGCGAGCGATCACCCGCGAGCGCACGGCGCAGCATCGGCGCCTTGGCGGCGCCCGTGGCCACCAGCACGGCGTGCTCGACCGCCTCGAGCACCGCGAGCGTCAGCGTGAGGCGCTCGGGCGGAGGCTTGGGCGCATCGGGAACGGCCACGCACACGCCAGGGTCGTCGAGCGCAGGGTGGCCGGGAAACAACGAGGCGATGTGCCCGTCGGGCCCGGCCCCCAAGATCACCACGTCGAGGCCGCCGAGCTGCGCGAGGAATTCTTCGGCGTGGAGTCGCGCGGCCGCCTGCAGATCGCCGGATCGCGCCATCGCCAGCTGCTCGGGCACGCGGGTGGCTCGCGAGAACCAGTGCGCCCACGCCAGGCGCAGGTTGCTCTCGCCCGGAAGCGCGCGCCAGTCCTCGCCCGGCGGGAGCGGCAAGTGGCGCTCGTCGACCCACGTGACCACGAGGCGGCTCGCGAGGCTCGGCGGCAGGTGCTCGGCCAGCCACTCCAGCAGCGGGATCGGTGCGGTGCCGCCCGGCAAGCCCAGCCGACAGCGCCCGCGCGCGGCCACGACCCGGTGGATCGCAGTCGCGACGAGCTCCCCCGCGACGACGCCCACCTCGTCGGTGACCCGCAACGACGGGCTCGAGCCACTCCCCCCGCTCACGGACCCGGACTCCACGTGCCCTCGCAGCCGCGGAACAGCTCACTGGCCGCCTCGGGGCCCTCACTGCCCGCCGCATAGCGGTGCAGCGCGGGGTTGGCCTCATCCCAGCCCGTGCGGATTCCATCGACGAACGCCCACGCAGCCTCGACCTCGTCGCCGCGGATGAACAGCGTGGCCTGACCGTTGAGCGCGTCGAGCAGCAGCCGCTGGTAGGCATCGGGCGTGCTGCCCTGGCTCATCTCTTGGTAGTCGAAGCCGAGCTGGGCCGGGCGCATCACCATGCCCGGGCCCGGCTGCTTGACGAGGAACCCGAGCGAGAGGCCCTCGCTGGGCTGGATCATCAGGTGCAAGGCGTTGGGTCGCAGCGCGCACATGTCATCGGGAACGGGGCCGTTGAGCAGATCGATGGGCGGGGTGCGAAAGCGCAGCACCACCTCGGTGAAGCGATTGTGCACCGCCTTGCCCGTGCGCAGCAGGAACGGCACGCCGCTCCAGCGCCAATTGTCGACCAGCGCGCGAATCCCCACGTAGGTCTCGGTGGAGGAGCCGGGCGCGACGCCGAACGCCTCGCGGTAGCCCTCGTACTGCCCGCGCACCACGTCACGCTCCACCCGCGACCCGGTGAATGGGCGCAGCGATTGCAGCACCTTCACCTTCTCGTTGCGGATCGCGTCGGCTTGCAGTGAGCCCGGCGGCTCCATCGCAACCAGCGCCAGGATCTGCAGCAGGTGGTTCTGGACCATGTCGCGCAGCGCCCCGGCCGAGTCGTAGTAGGCCCCGCGCCTCCCCTCCATCGCGACCGTCTCGCACACCGAGATCTCCACCGACTCGATGTGCTTGCGGTTCCACAGCGGCTCGAAGATTGCGTTCTGGAAGCGAAGGGCCAGGATGTTCTGGACCGTCTCCTTGCCGAGGTAGTGATCGATGCGAAAGATCTGGTCCTCGCGCAGGTGGGTGAGCAGCGCGCGGTTGAGCGCGCGGGCCGAGGTCAGATCGGCGCCGAACGGCTTCTCGATCACCACGCGGCGCCAGCCCTCGTGATCGCCGGGCTCACAGCGGAGCAGCTCGGCGGCCGACAGGGCGGCCACCACCGGACCAAACAGCGCGGGCGACAGCGCCAGGTAGAACAGCCGCCCCGAGCGACGGCGACAGCCTCCGGGCATGCGCTCGATGTGGTCGCCGAGCTCCTTGCGCAGGGTCGCGATTCCTTCCGCCGTGGCGGCATCGGCCTGCAGCCAGTGCAGGTTGGGCGCGAACGCCTCCCACGCCTCGCGCAGCTCGGGCGGGATCGACTCGGACAGCTCGCTGCGCCACGCCTCGCTGGTCATGCCGCTGCGCGAGACACCGATCACCTGCACCTCGCGAGGGAAGGCGCCCTCGGTGTGGTTGCGGAGCAACGCGGGCACGAGCTTGCGCGAGGTGAGGTCGCCCGAGGCTCCGAGGATCACGATCTGGATGGGGCAAGACATGCGCGGATCCTCGACGGTGGGGCCGAGGATAACAGCGCGAGCTCAGCGTGTGCGCCGGCGCCCCGGGGCGCCTTCGCGTGTCGTTCCGCCCGATCTCGTGGGCCCCGCCGTGGGATTTCGCGCGCCCCGCTGGCGCTGCGACCTCCGTGATAGCGTGGCGTCGTGGCCCCCGACCTCACCTTCGTCTACCGCAGCCACTACGACGGCCCGCTGTCCAAGCGGGTGGTCCACCTGCCCCATGCGAGCGTGCTCGAGTGGTTTCGCGAGGGCTGGTCCGCACCCGATCCCCGCGCGTGGGTGCTGGAATCGCTGCGCGGCCACGTCTACGGGCTAGCCACGGCCTTCGAACGCGCTCGAGAGCTCGGCGTGGCGCCCCCCGAGACCCTCGCGGCGCTGATGGCTCACCTCAGCGAGCACCTCTATGTCGAGGGCGAGATCCGCCACGACGCGCACTCCCTGCGCGCGCTGACCGACGACGACGAGGTCGAGCTGGCCTACTTCTTCTTCGACGCCCACGCGAGGGCGGAGCACGCCGATGCGCTGGCGTACCTGCACCAAGAGTGGCCGCTGCCCACGAACCACGGCGACGGGCGCTTCGACCCAGGGCTGGAGCTCCCGGTGCTGCGACCCGCCGTCGCGGGCGAGGGCGCCACGTATGTCGTGCTCGGTACGTTCTATGACTCGGACAGCCTGCCGGGAGGGAGCTTCGTGATCCCCGGCGTGCGGCTGCCCGCGCTGTGCGAGCACCTGCGTGGGGTCGAGCCGCAGCGCATGCCGCCCACGTCGTGGGGCTACGAGCCGCCGTGGCCGCTCGAGCTGCGGCTGCTGCGGGGGCTCGTGCACGAGGCCGACACCTCGCTGGGCCCCGCGCTCGAGCGCCTGCGCGACTATCCGATCTCGGCGCTCGGCCAGAGCAGCAGCGGTGCGCTGGGCGTGGCCGGGCACGCGGGCGCGGTGGCCGACTTCTCGCGGGCCGCCGCCGCGCTCAGCCCCAACTCGGGCGACACCAAGCGCACGCTGCTCGAGGTCGGCGAGCACTTCGCCGCCATTGCCCAGCACGTGAGCGAGTTCTTCGGCTACCAACAATGGTTCGTGTTCGACGATCGCTGGGCGGCCGCCCACCCCGCGCTGGCGCGCTCGCTGCTGCGCTTTGGGGTGCAGTGGGATCCGCTCGGCTGACCCGCGGGCTCAGCCCTCGTTGGCCGCGCTCGCGCGCCGACCGAGGAACCTCGCCACATACCCCCACGCCGCCGCCACCGGGATCCCGCACGCCGCGATCGCCGAGAGCCCCAGCCCGAGCCCGGTGAGCCCGGCGAACGCCCAGGCGGAGAGCATGTCGCCGCCGCGATACACCACGGTGTCGACCACGAGCTTGCCCTTGTAGCGCTCGGCCGGGGTCACCCCGGTGAACAAGATCTCGCGCGCGGGCTTGGCCACCGCGAAGCTGAACGCCCGCTTGATGATCTGGGCCACCACCAGCACGGCCAGGGTGGGCGCCACCACCAGCGCGAGGAAGCCAAGCGCGCTGATCACCGGCATCGACACCAGCAGCACGGCGAGGCCAAAGCGTCGCACGAGGCCCGCGGTGGCCAGCGCCTGCATGCCCAGCGCCAGCACGTTGGTGGCCAGATCCACGTGGGCGAACAGCTCGGTGCGCGCGCTTGGGTCGTGGATCGCCGCCTCCACGATCGTGGCCTGCTCGAAGTAGAAGAAGGTGGAGACCGCCGAGTACAGCACGATGTAGCCCGAGATCCCGAGCAGCTGGGGAGAGCGCCACAGCAGCACGAAGCCCTCCCACCAGCCGCCGCCGAGCGCCTGGGGGTTGGCCTCCTCGGGGGTGGCCGTGGGGCTGCGGCTCGCGCGGCCCACGTACGCGACGGCGACGGTGGCGACGGCGAGGATGCACGCGGCCACCAGCAAGAGCGGGACCGGGCCGAGGCGATCGGCGAGGGTGGCGGTGACCAGCGGCCCCACGATCGCGCCCGCGCTGCCGCCGGCCGACACCAGACCGAAGCGCCGCTTGCTCCCCGCCACCGAGAACAGATCGGCCATGAGCGCCCAGAACAGCGACACCACGAACATGTTGAAGACGCTGACCCACACGTAGATCACGCGGGCGATCGTGACCTTGGCCGCGGGCCCGGCCTGCGACATCAGCGTGTAGAAGAGCACCAGCTGGATCACGAACAGCGCATAGATCACGGGCACCGCGGCGCGCCGACGCAGCCGCGCCACCAGCCAGGACAGCAGCGGCACGGCGACGAGGATCGCGACGAACGTGCCGGTGTAGAGCCACTGGAGCTGCCGGACCCCGCCCTCGATCCCCATCTCGTCGCGGACCGGGCGGAGCACGTAGTAGCCCGCCATCAGCATGAAGAAGGCGAGCGCGGCCATGACCGTGCGGTGTCGCTCCTGCGCGGCGAGGGTGGAGGGGCTCGCCGGAACGGGGCTCGCGGTCACCGGGCTTGGACTACGAGCGATGGAGGAGAGTTTCCCGGAGGGGCAGGACTGCGCGCAAGCACGCGCACACGCAGCCCGCAGCTCGCGAGCTACGGCAGTCGGTCGGCCAACGCCCAAGTCCTCGCACGGGGACCAGCGCGCGGGCCACGCTAGGTTCGCGCCGCAATCGCTCGAGCCGTCAACCGCCCGGCTCCCCGCGCGTGGTGCAGCCGAGCTTCGCATGCCCGTGTCCCCCACGCCCGCTCGCGCAGCGCCGCTCCTGCACGACGCGGCCTGGTCGCTGCTCGGCGAGGGGGTCTATGCCGCGGGTCTCTTGGCCACCTCGGTGGTGCTCGCTCGGCTCGGCTCGGTCGAAGCGCTCGGGCAGTACACGCTGGGCCTCGCGATCGCGACCCCGGCGATCCTGCTCACCAACTTGCACCTCCGACCGGCCTATGTCGTCGACGAGCGCGCGCGCTTCGGTGACTACCTCGGCCTGCGCCGCTGGACGATCCCGCTCGCGCTGGCGCTCACCGCCGTGGTCGCGCTGCTCGGGGGCCATGGCTGGCGCACGGCCGCGATGATCCTCGCGGTGGGCGGGCTGCGGGCGTGGGAGTCGCTCTCGGACATCCTGCTCGCGCCGGCTCAGCGCGCGCAGCAGCTGGCCGCGGTCGGGCGCTCGCGCGCGCTGCGAGGGGTGCTCACCGCCACCGGACTCGGCCTCGGGCTGCTCGCCACCGGGGATGCGCTCGTGGGCATGGCGCTCGCGCTCGTGCTGCTCGGCGGGCTGAGCCTCGGGCTCGATGCCCGCACCGCGCAGCGCTTCGCCGTCGTGGAGCCGCCCGCCGCCGCAGGAGCGCGGCTGCGCCTCGTGCGACGCACGCTGCCGATCGGGCTCGCGGCCGCGTTGCTGGCCACGAGCACCCAGGTGCCCGCGTACGTGCTCGAGCACACCCACGACGTGACGACCCTCGGGCAGCTCGGCGCGGTGATGTCGGTGGCCTACGTGGCGCAGCTGCTCAACGTGGCGCTCGGCAACGCGGCGATCCCCAGGCTGGCCGCCCGCCAACGCGAGCGCCGCGGGCTGTTGCGCCTGCTCGTGCGACTGCTCGTGCTCGTGGCCGTGTGCGACGGGCTGCTGCTCGTGGGCGTGGTCGGGCTGGGCGAGACGTATCTGCGCGTGGTGTTCGGCGAGGGCTACGGCGCGCTCTCGCCCGAGCTGGTGATCGCCGCCGCCGCGGCGAGCGTGGCCGGGCTCGGCAACATGCTCTCGCAGGCCGTCACCGCGATGGGCCGCTTTGGACAGCAGCTCGCGATCAATGTCGCGGGGCTCGTGGGCAGCGTGGGGCTCGCGGCGTGGCTCGTGCCGGGAGGAGGGCTGCGCGGGGCCATGTGGGCGCTGCTGGCCCTGGCCGGGCTGCGCTTGGCGATCTATACCGCGGCGCTGCTGCGCCCGAGTGCGCCGCGCGAGGCGGAGGAAATCGAGGCCACCGCTGCGCGTGCTGCTTGCCGGTGCCCACCTCCGCTGCGAACCCCACTGCCCGGCTGACGCCCTGGCCTGCTCCCGCGCGCTGGGCTCGTCGCCGGATCGTCGAGCAGATCAAGCGGGTGCCGCCCCTGCACCGCGCCGCCAAGGAGCTGATGGTGGGGGCCAAGCTGCTGCGCTCGCAGCTGCGCCAGGCGCGACGCCGCTGGGAGGGTCACACGCCGAGCCCGTGGCTGCAGAGCACGCTGGTGTTCGACGTGCCGCTGCGCGCGAGCTCGGCCGCGGCCCTGCACGCCGAGCTGCGCGCCCGCGGGCTGCGCGTGCTGGAGGGTCGCCACACACTCTATCTACCGCCGCAGCCGGGCCTCGAGGCCGTGCTCGGTCCGGTGGCGCTTGCGTTCGGTCCGGGCTGCGGGCTCAAGCTGCTCAAGCGCTTCGCCGCCCCGCACGAGGCCCGCTACCTCAGCGAGACCGACGCGCTCGGCGAAGCGGCGCTGCTGGGTGGGATCCACCGCCAGGCGCTGGCCGCCGCGGCGCTGGCCGCCATGGATCTCGGACCGCGCTGCCTCGACGTGGTGCACCTGCGCGCGGGCGAGACCTCGATGACCTCGATGACCGCGATGGTCGTGGAGCACGTGGACGGCCGCGCCCCCACCCTCGCCGAGCACGCGCGCTTGCTGGAGGCGCTCGATGATCTGCGCGCGCGCGGGCGCCTGTCGCTGGCCAACCCGAGCGGCTACGCCTGCGGCGACTTCGAGGCCCCCGGCTGCAACGGCAACCTGCTCGTCAGCCCCGCGGGCCTGCGCTACGTGGACCCGCAGCTGCTGCTGTTCGACGTGCCCGCGGTGATCGACGACGTGGTGGCGAGACACCGCGACGTGCTGCACTTTGGCGATCGCCTGGGCGTGGTGAACGGCGGGCAGCGCTTCCTCTACCAGGGCTTGCCGGGCCGCCGCGACGTGGGCCGTCGCGATCCCGAGGATCGCCTCGCTCGGCTCGCCCCGCTGCTCGCGGCCCACGGCGCCACGCTCGGCGAGCGCGTGGTGTTCGACGTGTGCTGCAACGCGGGCCTCATGATGGCCGGCGCGCTGCACCGCGGCGCGCGCTGGGCCGTGGGCTGGGATCTTCCCCCGGTGGCCGCCGCGGCGCGCGAGCTGCTCCCGCTGCTCGGGGCTGGCCGCAGCACGGTGGTCGGCCGCGCCCTGCAGGAGCCCGCCTCGCTCGTCGACGACCTGCCGCCGCACGTGCGCGGGCTCGGGGGCGAGCCCGAGGGCGTGTGCCTGTTCCTCGCCGCGTGGCACCACGTGGGCTTCCCCGAGGGGGTGGGCGCGCTGCCCTGGCGCTGGCTGGTCTACGAGGGCCGCGAGCACGAGTCCGCGGAGATCACCCGCAGCAACGTGACGACGATGGAGACGCGCTGGCGCTGTCGCGCGGTGGCCTCGCGGGTGCTCGCCGACGGGCTGTGCGGACCGCGACCCGTGGTGATCCTCGCCCGTCGCCCCGGCTGAGCGCACCCGCCAATGTCGACCGCACGCCCCTCGAGCTCGATCACCGGGGTCCACGTGCTGCTCGCGGTGGCCGTGGCGATGGGCGCATGGGTGCGGTGGGAGCCCGCGCCCTACGATCTGCTGATGCTCGTCGCGCTCGGCGTGGGGCCGCTGCTCGTGTGGCCCTCGCTGCGCGCCTCGCTGCTGGTGCCGGGCACGCTGGTGCTGCTGCTCGCGCTCGCCAACGGGGTGTCGCTGGTCCTGGCCACCGACCTCGCGCGTGGCCTGCCGTTCTTGGCCGTCACCGTGTACCTCATGCTCTCGTTCGCGATGATCGTGGGGTGGCTCGATCGCCTCGGCGCTTCGCTGCTGCGCACACTGCTGCATGCCTACGCGGTGGCGGCCGTGCTCGGCGGCACGGTGGCGGTGGCGGCCTACTTCGGCGTGCTCCCGGGCGCCGAGCTCATGCTCCCCAAGGGGCGCCTGCAGGGCTTGTTCAAGGAC
Organism: Nannocystaceae bacterium; assembly: GCA_041600735.1. Classification (GTDB taxonomy): domain Bacteria; phylum Myxococcota_A; class Polyangia; order Nannocystales; family Nannocystaceae; genus Paraliomyxa. The sequence continues at coordinate 8,577 of JBFIJN010000139.1, forward strand.
GCCAACGTGTTCGGCGCGTTCATGGTCCCCGCGGTGGTGCTCGGCGTGGCTCGCTCGAGCGGCCGCCCCCGCAGCACGCTGCGCTGGGCCGCGGTGGTGCTGGTGGGCCTCGTGGCGGTGCTGCTCAGCTACTCGCGCGGGGCGTGGATCAACCTCGCCACCGGCCTCTCGACCTACGCGGGCCTGCGGCTCCTCTCCGGTCGCGTGCGACCCACGCTCGGCGCGGCGCTGGGCACCTGCGTGGGCGTGGCCGTGGCCGCCGTGCTGCTCGTGGTGGTGATCGACCAGCCCAGCGTGCGCGACATGCTGGAGCTGCGCGCGAGCACGCAGGGCTACGACGACGACCGCTTCGGCAACCAGGCCGATGCGATCGCGCTGGCCTGGGAGCACCCGCTGGGCCTGGGGCCCGGCGCCACCGAGGGTCACCTGGCGATCTCGGCCCACAGCTTGTACGTGCGCGCGCTGGTGGAGAGCGGTGGCTTGGGGCTGTGGGCGAGCGTGGGGCTGCTGCTCGTCTCGCTCGGCCGCGCGGTGTGGGTCGTGCTGCGCGGCGGCGAGCCCGAGACGCAGCGCCTGCTCGCGGTGGTGGCCGCGGCGCTCGCGGGGGTCGTGGTGGAGAGCGCGGTGATCGATACGATCCACTGGCGGCACCTGTGGCTGCTGCTCGCGCTGGCCTGGGCGCCTCGCTACGGGAACAGCGGCACGTCGCCCACCATCGCGGGCGTCTCGTCGTCGCCCACGGTGGCGAGGTTGCCGTAGCCCAGCCGGCCCTCGCCGCCGTTGCCCCAGCAGCGCACCTGCCCGCTGTCGAGCAGCGCGCACGTGTGGTTGCCGTCGGCGGCGATCTGCACGACCGCCGCGCCCACCGGTACGTTGCCCGCGCTCGCGGGCAGCTCGTCGTCGCCGATGTCTTGCAGGTTGCCGTAGCCCAGCTGCCCTTGGCCGGCCCAGCCCCAGCAGCGCACGTTGCCGCCGACGAGCAGCGCACACGTGTGCGCGTTGCCGGCCACGAGCTGCACGACCACGCCGCCCACGTCCACGTTGGGCACATCGGCCGGCGTGTTGGCGAGCCCCACCCAGGCCGTGTTGCCGTAGCCGAGGCGCCCGTTGTTGCCGCGGCCCCAGCAGCGCACGGCCCCGCCCTCGAGCAGCGCGCACGTGTGGAAGAAGCCTGCGGTCAGCGAGAGCACGGCCGCGCCGATCGAGATCGGGGCGACCGAGGCGGGCTCCTCGTCGTCGCCGATGTTGCCCGGCAGCCCGCGGCCGAGCTGGCCCGATGCGTTGCTGCCCCAGCAGCGGGCGCTGCCATCGTCGAGGCGCGCGCAGGTGTGCTCGGCCCCGAGCGTCAGCTGCGTGACCACGCCCCCGACGTTCACGGGGGCGATCGCATCGGCGGGCTCGTCATCGCCCACCGGACCGGCGAGGCCGGGCACGCCGAGGCGACCCGAGCCCGAGGCGCCCCAGCAGCGCACCTGGCCATCCACGCGCAGCGCACAGCTGTGGAACGAGCCGCCGCGCGCGAACACCTGCTGCACCGCGCCGCCCACGGGCACCAAGCCCACCGCGGAGGGCAGCTCGTCGTCGCCCACGGCCTGGGTGTTGCCGTAGCCGAGCTGGCCCTCGAGCGCGCGCCCAAAGCAGCGCAGCGTGCCGTCGCCGTAGCGCACGCAGGTGTGAGAGAGACCCGTGGTCAGCTGCTGCACCGGCCCGCCGAGGCTGACCACGTCGGCCGCGGAGGCCGGCTCGTCGTCTCCGATGTTGGCCACGTTGCCGTGACCGGTGCGGCCGTTGTTGCCGTTGCCCCAGCAGCGCACCGAGCCGTTGTCTACGAGCGCGCAGGTGTGGTTGCCGCCGAGCGCCAGGAACGTCGCGCGGGTTAGCGCACAGTTGGTGTGGCACGAGTCTTCGTCGTCGGCGTTGCCATCGTCGCACTCCTCGGCCGGGCCCTGCATCGCATCGCCACACACGTTGAGCAGGCAGCCGGGCACACATGACTGATCGGGGCCGATCTGATCGGATCCGGGATCGCACTCCTCGCCATCTTCGAGGATGCCGTTGCCGCACTCGATCGGGGTGTCGGTCGTGCTCGTCGAGTCGGTCGTATCGGTCGTGCTCGAGTCGGTCGTACTCGAGTCGGTCGTGCTGGTCGAGTCGGTCGTGCTCGTCGTGCTCGTCGTACTCGTCGTGCTCGTCGTGTCGGTCGTACTCGTCGAGTCCGTCGTGCTCGTCGAGTCCGTCGTGCTCGTCGAGTCTGTTGCAGTGGTCGTGCTCGTCGTGGAGCTCGTGTCCGACTCTGCGCTGCTCTCGCCCGACGACGACGTCCCGTCATCGTGCACCGGAACCAATGCCATATCGCTGCGGCCGCAGCCGGCGAGCGCGAGCAGCACGAACCCCGCCGACCGCCCGCTCATGACCACCGCGCCACCACCTGCACCCGGTTGCCGAGCCCCGTCGCGCGGGCGGCGAGGCCCAGGCCCACGATCCCGGCGCGCGTGGCCAGGCCCGCGCGCTCGTTCTTGGCCAGTAGCTCGCGCAGCGGGGTCGACTTGCTGTGCACGGCGAGCACGCGAAATCCACGATCACGCAGGATTCTCCGCCACGCGCCGTGACCGAATTTGTAGATGTGCGTGCCCGGGTGCATCCCCACCTCGAGCCGCGGCCGCCGCGGGAGCAGGCGGCCGCGCAGCAGCAGCGCGTGGTGATAGAGGCTCTCTTGCGCGGGGGTCTCGAGCACGAGCACGCCGCCCGGGCGCAGCACCCGACGCGCGTGATCGAGGAACCGCGAGGGCGCATCCATGTGCTCGATCACGTTGAAGGCCGCGACCGCGTCGAGCGAGGCGTCGGGCGTCGTCTCGTCGAGCGTGCCGTGATCCACCAGGCCCGCGTGGCGCCGCGCGGCCTCGGCCACTGCGGTGGTCGACAGGTCGAGCCCGCGCGCGCGATAGCCCAGCTCGGCCGCCTGCCGCACGAAGTCGCCGTGCATGCAGCCCACCTCCACCAGGCGCCCGTGGGTCGCGGGGCCCGCCCACGCGCTCAGCAGCGCGAGGCGCTCGCGATTCTCGGCCACCACGGTGGGCTCGACCTCGAGATACGCGCGCTCGTCATCCGGGCGGAAGCGCTCGTCGAAGCGCGGGGGGTCGCACCACATCACGAGACAGCGCGGGCAGCGACGCACCTGGAACCGGGGACGCTCGAGCACCACCGGGCAGGCACTCACTTCGCAGAAGCAACACTCGTCAGGCGTGGACATGCGGACTCCTAGGCAAGAGCGAGCGATACACATCGAGGGTGGCAGCGCGCTGCTGCGTGAACGAGAAGCACTCGAGGTAGCGACGCCGCCCCTCGGCCCCCATGCGGGTGCGCAGCGCGGGGTCGTCGAACAGCACGGCGAGCGCACGCGCCAGCGCAGCGGCATCGCCCGGCGGAACCAGCGAGCCGGTGCGCCCCGGCAGCACGGCCTCGGGAATGCCCCCGACCGCGCTCGCGACCACCGGCAGCCCGGCGCGCATGCCCTCGAGCACGCTGAGCGGCAGACCCTCGCGATCGGTCGGCAGCACCAACACCGACGCCCGCGCCAGCCGCTGCGCCACGTCGTCGCGCGCGCCCACGAAGCGGCAGCGATCCTCGAGCCCCAGCGTGGCCGCGAGCCGCTGCGCCGGAGCGCGACGCGGGCCCTCGCCGATCCACTCGAGCGTCCACGGCACCGCAGAAGATCGAGCGCGCAGCTCGGCCAGCGCATGCAGCAGCGTGAACGGGTCCTTGGGCACATCGAGTCGCGCCACCACCACCAGCCGGAGCGGGCCCTCGCCGGGCCGCGCCAGCAGCGACGCCGCTACGTCGGGCACGCCGTTGTGGACCCGCACGATCTGCGTGGCCACCCCCACCTCGGCTCGCCGTGCCAGCGCGCGGTCGTGCTCGCTCACCGTGATGATGCGATCGCAGAGCGGCGCCGTGATCCGCTCGACCAGCCGATACAGCGCCGCACGCCCGCGCGGCACGCCCTCCACGAACGGCCAGCCGTGCGCGGTGTAGACCACGGGAACGCCCAGACCGCGCGTGGCCAGGCGCCCGAGCGTCCCCGCCTTGGAGCTGTGCAGCGTGACCAGATCGGGGCCAAAGCGAGCAAGCGCCCGCCGCAGCTCGACGAGCGTACGCACATCGCGGAGCGGATCGAGCGGCGCGACCAGCCGCGGCAGCACCTCCACCGGCAGCCCGCGTTGCTCGAGCGCCGCGACGAACGGCCCCGAGCCGCCCACCCACACGCGCACCTCGTGGCCCTCGTCGCGGAGCGAGCCGGCAAGGTCGCGCACGTGGATCTGCGCGCCCCCGATCGCGTCGGAGCGAGTGATGACGAACGCGATGCGCAGCGGCAGCATGCAGGCTCCTTCAGCGCGACCCGATCCGCGCCGCCATCACGAACATCGTGCGCAGGATGATGTCGAGGTCCATCGCGAGGCTGTGGCGGCCCACGTAGTAGAGATCGTAGGAGAGCTTGATCGCCGAGGCCTCGACCGAGGCGGTGTACCCCTGGTGGATCTGCGCCCACCCGGTGATGCCCGGCTTGACGAGGTGGCGGTAGTCGAAGAATGCGATGTGTCGCTGGAGCTCGGCGACGATCGCTGGCTGCTCGGGCCGCGGGCCCACGAGCGACATGTCGCCGCGGAGCACGTTGTACAGCTGGGGCAGCTCGTCGATGCGCAGGCGCCGAAGCACGCTGCCCACCCGGGTGATGCGAGCGTCGCCGGGCCGAGCCCAGCGCGCGGGGGCATCCACCGGCGCATGCGCCATCGTGCGGATCTTGTAGAGCGAGAACGCCTGGCCGCGATGCCCCACGCGCGACTGGGCAAACAAGACCGGCCCCGCCGAGTCGATCCGCACCAGCAGCCACAGCGCGGGCCACAGCGCCGCCAGCCCAGCGAGCCCCACGCCGGCGACCACGAGATCGATGATGCGCTTGAGCCCGCGGACCAGCGGGCGATCGATCTGTTCGAAGGCCGCCAGCACCCAGCGCGCATCGACCAGGTCGAGCGGCAATCGCCGCGCCGCCTGCATCCACACCGTACCCGCCGTGGAGATGCGCACGCCCTGGGCCTGCAGCGCCGACAGAGCCGCCACGCGGCCCTCGCTCACCGGGGTGGTATCGAGCACGATCGCCCAGCTCACGCCATGGCGGGGCAGCACGCGTGCCGCCTCGCCGAGCGTGCCCAGCACGGGCAGCGAGGGCGCGGCGCCACACACCACGCACGGTCCGGCCGGCGTCGGCGATGCGAGCTGGCGAAACGGCGGCCACGGCGAGGGGGCCTCGTCGTCGTGCAGCAGGCCCACCACCGAGAAGCGCGTGTGCGCCAGCATGCCCAGCGACTCGGCGAAGCGGCGCTCGGCCGCACCATCGCCCACGATCACCACCGGCACGCGGGGCCCCGACTCGAGGAAGCGCGCGTACACGAGCCGCCAGCCGACCAGCGCCACCATCACCGCGAGGCCGGTGATCGCCAGGGTCACGCGGCCCAGGCCCTGCAACCATAAGGAGTGGCTCACGACGAGCATCACCACGCTGGTGACCGCGCCCACCACCAGGCCGCGCAGGACCACCGCGCTGCGATCGAGCACCTGGGCCGAATCGTCCAGTCCGCACAGGTAGGCGCCCACCACCGCCGCGCCGAGCCCCACGAGCGTCGTGACCGTCGTGCCCAGCAGCCCCACGCTGGCCCCGGGGTGGATGAAGGCGCGAACCACCCAGGCCGCCAGCTCCATCGCGAGGACGACCAAGATCGTGTCGAGCAAGACGAAGCCCAGCTGCCTCAACATTCGCAACCGTCCACCGACCAGCGTGCGCCACCTCCCCGGACCATCCCGGGGTCGGCTCGCGACTCAACACGCTCGATCTTCGGCTCGGTTTCCACGCTCGCGCGAGTCAACTTCCGCGATGCGCATGCGTGTTGACCCCGAGCCGCATGCAGCCCTCGCCCGACGCCCACGCACATGCCACCGCCCACGACGCAGTGGGCCAGCTGCTGCGCCTGCTCGGCGTGCTGCGCCGTCGCTGGCTCGTGTGGACGGCCGCGACCGCGCTGTGCATGGCCGCGGCGGCGCTAGCCTTGCGCGCGGTGCCCCCCCGCTACCGCGCGTCGGCGACCCTCGTGCTCCACCAAGGGTCCCAGGTGCTCGACAAGGTGCGCGGCGTGGCCGAAGAAGGCCCCGTCGAGGGCAAGGGCTACGAGGCCTACTACCAGACCCAGCGCGCCATCATGGCGAGCCGGGCGGTGGCCGAGCGCGCGCTCGAGCGACTGGGCCTCGCCGACGACCCAGATGCGCTGCGCGAGGCCGATGGTCCGTTGCACCGCACGCCCGAGTCCGCCGACGCGGTCGAGCGGCTGCAGCGACTGATCACGATCCGCGAGGTTCGAGGCTCGCGCGTGGTCGAGGTCGTCGCCGAGCACCCCGACCCCGAGCGCGCCCGCGAGCTCGCCAACGCGCTCGCCGACGCCTACCTGGCCCACGTCCATGGCAGCCGCCGTAGCCTGGGCAAGCAGGCCGAGGACGACCTCGCCAAGGAGCGCGAGACGGCACAGGCCCGGCTGCTGGGCGCCGAGGGAGCGCTGCAAGCGTTCAAGGACGAGCACAGCATCACCTCGATCTCGCTCTCCGATCGCCAGAACGTGATCACCCAAGACGTGCTCACGCTCTCCACTCGCTCGAAGGAGGCCGAGGCCGAGCACATTCGCCTCAGCAGCTTGCTGCAGCAGGCCGAGCACCACCACCAAGCCGGCGATCCGCTGGCCGCGCTGCTGCTGCTCGCCGAGGGCGAGGCGGCGCTCGAGCGCTTGCGGGGCGAGCACGTCGAGGCCAAGGCGGCCTTCCGCGCCGCCGATCTCGAGTACGGCCCCAAGCACGCCGAGCACCGTCGCGCCGCGCAGCGGGTGGCCGAGGCCAACCGCGAGCTCGAGCGCGAGGTCGCAGCACGCCTGGCCTCGCTGCGCTCGCGCGCCGTCGTCTCGCGCCGCACCGAGCAGCGCCTCGGCAGCGCACTCGCGCGCGAGCACGAGCGAGCGCTGGCCTTGGGCGGGCTCGAGCAGCGCCACCACGCGCTCGCCCGCGACGCACGCACAGCCGAGGAAGAATTCCTGCTCATCGCGCGCCGCGACACCGAGGTCTCGCTCAGCAACCGCCTCGAGCTGGAAGGCATCCAGTCCCTCGATCGCGCGACGACTCCCGCCACCCCCGCGTTTCCCCACCGCGGGGTCGCGCTGGCCCTGGGCGCCACCCTGGGCCTCGGCCTCGGCTTCGTGCTCGCGCTCATCGTCGACGCTCGCGATCAGCGGATCCGCGACGTGCCCGACCTCGAGCGCGCGCTCGCCGAGCACCCCGTGCCCGTGCTCGGCCAGCTGCCCGCCCTGCGCGGCGAGGCGCTGCTCCGCCGCGGCGATGCCCACGAGCAGCGACGCGCGCGCGACCTCTACGTGCATCGCTTTCCCGGCTCGCTCACGGCCGAGCGCTGCCGGGGCATTCGCACCTCGCTGGCATTCGTGCAGGGATCCGCCGCCCGCCGCTGCATCATGGTCAGCTCGCCGGGGCCGGCCGAGGGCAAGAGCTCGGTGGCCACCAGCTTGGCGCTCTCGCTGTGCCAGGCCGACAAGCGCGTGGTGCTGATCGACGCGGACCTGCGCCGTCCTCGGCTGCACGAGGTGTTCGGGCTCGACGGCAGCGAGCAGCCCGCCTCGCCCGGCCTCGCCGCCTTCTTGCAAGGGCAGGCCTCGCTCGACGACGTGATCGTGCATGCCCCCCGCGGCGCGCCCGACAACCTCGACATCATCCCCTGCGGCACCCCGCCCGCGCGCCCCGCCGAGCTGCTCGAGTCGCCCGCGCTCGCGCGGCTGCTCGAGGCCCTGCGCGGACGCTACGACATGGTGATCATCGACACCCCGCCCGTGCTCCCCGTGGCCGATCCGCTGCTCGTCGCGCGCGTCGTCGATGGGGTGGTGCTCGTGCCGCGCGTGGGTCGGACCACCCGCGGGCAGCTGATGCACACCGTGGGGCTGCTGCGTCGGGCCGACGCGCGCGTGCTCGGGCTGGTGCTCAACGAGGTCGACGAGCGCCGCAGCGACGACTACGGCGGCGCGGGCTACGGCTACTCGAGCCGGGCCGACGCCGCATAGGCGCTGGGTCCACCAAGGAATCGTCGCGTGTCCGCTCGCCCCACGATCTTTCGCGTACGCCTGGGGCTCGGTCTCGCCGTCGCCGGCCCCGCGCTCGCGCTCGGTGGCGTGTGGCCGTGGGTGGTCCCCGCGTTCGCGCTCGTGGTCGCCGCCACGCTGCACGGGCTGCAGCGGCGCGGGCGAGCGCTTCACCTCCCCGTCGGCGCGGCGCTCGGCCTGCTCGCGGCCGCCGCGACCCTCGTGCAGGTGCTGCCGATTCCCGGGCTGCGCGCCGTGCTCGCGCCCGACCTGCACGCGTGGGTCGAGCACGCACGCATCGGCCTCGACGAGCCCGGCTGGCCCAGCGTGTCACCCACACCGGTGGACACCGCCTTCGAGCTCGTACGACTGCTCGCCCTCACCGGCCTCGCCTCGATCTGCGCCCAGCTCGGCTGGCGCACCACTGCGCGCGCGCTGGTGGTGGTGGGCGTCGCCGTGGCCGCGATCGGGCTCGTGCAGCACGGCCTCGGCACCGAGCAGATCTACGGGCTCTACCGCGCCCATCACCTCCCCGCCGGGCGCACGAACCCCGCGCTGCTGTCCACGTTCGTCAACCCCAACCATCAGTCCGGGCTGCTGCTCGTCACCGGCTTCGCGACCGCAGCCTCGCTGCTCGCCGACGCTCGCGAGGGTCGCTTGGAGTCCAGGATCGTGCTCGGCATGGCGCTGGTGCTCCAGCTCGCCGCGCTGCTGCTCTCGCGCTCACGCGCGGCCCTGCTGTGCGGCCTCGTCGTGGCCGGGCTGGCCTCGTGCATCGCGTGGTGGCCCGCCGCCCCTCGCTCACGGATCCACCGCCCTCGAACCGCAGCCCTCGCAATCATCGGCGGACTGATCCTCGGCGCGCTGGCGCTCGCGGCCTGGCACGAGCTCGCTGCGCTGACGCAGGCCGAGACCCTCGACCCCGCCACCGCGGCTCGCCTGCGTGTCACGGGCAGCGCACCCGCGCTCCTCGGCCTCTCGCCGCTCGTCGGCCTCGGCCGCGGTGCCTTTGGCGACGTGTTCCCGGCCTTCGACCCCGCCCCTTCCCACGTATGGTTCTCGCACCTCGAGTGCGCCCCGCTGACCATGCTCGTCGAGTGGGGGTGGCTCGCGGGCGGGCTGCTCGTGGTGCTCCTGCCCGCGTGGTGGCTGCACGCCATGCGTCACGCGGGCCGTCACGAGGATGCGCGAGCGCGACGCGTGGCGCTGCTGGGCTTGCTCGCGCTCGCGCTGCAGAGCCTCGCCGACTTCTCGCTGGA
>JBFIJN010000140.1:0-17798 GCA_041600735.1 Nannocystaceae bacterium
CGCGCGGCACCATCGGCTGGTGGTGGTCGAGGGCAGGACGGAGATCGTGCTGGTCGACACCGCCGGCAAGCCGGTGGTCGAGCGGCGCTGTCGGGTGGTGGTGGACGGTCGGTCTACGATCGCGCTGACGGACGAGAAGGGCGTGGTCGTGGCGAAGCACCTGCGGAATGCACAGGTCTGCGAAGTGGACTTCCCCGGGCTCGATCGTGGGGTCTGGGGGCTGGTGAGCGGAGAGGCTGAGGTCGGATGACGAAGGTGCCGGAGTTTTCGTATCGTACGCGGGAGTCGTTCTATGCGGTTCATCGACTGGCGTGGGATCGTCGGGCAGATGGCCCAGATGTTGGACTTCGAAGGGACGCCAACGAGGTGAACCAGCTCTCCCTAAAGGTCGGGCGCCTTCGATCGCCCTACCAAGCAGGGGGAGCAGATGAGCTCGACGAGCTCGCCAAGTTCGTCGTCGATCCGAGAGACAGCATCGATGTTCAAGTGAGACACGGTGCGATCCAAGACCGCTCTGCCGTCGGGGTCTCCGCGAAGCTGGTGGCGGAGTCCGTTCGGGGTTTGGAAACCCTGTGCTTGCAAGCGGTTTGCATCGACCTGTCCGAGGATGCAGGTCTTCCCCAGTATGGTCGTTTTGCAACCTGCTGTAAGCCTGGTGAATCGCTCGATGGGTTCGACTTGTGGAGGGCGGCGGAAGCCACCAAGTTTACCGACGACCGCTCCTTGCCGGCCGCGGGATTTGCTCGCTATCGGGCGCGTTGGCTCAGCATTGATCTGCCGGACCAGTGGTCATTGGAATCCGAGGCCGTATACTTCGGGGCAAATCTGGAGCCCGGGCGACACCGCTCCGACGAGCGCTTCATCTGGCACGGCACCACGGCCATGGGCTCGGTCTCGGGGCCCATTCGTGAAGAGGAGTCGTGGGGCAAGTTGCAATCGCGCGACCAGTCGGATCTCGGCGAGTCAAGGCGAGTGCTCGATATCAAGATCGATGATGGAGATGGTCTTGTGAAGGACTACTACGTCATCGAAGACGACGGCGTTCATCTGCCGACTGTTCTCTCCAACTACGGAGACGATGTAGATGCAGAGGAGGAACACCCGGACAATCGTCCCGGGCACCGCACCTATGTCGCCTCGATCGACATCGGAGGAGGGCTGTCGGCATTCGTCCGACTCAAGGCTGAAGACCTCCTGTATGACAGGATGGACGCGCTGTGGGCCGACGTCCTGCACTCCATCGAAGTGCGCTGAATCGAGACTCCAATGTTCATGCTCGCGCGAAGCAAGTCCAATTCTCTAGACGTCCGCAGGGTACCCGTGATCCTCATACCTGGGATCATGGGCACAAGGCTCGAGTTGAAGCCGCCAGGTGAAGTCATTCTGTGGGATCCCGATGACACGACCTACATGTTTTCCACTTGGTTGTTCAAGAATGCGGAGAAGAAAGCCTCATGGCTGCATGTGAAGAATCCAGCCACGGTCCTGGATTCAGCCCCGGGGATCAGCGACGACGAGAGCGCCCGCGGCTGGGCGGGTCTCGTCCAGGAGTACTACCTCGGCATGCTCAGCGCCCTCGAGTCCGGTTTGGCTGGCACCATCCAACAGTGCCCCATCTACGCCTACGGCTACGACTGGCGGCAAAGCAACGCGGTCTCAGGAAAGGGGCTGCGCACATTCGTCGACCGCGTTCTCGTCGAAGCCGATGCGAATGTGGTCATCCTCGTCACCCATAGCATGGGCGGCATGGTGGCTCGGGCGGGGATGCAGCAGGACCACAGATTCAAGTATCACAAGGTGGGGGGGGTCATCCACATCGCTCAGCCAGTTCTCGGCGCACCCGCGGCTTATCGACGGCTCGCGGATGGGGGCCGCGAGGACTTCGATGGAAGGGCCGTAGCCAAGCTGATTGGAAACGCCGAGGACGCCGCCGCGATCTTCAGCGGCATCCCGGCCGCAATCGAATTGCTACCGCACGAAGGTCGCCGCAACCATGGCCGGCCCGCCCACACCCGCTGGATGTTCCACCACCCTCCCGATGAACCAGACCGGCGGACGGAGTTCCCGGACGTCAAACTGTTCGAGAAGACGATCAACATCTACAAGTCCGTGCACTACCCTCCCGCCCTCTTTCCAGAGGATAGTGCATACGCCAACGATCTTTTGAGCCTGCTCGGGAAAGCACAAGGTTTCACCGGGAAGCTCGTGGCGGCGTTCCACCCGATCACTCGGGTAATCGCGGGAAAGGGTCGCTCCACCGACACCGCCGCCGTCTTCGAGTTCTCCGACGCCGGCCTCCCCGGCTGCACGTACGACGTCAAGGCCGGGCGGAGCGACGAAGGCGATGCCACGGTCCCGCTGTGGAGCGCCGAGGCACTCTTCCCCGACGAACATCATGACCTAGACGAAGGCCTCGAACCCGAGATCCAACGCCAATGGGTCGTCGAGGGCATCGACCACGACGTGATGTGCGACGCCAGCAACGTGCAAGACGCCACAGTGGAGATCATCGAGGCGATGTTGCTACCGCCCAGCCTCGCGAACACGGGCCTGATCTCGGAGGGAACCGGTGCATTGGTCACGCTCCTCAAGGTGTACGCGGGAGATCGAGACTTGGAGATGGAGATTCGCGTCGGGAAGCTCCTCGTGGAGGAGGGACACTCCGTCATGCTCCTGTCCAACCCCGACTCGGGCAAGACCCCAGATCTGCGCACCGACTTCGGCGATATCGACGTCAAGCACAGCGCGGGAACGCGCGCTGCCGTAGAGGACAAGTTCATCCAGGCACTGAAGCAGCACAGCGGAACCGCACACGCGTTCGTGGTCCGAGCCGCCAATGCAATAATCCCGTTCTCGGAATACGAGGATGCCGCCCGGACCGCCCGCGCCGCGTGGTTTGCCGAGCACGGCGAGAGCTCGATAATCTGCCGTGCACTCGACGAGTCCCGCCTCCCCCCGCTCTGGTCGCCCCCACCCAAGGATCCCCGCTAATGCCCGAGTACATCGTCAAGCCCGGCGATTGCCTCGCAAGCATCGCCGCCCGCTTCCACCTCACCCTCGACTCACTCTGGGATCACCCCGACAACCAATCCCTCCGCGAAGAACGTCGCGATCCCTACGTCCTACGCGAGGGCGATCGCGTGCACCTCCCCGACCCCCAGCCCAAGACCGTCAAGGTCGCCCCCGGCGGTCGCCACACCTTCATGCTCACCGACACCCGCTGCGAGTTCGAAGTCCAGCTCCGCCTCAACGGCGACCCACGCAAGCACGAACCATGGGTGCTGCTGATCGCAGGTGAGCGCATCACGGGCACGACCGACGCCGAAGGCACGGTCCGCGCGAGCATTCCCGCCCGCGCGAGCGAAGGCGTGCTCGAGCTCCGCGATGGTCGCGAGCGCTTCCCGTTTCGCTTTGGCGATCTCGATCCGATCGACACGCCGCGAGGCCTCCAAGGCCGCCTCGCCAACCTCGCGTACTACCGCCACCTCATCGATGGCGACCACGGCCCGTGGACGGCTCGCGCGCTGCGAGCGTTCCAGCGCGACCACGGCGTTGCCGTCACGGGCGAAGCCGACGAGCCCACCCTCGCGCGCCTACGAACGATCTACGGCCGCTAGCCTGCGCTCCGCCCGCTCGTCCTTGACGCCTGCGCCCGGGGTGACACATTTCCCGCGTGCACGCTCATCGCTGTCTCCTCGGCCTGGTGCTCTTGCTCCCCGCCTGCGACGTCCAGTGCAAGCTCGACCTAGACGGCGCGGCCGAGTCCAAGGCCGAGCGCAAGTCCAAGTCCGGCTCCGAGGTCGAGGTCGAGGTCCTGCGGACGGTCTGCGACGAGCTCGACTTCGAGGTCGTTCGCATCGTCCGCGAGCCCGCCGACCCTCCGTTCCACGTTCGCCCGATCGAGCGCGTCTCCCTACGCATCACCAACGACGCTCCCGAAGCGGTCGAGCTGCGCAGCGGCACCGGTGCCACGTTCCTCGACGAGCGGCGCACGATCATCCACGCGGAGCTCCACCAGTCCGAGTGGTTCATGCCGCTGCACCTGCCAGCGAAGAGCGCGGTGGTCGTGGAGATCGCGGTGCCCGAGGGCGCCGGCAAGGCGCTGCGCACGATCGAGACCCGAGCCGAGCCCGCCGAGCGACCGTTCTCCGAGTGCACCGCCGTCGACGACCTGGTGAGCAAGAAGAAGCCCGCCGAGGCCGAGCCGCCCACCGAGACGATCGCGCTGTGAGCGAGCCGTGGCGGCCCTCGTTCCCGGCCCGCCGCGCGTCGAGATCGAGTAGCGTACCCGCGTGAACGGTGACCCCATCGAGGCCGATCTTCCGCCCCACAGCGTGCACGGCGTGCTCGAAGAGCTCGCGCACGAGGGCTCGACCCACGCGCCGCGCGTGCTGATCCTCTACGGCTCGCTGCGCGAGATCAGCTACAGCCGCAAGCTGGCGCTCGAGTGCGAGCGAGTACTGACGGCGTTCGGGGCCGAGGTGCGCATGTTCGATCCGCACGGGCTGCCGGTGTTCGATCGCAGCTCGAACGATCACCCCAAGGTGGTGGAGCTGCGCGGGCTGTCGGCGTGGTCCGAGGCGCACGTGTGGATCTCACCCGAGCAGCACGGCAGCGTGGCGGCGGCGTTCAAGAATCAGATCGACTGGATCCCGCTGGCCGACGGTGCGGTGCGCCCGTCGCAAGGGCGGGTGCTGGCGGTGATGCAGGTGAGCGGGGGCTCGCAGTCGTTCAACGCGGTCAACCAGCTGCGCATCCTCGGTCGATGGATGCGCATGTTCACGATCCCCAACCAGAGCTCGGTGGCGCAGGCGTGGCAGGAGTTCGGGGACGACGGGCGCATGAAGCCGTCGGCGTTTCGGGACCGCGTGGTCGATGTGCTCGAGGAGCTGTTTCGCGTGACGCTGCTGCTGCGGGATCGCGTGCCCACGCTCAGCCGCCGCTACAGCGAGGAGAAGCAGCTGCGGGAGCAGGGCGCGCTGCGCAAGGGGCTGGGTGTCTAGCGCCGTGCGAAAACACTGCACCGGCACCCACCTGCGAGATGCCAACATGTGCAGTAGAACGCTGTTGGGCGGGTCGTCCCGCCGAGGAGCCACGAATGATCAAACGTACCCTCGTAGTCTGCCTTCTCTCCTCCAGCTTCGCCGCGTGCGGCGGCGGCGAGAGCGGTGATCCAGCGGCGGTCGAAGCGGCGAAGAGCGTGTGGAAGGAGAAGTGCGTGACGTGCCACGGCGATCGTGGGATGGGCGATGGGCCGGGCGCGGCGGCGCTCGACCCCAAGCCCCGCACGTTCCGGGACCCGCGCTGGCAGATGCAGACCAAGGACGAGCGCATCGCCAAGGTGATCGTGGAGGGCGGCGCGTCGGTGGGGCTGTCGGCGGGCATGGCCCCCAACCCCGAGCTCGCGGACAAGCCCGAGGTGGTGGCCGAGCTCATCAAGAAGATCCGCAGCTTCAAGTAGCGCGGCGACCCGAGCGTGCAGACGAAAAAAGTGCCCCGAGCACCCGGTGCCTCCGCTACCGCTGCTACCTTCCGGTCCTGACGGGGTTCACGAAGGAACCGTCGCTCGGGGCATGAGAGCCCCCCGACGAGGGGCGGTCACGCGTGCTGCGACGCTAGAGCTCTTTCACCACACGTGGCGGAGAGGGCGGGATTCGAACCCGCGGTAGGTTGCCCTACACAGCATTTCCAATGCTGCACCATCGGCCACTCGGACACCTCTCCGTGCGGTCGTGAGTGAGGGATGCGTCGTGGCGAGGTGACCGGCTCCTGGTCGGGGGTGATGCGAAGACCCGGCGCGAGCGCCGGGGCTGAGGAACGTGAAGTTGGCGGAGAGGGTGGGATTCGAACCCACGGAGGCTATGAACCTCACCAGATTTCGAGTCTGGCACCATCGACCACTCGGACACCTCTCCGTGGCCAGGGCTGCGGACCATACCAGGATCGCACGGGCAGGCAAGGGCCCGCCGCGGAGGCCCGCAGCGCTACGGTGCGCGCTCGTGAGAGGATCCCCGCGACGGCGCCGACGTGCGGGTTTTGCGCATGACCCGTTTGGCCTGCAACGCTGCGCGCGTGGGGCCGATGCAGTCGGTTAGTGTTCACGTTCACCGTGTCGACCCCGGTCCCCATCGACCTCGAAGCCGGCCTCCACCGCCTGGGCTTCGAGCACTTCCGCCCTGGTCAGCGCGAGGCCGTGCAGACCCTGCTCGACGTGGGTCGGCTGCTGCTCGTCGCGCCTACGGGCGGGGGCAAGAGCCTCACGTACCAGCTGCCCGCCACGCTGCTGCCTGGGGTGGCGCTGGTGATCTCCCCGCTCATCGCGCTGATGGCCGACCAGGTGCAGAGCCTGGGCGAGCGCGGGGTCGCGGCCACGTACCTCGCCTCCACGCTCGGGGGTGACGAGCTGCGCCGCCGCATGGCCCGCGTGGCCGAGGGCCACTACGACCTCGTCTACGTCTCGCCCGAGCGCCTGGCCTTCCCGGGCTTTCGCGGGCTGCTCTCGCAGGTGCCGCTCGCGTTGGTCGCGGTCGACGAGGCCCACTGCATCAGCGAGTGGGGCCACGACTTTCGCCCCGAGTACCTGCAGATCGGCGAGCTCGTGCGCCAGCTGCGACCGCCTCGCGTGATGGCCTGCACCGCCACCGCGACCCCGGTGGTGCGCGACGAGATCCTCGATCGCCTCGGCCTGCCCGCCGACACGCCGCAGCTCGTGCGCGGCTTTGCCCGCCCCAACCTCGCGCTCGGCGTGGCCGAGGTGCGAAGGGCCAAGGATCGCACCGAGCACGTCGACGCCACGCTCGCCGAGGCGCTCGGCCGCCCCCGCGCGGCGCGGGGCACCGCCATCGTCTATGCGCCCACCCGCAAGACCTGCGAGCGCGAGGCCGAGCGGCTGCATCAGCTGGGCTGGCGGGCCTCGGCCTACCACGCCGGCCTCGCCGGTCCGCAGCGCGACAAGGTGCTGCGCGCGTTCATGAGCGACGAGCTCGAGGTCGTGGTGGCCACCAATGCGTTCGGCATGGGTATCGATCGCGCCGACGTGCGCGCGGTGATCCACCTCGCGCCCCCGGGATCGATCGAGGCCTACTACCAAGAGGTGGGTCGTGCGGGCCGCGACGGCGCGCCCGCGCAGGGGTTGATGCTCGTCTCCACCCAAGACATCGCGCTGCGCCGCCGCTTGCTCGAGCGCGACACCGACGGCGTGTTCCCCGATCCCGCGGTGGTCGAGCACAAGTGGGGCATGTTCCTCGAGCTGATGCGCTGGGCCGAGGGCGGGAGCTGCCGCCACGACGCGATCCTGCGCTACTTCGGCGACGTCGAAGAAGAGCTGTCCGGCTGTGGCGTGTGCGACGTGTGTCGCTCGCTCGGAGACGAGAGCGCCGTCGATCCCGAGGACGTCTCGCTCGTGGTCCGCAAGGCGCTCTCGGGCGTGGCGCGCGTGCATCGTCGCTTTGGCCTGCAGGCCGCCGTGAAGCTGCTGTGCGGCCTCGACGATCCTCGCCTCGCCCGCACCGGTCTCGACGAGACCCGCACCTTTGGCGTGCTCGCCGAGCGCGGCGAGGAGTGGGTCACCCGCCTGCTGCGTCGCTGCGTGAGCGCCGGCTGGGTCGACTTCCACGGCCACGAGCACCCGGTGCTGCTGCTCACCCCGCAGGGCAACGCGGTCATGCAGGGGCACACCGTACCGAGGATCTTGCTGCCCGCCGATCCCGCCCAGCAGACCGCGCGCCCCAAGGGCCAGGCCAGCGGCGGGCGGGTGAAGCCCGCCAACACTGCGCCCGAGACCGAGCTCGACGACAGCGGCGAGGTCGTGTTCGCCGCCCTGCGAGCCTATCGAATGGAGCGCGCACGTGCCGATGGCGTGCCGCCGTATGTGGTCGCCAGTGATCGCACGCTGCGGGAGATCGCGCTCTTGCGCCCCGCCAGCCTCGACGAGCTCTCGCAAGCGCACGGCATCGGACCGACCAAGCTCGAGCGCTACGGCGAGGCGCTGCTGGATGTGGTCGCGAAGGCCGGGTGAGCGCCGGCGGCCCGCTTCGCCACGCTGCGAATACGGGCTAGCATACCGCGATGGCGACCGATCTCGACGCCGGCATCATCGATCAGCGGGTCCGTGGCCTGGTGGAGATCTACGGGGCGAAGCTGGCGCTGCGCGGCAAGGATGATCCCCCACGCAGGGCCTCCAATGGTTTCTGTGCCCTCTGCGTCGCGACGCTGCTCGGGCTCGATCTCGACGAAGCGGTCGCCACGCTGACGGATGGCGGCGAGGACGGCGGGGTCGATGCGTTGCACGTCGTCAGCCTCGGTGACGACGAGCTGCTCGTGACTCTGTTCCAGGCCAAGTACGAGCAGAAGAACCTGAGCGGGAAGGCGGCCTTCAAGGCCTCGGAGATCCCCAAGCTCACCGAGACCATTCGCACGATCTTCGACCCGGACAAGCCGCTGGCGAAGATGAAGGACATCGAGGCGAAGGTAGAGGAGATTCGCTCACGCGTGCGCGACGGAGCGATCCCCGTCGTGCGGGTGGTGCTGTGCAACAACGGCCCGCGCTGGGGAGCGGACGGTGACGCTCGCATCGAGGCTGCCGGACTCTCGCAGGATCAGGTCCAGTGGGAGCACCTCGATCATCGCCGCCTCGTCTCGCTGATTCGCTCGCAGAAGTCGATCGATGCGATGCTCGACTTCCACGGCGCCGCGCACAGCGAAGACCTGCACTTCCGTCGCGTGTTCGTGGGCAAGGTGCCTGCCGTCACCATCGCCGAGCTGATGAATACCCACGGTGATGGCCTGCTCGATCGCAACATTCGCCGCTACTTGGGGCCGCGCAATCGCGTGAACTCGCGCATCGCGGAGACGCTGCGCTCCCCCGAAGATCGCCCCAATTTCTACTTCTACAACAACGGCCTGACGATGCTGTGTCGCAAGCTGTCATTCAACTCGTTGCAGCAGAGCAACTACAAGGTCAAGGTCGAAGGCCTCCAGATCATCAACGGAGGCCAGACCTGCAAGACGATCCAGCAGGTCGTCGGCGAGCACGGCGACCCCCGCGAGTACGCCGATGCCTTCGTGATGGTTCGACTCTATCAGCTCGACGACGACGACCCCGGGTTCGGGCACACGATCACCTACGCGACCAACAACCAGACTCCGATCGAGCTGCAAGATCTCCGCGCCAACGATGAGATTCAGCAGCGGCTCGGCCTCGATCTCGCCGAGCTCGGCTACACCTACAAGACCAAGCGCGACAACCAGCCGGCCGACGACGAGACCATCACCTCCGCGCAGGCCGCGATCGCGGTGCTGGCGGTGTGGCGACAGCAACCCCATCTCGCTCGTTTCGCCGAGAGCCGACTGTTCGATCACTACTACTCGCGGATCTTCACCAAGAAGCTCAACGGGGCGCAGGTGGTGCTCGCGACGCGAATCTTCGCCGACGTGGAGGAGATGCTGGCCACCTCGTCTCGAACCGAGGCGTTCCTGCCCTATGCGACCCACTGCCTCGCGATGGTCTGCGGCGAGCTCATGCGCCAAGGCTCGGCCGTGCTCGAGCGTCGCGGGGGCGTCGACGGCATCGACCACCGGAATCTCCCTGCGCTGCTGCAGGAGTGGTCCGCGCAGAAAGATCCGCTGCTCGCCGCCTCCATCGCCCTCGTTGGTCTGTCGCTTCAGGGCCTCGGCGTCGACGCGTCGTCGAGCCTACAGCGGGTGGCCGCGCAGTTCCGACGCGCCGACCTGCTCGACGCCGTCCTACGTGCGCTTCGCGAGCGACTCAGTTCCACGCGCAGATGAACCCGCCGAAGCAGGCCATGCCCGCCGGGCAGCTCGTGCCGCCGGAGCAATCGAGGATGCACTCCGACGCGCCGTCGGCGGTCACGTCTTGGCACGAGACCGGTGAGGTGCCTCCGGGAGGTGCGGCGGGGCAGTCGCCGACTACCGCGCACTCGCTGGTGCACACGCCGATCGTGGGCATGGGGCCGTCGTTGAGGCACACGCCGTCGAAGCCGCAGACGTTCGGATCGGCGTAGCAATTGCCGTAGGGCTCGCCCATCGCGCCCGGTCCGGGCCACAGGCACAAGAAGCCGCCGAAGCAAGTCATGCCAGTGGGGCACGTCTCGCCCATGCTGCAATCGAGGTAGCAGAACAAGTCGGCGGGTACGCCGGTCACGTCGTCACAGCTGATCACCGCATTGCCCGACGCGGGGGCAGCCGGGCAGTCGCAGGGATCGACACAGTCCTGGATCGAGCACACGCCACCGGTGGGTGCGCCCATTGGCCCGGTGAACAGGCACGTGGCCGCACCCGGGGCCATGCAGGGGGTGTTGTCGATCGCCCCGGCCATGTTCACACAGTTCTCGTAGTTGCCGGCCACCGCGTTGCAGCCCCCACCGGTGGTGGGGTCCGTCGTCGCGCCAGTGGTCGGGTCCGTCGTGGCACCGGTCGTCGTCGCACCGGTCGTCGTGCCGGAGTCGGTCGTGCCGGAGTCGGTCGTGCCCGCGTCGGTCGTGCCCGCATCGGTCCCGGAGCTCGTCCCGGGCTCCACGCCCATCGTCGTGCCCTCGTCCACACCGGCCGTCGTGCCCTCGCCCTCCATGCTGCCGTCGCCGGGGAGCGTGGGATCGACGGTGGAATTGAACGTGGTGATCACGGGTCGATCGCCGGTGCTCCCGCTCTCGCCCACACCGCGGCCGGGCGCCACGTCGCCGGGGCACGCGGCCAGCCCCAGCGCGAGCCCCACCATCACCACTGCCGAACCACCGCGCGTCATCACCGATCGACCATAGACCAGCGGCCCCTCGCTCGCACCATCGCGATCGGGCTTTGTGTGAACGACGACCCTTGCGCCCCCTTGTGAGCCCGCAGAGCGCGTGCCAGCATGGCTTCGCGCCATGTACGGGTTCTTCAAGTTCGTGCTGTACCTCGGGGTCGTCGCTGGCATCGCCGGCTTCGTGCTCCCCCGCGTCGCCGACCACCCTGCGGTCGTCGATGCCAACCTTCCACCCGAGGCGCCGAAGTACCTGAGCTACGGCGGCTTGGCGCTGCTCATCATCGGGCTCGCGGGGCGCATGGCCACGCGCCCCCCCGAGTCGGAGACGGGGGAGTGGAAGTGAGCCTCACCCAACACGCGGGCATCGAGGTGCCGCTCTTGTGCGGCGCGATGTATCCGTGCAGCAATCCCGAGCTGGTGGCGGCGGTCTCGGCGGCGGGGGGCATGGGGATCATCCAGCCGATCTCGATGAGCTTCGTGCACGGTCACGAGCTGCGCGAGGGCATTCGCCTGATCCGCCGCACCACCGACAAGCCGATCGGCTTCAACGCGATCATCGAGCAGTCGGCCCAGGTCTACCTCGACCGCATGCGCAAGTGGATCGACATCGCGCTCGAGGAGGGCATCCGCTTCTTCGTGACGGCGCTCGGCAACCCGCGCTGGGTGGTCGAGCGCGTGCACGCAGTCGGCGGCGTGGTCTACCACGACGTGACCACGCGACCGTTCGCCCAAAAAGCGATCGATGGCGGCGTCGATGGCCTGATCTGCGTGAACCGGCGCGCGGGCGGGCACGCGGGCACCAGTGATCCGCGCGCGCTCTACGAGGCGCTCCACGATCTGGGCGTGCCGCTCGTGTGTGCAGGCGGCGTGGGTGATCCCGCGGCGTTCGTAGAGGCGCTGGCGATGGGCTACGCGGGCGTCCAGCTCGGCACGCGCTTCATCGCCACCGACGAGTGCAAGGCCCACCCCGACTACAAGGCCGCGATCGTGCGCGCGCAGGCCAGCGACATCGTGCTCACCGAGAAGATCTCCGGCGTGCCGGTGGCGGTGATCAACACGGAGTACATCGAGAAGGTGGGCACCAAGGCGGGGCCGATCGGGCGTCGCATGCTGCGGCACCCCAAGCTCAAGCACTATGCGCGCATGCTCTACTCGCTCCAGTCGCTGTGGCAGCTCAAGCGCGCCTCGCTGCAGGGCATGAGCTACCGCGACTACTTCCAGGCCGGTCAGAGCGTGTCGGGCATCGAAGGCGTGGTGCCGGCCCACGAGGTCGTGGCCAACTTCCGCGCGGCCCTCGACCGCGCGGCCTGACCGGAGCACGGCTAGAGGTCGTGGCCAACTTCCGCGCGGCCCTCGACCGCGCGGCCTGACCGGAGCGCGGCTCAGGCGAAGGCGGCCAGCGCGGTGGGGTGCAGCACGCCGTTGGTGCACAGCAGGCTGCCGCCGTAGATCGAGCGCTCGCCGAGCAGCGTGGTCGCGAGACCGCCGGCCTCTTCCACGATCACCTGCAAGGGCGCGATGTCCCACGGCTTGACGACGGGATCGACCGCGATCTCACCGCAGCCCTCGGCCACGAGCATGTGCTGGTAGAAGTCGCCGACGCCGCGCTGCCGCCACGTACGCTGCAAGAGCGCGGGGAGCTTCTCGGTGCCGGGTGCCGCCTCGGCGCCCGCGAGGCTGCCGTGGAAGACCTGCGCGTCCTCGAGCGCGGCCACCCGCGAGACTCGCAGCAGCCGCGTGCCGCTGTACGCCCCCTGCCCGCGCGCGGCGTGCCAGCGCTGGTGTAGCGCGGGGGCGCTGACCATCCCGGCCACGATCTCGCCCTCTTCTTCGATCCCGAGCAGCGTGGCGTAGATCGGCAGACCGCGGGCGAAGTTGGCGGTGGCGTCGATGGGGTCGACGATCAAGCGCGCGCCGCTGCGGCCCTCGTGCTCTCCCTGTTCCTCGCCGAACACGCCGAGCTCGGGGTGTCGTCGCGCCACGGTGTCGCGCATGGCCGACTCGACCTCGAGGTCGGCCTGGGTCACCAAGCTGCGATCGGGCTTGCGCTCGATCGAGAGGTCGCTGCGGCGAAAGTAACGCAGCGAGATTCCGTCGGCCTGGTCGGCGAGGTCATGGAGGAGGGGCAACCAATCGTGGGCCATGATGCGGGACTCCCTGCTTGATGGGGTCGATCGAGAGGCTGGCCACGATGAAGCGGCCGCGGCCATCGACATGGGGCGAGAGCCTGGCACGAAAACGAGGGCGGACCATTTCGGCCGGAGAGCCCACTGCTCGATTTCGCACACCGATGATTTTTCAGTATGATGGAGTAACTTTTTTTCTTGTGCATTGGCTTTGGTCTCAGGTAAGACGAAAACCGTGTCGGGGAGACCACGAAGGAAACATGTGATGGTGCGAATCGTCGGCGAGGGGTCGGCGTGCCAGAGCATTGATTCCGCGCCAGTCAGCCTCGGCATGCCAGGGACCCGAGAGGTGGGGAGACGGTAGGGAGCCTGGATCGAGCCCTCGCCCCGGCGGGGGTGCTGGACGCACCGGCGCGCCATTTTGGGGGCGCGCGCCGGTGCGTCCGCTTTGATCCACCCGCCCCGCGGTTTCGCCCTCGGAACGCCATTTGATCGTTGCAGCGCTGCGCGTCGGCGGTGTTGAATGACCCGTGCTGGCGGGAGCGGCTCGGGGCTGGAGGCGTGCGATCGAGGCCTGGCGGTCGTCGACCGAGCCCTCATCCGCCGTCACCGATCCGCTGCTGCAGTGGCGTGCGCGACTGCTGGCCTCGTTGATGATGGCTGGCATCCCGGTGGGCGCAGTGATCGCCGGTGCCTTCGCATGGTTCGATCGCGGCTCGGCGGCGCTCCCGTGGTGGGTGCTGAGCGTGATCCCCGTGGCGGGCTTGATCGTGACCTACGGGCTGGCCCGGACCCGATTCTGGCGCTTCGGCGCATGGTTCGTGGCGGGGCTGGTGCTGCTGGTGGGCACGGGAGAGCTGGTGCTGCGCGAGGAGCCACACCTGGCCCTGTTCGTGGGGGTGGCGATCACGCTCGGCGGCATGGTGCTGCGCAAGCGCGACACGCTGGCGCTCGTGGGCGTGGCGCTGCTCTCGTTCCTCACCAGTCCGTGGTGGGCGGGCGCCTCGTTCTCGACCATCGATCAGCTGGTCGTGGCCGGCTTCTACGTGATGCTGGCGTTGGTGCTCGGCATCGGCCTTGGCCTGCGCGAGACCATCGAGCGCGAGCGCCTCGACGCGCTCAGCAAGAGCCAGGCCCGCTACCAGGGCCTGCTCGAGGTGGCGTTCGAAGGCTTGGTGGAGCTGCGCGACGACTGCATCGTGGCCCTCAACCTGGGCTTCCTCGAGATCACGGGGCGCACCGAGTCCGAGCTGCTGGGGCGCGAGCTCGCGGCCGTGCTCACCTTCGATGCGCCGACCAAGGCCGGCGAGCGCACGCCTACCGCGGCCAGCAGCAGCATGCTGTCGACCTCGCGACAGCGACCCGGCACGCGCGAGGCCTCGGGCAAGCGCCCCACCGGCGAGGTCTTCTATGTCGAGCTCGTGAGCCGCACCATCGCGACCGAGCGCGGGCCCGTCGACTACGTGGCCGTCCGCGACATCACGCCGCGTCGCCATGCCGCGCTCCAGCTCTCCATCGCTCACCGGGCCGTCGCGCTCGGGACGCTGTCCTCGGGGATCGCCAACGAGATCAACAACCCGCTGTCGTGGATGATGACCAACCTGCAGACGGCGCAAGACGAGCTGCGCCGCGGCGGGCGGGCGTATCACGACGCCGAGCGCGAGGCGCTGCTGCACACGCTCGACGATGCGCTGCACGGCGGTCGCCGGGTCATGTCGATCGTCCGCGACCTCAAGACCATGTCGCGCGAGGGCAGCGAGACCGGCATCGCCGACGTGCACGCCGCCCTCGACCTCGCGTGCCGCGTGGCCACGCGGCAGATCGAAGCCAAGGCGCGGCTGGTGCGAGACTACGGCCACGTGCCCTCCGTGCGGGGCTCCGCGGCGCGGCTGGGGCAGGTGTTCCTCAACCTGCTCACCAACGCGCTGCAAGCGATTCCCGACGGGCAGCGCGACACGCATCGCATCACGCTGCGCACCCGCAGCCTCCGCGACTCGGTCGAGGTGATCGTGCGCGACACCGGCAGCGGCATCGCGCCAGAGGTGCTGCCGCACGTGTTCGATCCGTTCTATACGACCAAGAGCAAGGACGGCACCGGCCTGGGGCTGTCGATCACCCGCAGCGTGATCGACGGGATGGGCGGCACGATCACCGTCGAGAGCCGCGCGAACGAAGGCGCGACGTTCATCGTGCGCCTGCCGGTCGCCGAGCACACGGGCTCCGTCGAGGACGACGCCCCGAGCGCGGCGCGGCTGCCCTCCGCGCGCGAGAGCCTGCCCGGCGGCTCCGTGCCCACGCCGGAGCCCGAACCCGAGCCCGCGACGCCCACACCGATGCCTCGGGTCACCCGCATCAGCGCTCCGGTCGCCATCGTGGGACCCGTGGAGCCGATGCTCCGCGTGCTCATCATCGACGACGAGCCGCTGCTGGGAAAGAGCCTGCGTCGCTCGCTGAAGGACTACGACGTCACGTTCACCGAAGATCCGGCGCGCGGGCTCGAGCTGTGCGCCGAGAGCGACTACGACGCGATCGTGTGCGATCTGATGATGCCCGTGATCAGCGGCGAGGGCGTGTACGAGCACCTACGCGAGCGGGCACCCGAGCTGGCCGCGCGCGTGATCTTCATGACCGGCGGGGCGTTCACGACGGGCTCGCAGCGCTTCTTGGACCGGGTGCCCCACCAGGTGCTCACCAAGCCGTTCACCCCCGATGATCTGCGTAGCGCGGTGCGGCGCGTGGTCGAGGTCGAGCGTGAGCCGACGGAGCCGAACCGCGAGCGGCTCGCGTCGGCCTCGGACGAGAGCAACGCCTCCTAGCCACCGCGGCGTCCCTCGCCGCGGCGACCGCCGGGTCCTCGCGGGCGGAGCTCTTCGTACTGCGCGTACTGATCGTCCGAGAGCGTGGCCTTCGCCGCGTCGTCGGTCTCCTTGCGGATCGCCCGGATCTCTTCGCGCACCTCGGTGAAGCTGCGATCGCCCGAGCGCGCCGCATCCATCAGCGGCGTCACTCGCTCCATCTCGGTGCTCCACAGGCGATCGACGGTCTCGCGCTGCGCGTCGGCCAGGCCCGCGACCTCCACGAGCTCGTCGAGCGCGGCGATGCGCATCTCCTCGAAGCGCTCGCGTCGGAGCTCTTGCTCTTGCTCCCGCTCCCGCTCGCGCTCTTCCTCGAAGATGCCTCGCACCTGCCCGTCGAGCACGGGGTCGTCGACGATCGACGCAGGGTCGGAGCCGCCTCCCGACACGGCCACGCGCCCGCGCAGCGCGAGCTGGCGCCGCAGCCCCGCGACCTCGTCTTCGAGCCGTGCAACGCGATCTTCGAGCGTGCCGTCGCGTCGCGGCTGGAGCTCGCGATCACGCTCGCGCGGACCCTCGGTCACCGCGCGGTCGGCCCGCGGAGCCGCCTCGCTCGGGGCGAGGCGCTCGCTCGACCCCTGCCCCGCCGCCAGGAGGTACCAAGCAACACCACCACACACGAGGATTGAACCGACGACCAGCAGTGCTCTCATGAGGCCTCCCAGGCGCAGCAAGCGTGGCCCAAGCCCGACGCGGACCCAAGCCACCCCGTATAAATGCTCTGTAAAGGTGTGCGAACATCCGCGAACGCATGCCCGCCCCTCGCTCGACGTCGCTGTTGCTCGTTGTCGCCGCGCTCGGCATGGGCGGGGCGCTCTGCACTCCCACGCCGAGCACCCTGCCCGTCGAGCCCACCGCCAGCACGGACGAGGGGCGCTTGATCCAGAAGGTCGCTCGCCAGCTTCGCACCACCGGGATCAAGATCGACACCACCAAGCTCGCCGTGGAGCGCAAGCACCGTGAGGACGTCGCGTCGGACATCCCGGCGCGGATCGAGCTCGGGCTGCGCACCCAGCACATGGAGGTCTTGTGGGAGCTGCGAGGGATCCTCGAGGCCACGCCGCCGTTCCGCAGTGTCGCGAGCCTGCGCGCGGATGCGGCGGCCGTGCGCCTGCCCGACGTTCGTGTGTATTACGCGGCCGATCGGCGCGCGATGGTGTTCGTCGACGCCGAGCAGCAAGACGCGGCGGCCCTGGAAGCGGCGCTCGCGGGCGAGCTCGTCCACGTGTTCTACGATCAAGCGGCCGGCGGCGTGGCCGAGCTGCTCTACGAGCCCCAGGGGCTGCTCGACGGGATTCGCGTGCGTCGCTGTCTGCTCGAGGGGCACGCGCGGCTCGCCGAGCTGTACGTGCGGCACGAGCTCGACCGACTCGATGCGGAGGCGATCGCCGCGCTCGATCCCACGCCACAGCAGGTGCATGCCTCGCTCTCCGAGGCGCCATGCGGGGCCGGGGCCAGGTTCCTTCAGCGCCGCTACGAAGCGGGGGGCTGGGCCGCGGTGCAGCGGGCGGTCCGTACCCCGCTGCCCTCGACCGAGCAGCTCATGCATCCCTCGAAGGTCGACCAGGACTTCCCGGTCAACGTCTCGCTCCCCTCGTGGCCAGAGGACGAGTACGACGCCCCCGATCCGCTGGGCAAGGCGACCGTGGCCTACGAGGACGTGCTGGGTGAGCAGACGATCCACCACCTGCTGCTCGAGCGCGGCGTCGAGCCGGAGCTCGCGTTCGTGGCCGCCGCGGGCTGGGATGGCGATCGCCTGCGCATCTATCAGCACGAGTCCGGCGAGCGCATCGTGGTGTGGCGCACCGTGTGGGATCGCGAGCTCGATGCGGAGCAGTTCGCCGCCGCGATCGCGCCCAAGGGAATCGAGCCGCACGCGTTTCGGGTGGAGCGCCATGGCCGAGTGGTCGACGCGGTCTCGACGGCCGGGCCGAAGATGGCGACGCGCGTCCACGCCTCGCTCGCGGCCCGCATTGGCGAGCCCACCGCGCAGCCCTCGGATGCCTCCTCGACCGCCTCCATCGAGGCCAGCCGGCGGCCCTAGCCCAGCCCGCG
>JBFIJN010000141.1:0-17719 GCA_041600735.1 Nannocystaceae bacterium
CAGCGCCGCGTGGGCGCTGCACTGCCCGCTCACCTATCAGCCCAAGGTGCCGTGGAACGCTCGCTTGATCGTCGAGGCCCGCGGCGACAACCTCGTGCCCGCCGAGCACACCGGTCGGCTGTGGGAGCACTGGGGCCGCCCGCGAAAGTACTCGTTCGACGGCGGCCACATCCTGCAGGTGTATCGAAGCGACTATCACCGCGAGATCGGGCGCTTCTTGGTAGACCTCGGCGTGCTGCCCGCGCTCGATCTCGGCGGCTGACGCCGCGGGCGGCCCACCCAGCTCACCACCTCGAGCGCTTCGAACCGCTCGAAGTCCGCGACGTTCGCGGTCACCAGCGCGAGCCCATGGACCTTGGCGATGGCCGCGATCTGCCCGTCGACGAACGGCGCCGTGGCTCCCGCCCGCTCGAGACGCGCGCGCTCGCCCGCGTGCCAGGCCGCCGCTAGCTCATCGTAGGGAAGGATGGCGAACGAGGGATGGATCACCTCGTGGAGGTAGGCTTCGAGCGCCGCGCGGCGCTTGCCGGGCGGGAGCCGCTCGCAGCCGTAGCGCAGCTCGTGCCACACCGGGGCCCCGATCGCACACTCGTGGGCGCTGCGCTCGAGCTCGCGGATCACCGCGGTATTGGGCACCTTCTTCATCGGCTCGGACACGATGGAGGTATCGAGCACGAAGCGGAGCGTCACAGGTTCACCTTGCGGCCGGGGGATCGATCCCGCACCGTCTTCGCGAAGTCGTCGTCGAGCCCCACCTCGGCCAGCGCGTGCTGCTCGCGGAATACGCGATAGGCGTCGGCGAAGCGCGGGCGCCCGGCCTGCAGGCGCTCGAACATCTCGCACGACACGACGACGGCCACCGCCCGACCGCGGCGCGTGAGCTGGACCGCCTCGCCGGCCTCGGCCTTGTCGATGATGGCCGAGATCTGGCTCCTCGCCTCCGCGATCGAGTAGTGGCTTGCCATGGGACATCAATGTACATCAAGATGTACATCGATGCCGAGCACCCGGCGACGGAGCCCGCGTGACACCTTGTCACGCCGGGTCCGACACGGTGACATTCGGGCGCCCTGACCCCCCTGGCATGGGCTATAACCTCCTGAGAATAAACGTCTCCGGCGGGGGCGCGCTTCTTGCTCACCCCTGGCCTGGAACCCGGGAGCCGCCATGACCACGCCGACCAGCACGCCGCCGTCTTCGCCCATCGTCCTCATCGTGGACGACGAGGCCTCCATCGTGGAGGCGCTCGGCAAGGTCCTGCAAAAGGAAGGGATGTCGGTGCTCACCGCGGGCAACGGGCGCGAGGCGCTCGACATCGTGCGCCACAAGCCGGTCGACGTGATGATCACCGACCTTCGCATGCCCGGCATGGGCGGCGATGATCTGCTCAAGGCGATCAAGGCGATCACGCCCGAGATCGAGGTGATCGTGATGACCGCCTACGGCACCGTCGAGACCGCGGTCGAGGCGATGAAGCGCGGCGCGTACGACTTCATCAGCAAGCCGCTCAAGCGGGCGTCGGTGGTGGCAACGGTGCGCAAGGCGCTGGACAAGGCCGCGCTGGTGGCCGAGAACCGCGATCTCCGGGCCAAGCTCGAAGCGGCCACCACCCGCGCGATCGTGGGCAACAGCCAGGTGATGCGCGCGACCCTCGAGATCGCGCGGCAAGCCGCCAACAGCACGGCGACGGTGCTGCTGCTCGGCGAGAGCGGTACGGGCAAGGAGCTGCTCGCCCACTACATCCACCGCCACAGCCCGCGCGACAAGCAGGCGTTCATCCCGGTCAACTGCGCCGCGCTGCCCGAGTCGATCCTCGAGTCGGAGCTGTTCGGCCACGAGAAGGGCGCGTTCACGGGCGCGGTGCGGCAGCGTGACGGTCGCTTCCTCGAGGCCGACAAGGGCACGCTGTTCCTCGACGAGCTCGCCGAGATCACCCAGACGGTGCAGGTCAAGCTGCTGCGCGCGCTCCAGGAGGGCGAGATCGAGCCCGTCGGCGGCCGCACGACCAAGGTCGACTTTCGCCTGGTGTGCGCCACCAATCGCGAGCTCACCGACGAGGTCAAGGCCGGCAACTTCCGCGAGGATCTCTTCTATCGTATCAACGTCATCCCCATCCGCATCCCGCCGCTGCGCGACCGGATCGAGGACGTTCCCCTGCTCGCGGATCACTTCCTGCGCATGTTCGCGGCCAAGAACGGCAAGGCGGTCGACGGCTTCACCGACGAGGCGCTCCACCTCATGGGCAACTACGGGTGGCCGGGCAACGTGCGCGAGCTCGAGAACGCGGTGGAGCGCGCGGTGGTGCTGTGCCGCGGCCCGCAGGTGGGCGCCGACGATCTGCCGCCCGAGCTGCGCGATCCCAAGGCGGGCCATGGTCGCCAGGTGACGTTCTCGGTGGGCACCCCGCTCGAGGAGGTCGAGCGCCGCATGATCCTCGAGACCCTCAAGTTCACGCGCGGCGACAAGCGCCTCGCGGCCGACCTGCTCGGGATCGCGACCCGCACCATCTACCGCAAGCTCGAGTCCGGGTTCATCTCCGAAGAGTCGTTTCGCTCGGGGCCCGCGCGCACCGAGGAGCCGCTGCCCGCCACGGACAAGGGCGGCGACGGCATCCTCCACTAGCCCGCTCCCCCTGGCGCTCTCGTGACCTTTCGGACATCTTCTCGGCACCCTGCACCACCATGGAAGCGCTCTTCAAGAAGTACTTCTGGGTCGTCAAGACACTGGGGATCGCCACGGCCTGCGGACTGGCGGCGAGCGCAGTGACGACGCAGGTGGGGGCGCGCCTGTTGTTCGACCAAGCCGAGGCCGAGGACGAGAACGACAGCGACGCCGGCGATGAAGGTGGCGACGAGGGCAGCGACGAGGACGAGGGCGGCCTCACCAGCAAGAAGCCCAAGGGGTTCGCGTTCACCGACGAGGCGTTTGGCGTGACCGCGAACGCGACGAAGGCCAAGGAAAAGGAGCGGGTGGGCGAGCGCATCCGCAAGCGCAACGTGTTCTGTCCCACGTGCGTGCCCGAGGAACCGGTGGCCGAGTCCGAGGTCGGGCTCGTCGACGCGAGCGGGCGCCCCACGGGTCCGCTGATCCAGCCGGGTGAGACCAAGTCGCGGCTGCCGCTGCGGCTGATGGCCACGATGGAGGCGACCGATCCGGACCGCTCGTTCGCGACGATCCTCGACGCCGAGGTCGGCGTCTCGGGGCTGTTCGGGCGCGGCGATCTCGTGCGCAGCGGGGTGGTGGTGATGAGCATCACCCAGGGGCTCGTGCACCTGCGCAACAACGCGGCGCTCGAGTACCTCGAGCTCGGCGACGATGCTCCGCCGCCGGTCGTGGCCCAGCCGACCAAGCTCAGCCAGGACAAGGACGAGCCCAAGCCCGACGATCGCTCGATCCCCGGGGCCGAAGAGGCGATCAATTGTCCCACCGAGGACACCTGCACGGTCGACCGTGCCTTCGTCGAGAAGCTGATGGCGAACCCCGCGTTGCTGGCCAAGCAGGCGCGCATCGTGCCCAAGCAGAAGGACGACGAGATCCTCGGCTACAAGCTCTACGGCATCCGACGCGGGTCGCTGCCCAAGCTCCTCGGCCTGAAGAACGGTGACATGCTCACCGCGGTCAATGGCGAGGAGCTCAAGTCCATGGACAAGGCCATGGGCCTCTATACGAAGCTCCGGCGCGCATCGAACCTCTCGGTCTCGATCGAGCGCAAGGGCCAGACCATCACCAAGGAGATCCAGATTCAATGACCTCGCGAGCTCGCTTTCGCTGGTCCCGCCTCGCCGCTAGTGGCGTGGCTGCGCTCGCGCTCACCGCCCTCGGCGGAGCTTCGGTGCCGTCGCTGGCTGCGGCGGCCCCGCCCACCCGCGGGCGCGCGGCGCCACCCTCCACCACGCGGCCGACCTCGGCTCCGGTCAAGCCGGGCGGAGGCACGGCCGGCGGTACTGCGGCCGGCCCCGGCTCCTCGGGCGGCGAGCTCTCGGGTGACGAAGGCGGCGGCGTGGGTCACAACACCTGCCGCAAGCAGCCGCGCGGCGCCAAGTTCCGCATCACGCTGCCCAAGGAGGCCGAGCTCCAGGATCTCGTCAACTGGATGATGAGCATCTCCTGTCAGAAGTTCATCCTCGATCTCAAGGCGCGCTCGGGGAAGGTCACGATCCTCTCGCCCGAGCCGGTGACGATCGACGAGGCCTACGCGGCGTTCTACGCGGCGCTGCAGACGATGGGGCTCACCGTCGAGCCCTCGGGCAAGTACTTCAAGATCGTCGAGACCGCCGAGGTCAAGGGGCGCACGCTGCCGGTCTACGGGCCCGACGGGCGCGCGCCCAACAACGATCGCTACGTCACCCAGCTGTACCGCACCAAGGGCGATCCCAAGGACGTCGTCGATCTGCTCAACAAGCTCAAGAGCAAGCAGGGCAGCGTCGATGCGGTGGGCGACCTGGTCATCCTCACCGACACCGGTGCGAGCGTGCGCCGCTTGCTTCGCATCGTGCGGCAGATCGACGAGTCGGACACGCGGCTCGAGAAGATCTTCTTCTTCCAGCTCCAGTACGCCGATCCCGAGGAGACCGCGACGATGATCCGCGAGATCTTCGGCGAGGGCGAGGCCAAGAAGGGCGCCGCGGGCAAGGGCAAGGGCGGCAGCGGTGGCGCGAGCGGGAGCGAGCCGGGGTTCTCGCGCGTGATCGTCGACGATCGCACGGGCACGCTCATCATCGTCTCGCCCGAGGCCGACTACGAGGTGATCCGACGCCTGGTCGAGCGCCTCGACGTCCCGCTCGCGGGCGGCGGCGGGCGCATCAACGTGGTCAAGCTTCGCAACGCCGATCCCGACGAGGTCGCCAACGTGCTGACCCAGCTCGGGCAGGGCGGAGCGCGTGGCGGCGGCGGCGGGCGAGGGGGTGCGGCCGGCGCGAACACGACGCCCGCCGGGCAGTCGGCCGAGCTGTTCTCGGGCGAGGTCAAGGTGACCTCCGATCCGGCCACGCGCTCGCTGGTGATCCTCGCCTCGCAGAGCGACTTTAGGGCGCTGCGGACCGTGATCGAGGCGCTCGATGCCGAGCGCAAGCAGGTCTACATCGAGGTCTACCTGCTCGAGCTGTCGATCAACAAGAAGATCGGCGGCGGGGCCTCGGGCCACTTCGGCAGCACGTTCCCCGTCAATGCGGCCGGCGCCTCGGGCGATGCGCTCGGGTTCGTGGCCTCGTCACCCGAGTCCAAGAACTCGCTGCTGCTCGACCCCTCGATCCTCAACGGCATCGCCGCTGGCGTGCTCGGCCCGCAGGTGCAGGGCACCGCGCAGTTCCTCGGCACCGGGCAAGACGTGCCGGCCTTCGGGGTGGTGATCCAGGCCGTGCAGGAGGACACCGACGTCAACCTGGTGGCCGAGCCGCACCTCTACACCGCCGACAACCAAGAGGCGAGCATCGAGGTCGGTCGCAACGTGCCCACCCAGGGCGCGCTGGCGTTCCCCGGTGGTGGCCAGGGCGGCGGGCTCGTGCCCGTGCAGTCGGTGCAGCGCCAAGACGTGACCCTCAAGGTCAAGGTCACGCCGCACGTGAACGACAGCGACACGGTCACGCTCGACATCGAGATGGAGAACAACGACATCGAGAGCAGCAGCCCCACGCTCGGCGTCACGACGACCAAGCGACGGCTCAAGCTCGACAAGGTGCTCGGTCGCGATGGCCAGCCGATCGTGCTCGGTGGGCTCGTGCAAGAGGTCGAGCGCGAGAGCGTCTCGCAGGTGCCCGGCCTCGGTCAGATCCCCCTGCTCGGCTGGCTGTTCAAGCGCAAGACCAAGCAGAAGGAGAAGATCAACCTGATGATGGTGCTGGTGCCGCACATCCTCGAGACGCCAGACGACGCGCGGCGGATCCACAAGCGGCGCATGGAGGAGCGCATGGAGTTCCTCGAGCGCGAGTCGGCGTTCAAGCGCAAGGACCTCTCGACCAGCGTGAACTACCGCAAGAAGAGCGGGTTGCTGGCCACGGTCAACCAAGAGGCCGAGCACATGCTGGTCGAAGACGCGTTCACGCGCGCGGCCGAGCTCGAGCTCCAGCAGCACCAGATCACCGGCGAGCTGGGGCTGTCCCCCAAGCTCTACGAGGACGACGACCAGGACGACTCGAGCAGCTCCCCGCCGCCGCCGAGCTCGCCGACCACCAAGCCCGCCACCAAGCCGCGCAAGCCGCCGGCGCCTCCCCGCGTCCCCTGATCGAGCCATGGAACGAGCTGTCGACATCGGGGCCTCGCCCCTGTTCGCGCTGCCCCGACTGGCCCCCGAGGGGCTGCGCCCCGACGCGCGGCCGCTGGGCGAGATCCTGATCGAGCACGGCGTCGTCGATCCGGCGGCGCTGGCCGAGGCGCTCTCGGTGCAGCACCTCGAGGACGAGCGCGTGGGGGAGACGCTGGTGCGGCTCAAGCACTGCAGCGACTGGCAGGTGTGCCGGGCGCTGGCGCAGCAGTTCGGGCTGCCCGCACTCGAGTCGCTGCCGGCGCTCGAGATCGACGACGAGCTGGCCGAGCAGCTGCCCATCAACTACGCGCGCGCCAACATGCTGCTGCCGCGGCGCCTGCACCCCCCCGAGGGGGCCGAGCCCGGGCGATTGCAGGTGCTGGCTGCCGATCCCACCAAGCTGCTCGACCTCGACGATCTGCAGCAGGTGTACGACGCGGTGATCGAGGTGACGCTGATGCCGTCGTCCGCGATCGGCGAGCTCATCAACACGATCTACTCCAAGCGCGCCAAGGACGTAGACCTCGAGAAGAAGGACGAGGCGTTCGACGAGGAGGACGAGGACATCCTGCACGCCTCGGCCGAGGACGCGCCGATCATCCGCTTCGTGAACAGCCTGATCTTCAACGCCAGCAAGGAGAAGGCCTCCGACATCCACATCGAGCCCGGCGACCGCGAGATCATTGTGCGCAACCGGGTCGATGGCGTGCTGCACGAGACCAAGCGCGCGCCCAAGGCCCACATGCAGAGCATCGTGGCGCGCGTGAAGATCATGGCCGGGCTCAACATCGCCGAGAAGCGACTGCCCCAGGACGGTCGCATCCGCCGCAAGATCGCGGGCAAGGAGGTCGACATGCGCGTCGCCACCGTGCCCACCGCGCACGGCGAGCGCATCACGATCCGCTTGCTCGACAAGTCGGCCATGGCGCTCTCGCTCGATGCGATCGGCATGGCGCGCGATCACCTGCGCATCGTGGGTGAGGTGATCCACCGCCCGCACGGGATCTTCCTCGTTACCGGCCCCACCGGCTCGGGCAAGACGACCACGCTCTACTCGTGCCTGGCCACGATCAACCAGCCCAACCTCAACATCCTCACCATCGAGGATCCGGTCGAGTATCAGCTGCAGGGCATCTCGCAGGTGCAGGTGCAGCCCAAGATCGACCTCACGTTCGCGAGCGGGCTGCGCTCGTTCCTGCGCCACGACCCCGACGTCATCATGGTCGGCGAGATCCGTGACGTGGAGACGGCCGAGATCGCGATCCAGGCCTCGCTCACCGGTCACTTGGTGCTGTCCACGATCCACACCAACGACGCGGCCACCGGGATCACGCGCCTGGTCGACATGGGGGTGCAGCCGTTCTTGGTCGCGTCGTCGCTCGTGGCGCTGCAGGCCCAGCGACTGCTCCGCAAGGTGTGCGTGTACTGCTGTCAGCCGCACACGCCGCTCGCGGCCGAGCTCGAGGATCTCGGCATCGACGCCAAGCGCTTCTTCGCAGGCGAGCCGTGCTTGAAGCAGCCGGTGCGCGACGAGGACGGCCAGCCGCTCGCGCTCACGACGGCAACCGGACGCAAGGGACCGCCACCCGGCACCGTGTGGTCGGCCAGCGTGGGCGGCTGCGATCGCTGCGGCGGCACCGGCTACTCGGGCCGTACCGGGCTCTACGAGGTGCTCACCATCACCGAGGACATTCGCCGCCTGGCCATTCGCAACGCCGATGCCGGGCAGATCAAGCACGCCGCGGTGGAGCAGGGCATGCGCACGCTACGGGACGACGGCGCGCTCAAGGTGCTGCAGGGGTACACGTCGATCGAAGAGGTCATGCGCGTGACCGCCGAGGAGGGCTGAAGCGATGCCGGCCTATGCGTACACGGGGCTCTCGGCCAAGGGCAAGAACGTCAAGGGCACGGCCAGTGCCGACAACGTGGCGGCGCTCAAGGCCACGCTGCGTCGCGACGGCATCTACCTGACGGCGGTGAACGAGACCGCCGGGGCTGCGACCGACTCGGGCGGCGCCCGTGCGAGCGGCGGAGCCAGCGATCGAGAGATCGATCTCAGCAAGCTGTTCGATCGCGTCACGCCCAAGATGGTGGCCAGCATGACGCAGCTGCTGGGCACGCTGCTGCAAGCGGGCGTGACCCTGCCCGAGGCGCTCGCGGCCCTCACCGACCAGGTCGAGAGCGCGCGCTTCAAGAGCGTGCTGAGCGACATCGCCGAGAAGGTGAACCAGGGCTCGTCGCTGGCCGACTCGATGCACGCGTACCCGGCGGTGTTCCCCAAGCTCTACGTCAACATGATCCGCGCGGGCGAGGCCTCGGGTGCGCTCGAGACCGTGCTGTTTCGCCTGGCCGAGTTCCTCGAGAAGCAGCTCGACATCAAGAACAAGGTCAGCTCCGCCATGCTCTACCCGGTGGTGCTGGCGGTGCTGGGCGCCGTGATCATCACGGTGCTGATGGTGGGCATCGTGCCCAAGATCACCGGCATGTTCGCCGACATGAACGCCGACCTGCCGTGGAACACCAAGCTGCTGATCTGGCTGTCGGACGCGATCGCGGGCTACTGGTGGGCCATCATCCTCATGGGGTGGCTCTCGGTGTGGCTGTTCCGTCGCTGGCGGCGCACCGAGGCCGGGCGCTGGACGGGCGACTCGATCGTGCTGCGCCTGCCGGTGCTCGGTGAGATGGTGCGCAAGATCGCGATCTCTCGCTTCGCGCTCACGCTCAGCACGCTGCTATCGAGCGGCGTGCAGCTGTTGCAGGCGCTCGACATCGTGCGCACGCTGCTCGGCAACGTGGTGCTCGAGGACGTGATCAGCAAGGCGCGCGACAGCATCCGCGAGGGTGAGAACATCGCGCCGGCGCTCAAGCGCAGCGGCCACTTCCCGCCGCTGGTCACCCACATGATCGCGGTCGGCGAGCGCTCGGGTCAGCTCGAGCAGATGCTCGGCGACGTGGCCCGCACCTACGACCGCGAGACCAATACCTCCATCCAGCGCCTCACCGGCCTGCTCGAGCCCCTCATGATCGTGCTCATGGGCCTGGCGGTGGGCTTCGTCGTCTTCTCCATCATGATGCCCATCATGATGCTCACCGAGATGGCCGGGACGTAGAGCCCGGAGCCAGCTACACAAGAAGGAAGGATCATCCATGCAGACCTCCAATATCGCGCTTCGCCGCACCCTGCGCCGCGTGGGCATCGCCGCCCGAAGACTCTCCGGGCCCCGCGGTGTCGTCGCCTCCAGCGCCGCACGCCGCGGACAGCGAGGCATGACGCTCATCGAGATCATGGTGGTGGTCGCCATCATCAGCCTCATCATGGGCGGTATCGGCATCATGGCGTTCAACCGCTTCCAAGACGCACAGCTCGGGACCGCCCGCAGCGAGGTCGTGAAGGTGAAGGGCGCAATCGAGACCTACCGCGTCAACAAGCGCGGCAAGTGCCCCAAGACCATGCAAGACCTCAAGGCCGCCGGCATCATCGACAAGGTCGCCAAGGACCCGTGGGGCACCGACTACGAGTTCAAGTGCCCGGGCGACAAGGACCAGATCGACGTGATGTCGGCCGGCCCCGACGGCCAGATGGGGACCGCCGACGACATCGCCAGCTACGACGATCCGAGCGCCAAGGAAGACGAAGGCAAGTAGCTCGCCGTGGCCACCCGTCCCCCCAGCATCCGCCCGTGCCGTGCTCGCCGTCGTCGCGAGCGCGGGATGACGCTCATCGAGATCATGATCGTGATGGGCGTGGTCGCGTTGATGGTGGGCATGGCGGTGATCGGGTTCGGGGCGGGCCGCAATGCCGAGGTCTCGCGCGCGACCAACCAGATCGCCAACCTGGTGCGCTATGGCTACGACAAGGCGCGCGTGACGGGCGACTACTACCGGCTGCTCATCGATCTCGACGAGGGCACGATCGCGCTCCAGCAGGGCGACGATCGCATGTTCCTCCCGGCGACCGATCGCGACGGCAAGATCGCCGAGGTCGACGAGGGCAAGCTGCAAGAGCAGGCCGATCGCGACAAGCGGGCGGAGGAGTCCTACAACCGCTCGGTGCAGGCGCAGGTCTACTCCGAGGGATCGGGAGGAGGGGCCGACGACGCCGGCTACGACCCCTACGCCTCGCAGCGACGCACGGTGCCGCGACAGCGCCCACCGCTGTTCGACAGCTTCGACGACGAGAGCTCGCTGTCGGACCTCGCCAAGCCGATCCAGCTGCCGGAGGGCGTGAAGATCCGCTACGTACGCACGGCCGACGATCTACGCCCGATCACCAAGGGCCAGGCCAGCCTGTTCTTCTTTCCGCGTGGGCGCACGCAGGAGGCCCACATCCAGCTCGAAGACGAGGAGATCGACGCGCAGTACACGATCAAGGTCCAGCCGCTCACGGGGCGGGTGACGATCGTCGATGGCCACGAAGACCTCGTCCTGCTCGATGACCCCACCAAGGAAGAGGACGAGCTGGGCACGCGCCTCGAGCGGAGGACCTTCTGATGGCCACCCCGCAGGCACCCGGACGCGAGCCGGCCGCGGAGCGTGGCGCCGTGCGTGCAGCGAGCGGGGCCGTGCGTGCAGCGAGCGGAGCTCGGCGGGCGCGTGGGGCCGGAGCGGGGTTCACGTTGCTCGAGGTGCTGGTGGCGGTCGCGATCCTCTCGATCACGCTCACCTCGCTGCTCAGCTCGCAGATGGCCAGCCTGCGCGCCACCGACTACGCGCGGCGGCTCTCGTCGGTGGCGTTCTTGGCCGAGGGGCAGCTCATCGAGATCGAGTGGCAGCTCAAGCAAGACGGCTGGGGAACCGACGATCAGACCTTCGAGGGCGACTTCTCCGAGGAGGGCTGGCCCGACGTCGAGTACGTGTGCGTGGTCGATCTCATCGAGATGCCCGACTACAACGAGCTCGTGCAGGCCAAGGATGCCTCCGAGACCGACGGCGGCGACAACCTCGGGGTCCAGGATGCCGGCGACCAAGCGTTCGGGATGCTGGGGATGGTGTGGCCCATCATCAAGGAGGCGATCGAGCAGGCGATCCGCAAGGCCTGGTGCACCGTGCGCTGGAGCCCCAATGGCAAGCCCGCCCGACAATCCAGCGAGTGGATGTGCGGCGACGACGAGAATGCGTGCCTCACCATCGCGACGTTCTGGACCGACCCCGAGAAGCTCAAGACGCTGCCGCAGCTCGGCGGTGAGGTGAGCGAGGAAGACGTCGATGGCGGCGAGGACGGCGGCGGCGACGACGGCAAGGGCTCGGGCGCGAGCGGCCCCGGTCGCGGACCGAGCGGGGGTGGAGGCTCCTCCAGGCCCGGCGGCGGCGGTCCCCCGACGGCACCGGGCGGCGGCGCCAGCCGAGGGGGCATCAAGTGATGCGACGCGGGCTCGTGCGCAGCGCCCAGCGGGGCATGACGCTCATCGAGGTCATGATCTCGCTGGCCGTGCTCGGGATGCTGATGGTCTCGGTGTGGAGCAGCTTCAACGGCACGCTGCGCGCAATGGAGGTCAGCGAGCAGATCCAGAACCGCTACTCCATCGTGCGCAACGGGATGCTGCGCATGGAGAGCGAGCTCTCGATGGCGTACCTGTCGTTCAACCGGCCGCTCGACGACACCAAGCACTACACGCTGTTCGAGGGGCGCGACAGCTTCGACTCGGATTCCATCACGTTCTCGGCGTTTGCCCACCTGCGCGTGCGCAAGGACGCGGACGAGAGCGATCAGTCGGTGATCCAGTACTTCTTGCTCGCCGATCCCGACGACAAGTCCCGCACCCACCTCTACCGTCGTGAGTCGCGGCGCCTCACCGGCGACCGACCCGAGGATCTCGAGCGCTACTACCCCGCCTATGTGCTGGTCGAGGACGTGGTGAGCTTCGACGTGAAGTACTGGAACGTGCAGGACCTCGACTGGCAAGAGGAGTGGCGGACCACCGCGCTCGACTTCCAGCCCGATCGCCTGCCGCCGCGGGTCAAGATCCGCCTCGGGGTGCTCGACGGCGACGACATCGTCTACTTCACGACCCAGGTCGTGATCATGATGCAGGAGAAGATCGACCTGTCGAAGGGGCAACAATGAGCGACCCCCGCGAGCAAGCGCCCGCGCGGCCCGCCTCGGGCCGGCCCGCCTCGCGCCGGCCCGCCTCGCGCCAGGAGGGCGTCGCGGTGCTGATGGTGCTCGCGTGCCTGGCGATCCTCGCGCCGTTCATCGCGACTTTCAATTATCAGGCGCGAGTCGACTGGCAGGCCTCGATCAACGTGCGCGACGAGATCACCGCGCGGCAGATCCAGCGCGGCTCCATGCAGCTGTCGCTGCTGCTGTTCGAGATCCAGCGCATGGTGTTCAACCAGAAGCAGTTCCAAGACTTCGCCGGCACCATGGACATCACCCAGGTGGCGCCCTACCTGATGTCGGCGTTCGGCACCGAGGACGGCGCCGAGGGGCTGGGCGCGCTGGTGGGCATCGACACCTCGGCGCTGTCGGGGCTGGCGATCACGGGCGGGACGTTCGAGTACCGAGTGATGGCCGAGAGCGGCAAGATCAACATCAACTGCCTGGCCGTGCAGCGCGACGACAAGGACAACCCCGCCGGGCGGGTGACCGAGACGCTCGAGGCGCTGATGCTGCCCGCGCTCTACGACCCCTACTTCGAAGAAGAGAAGTCCGACGGGCAATTCTACTCGCGCAGCGACATCCTGCGGAACCTCGCCGACTACATCGACGATGATCTCAACGTGTTCGACCTGGTGAAGCTGCGCTCGGCGAGCTCTCGCCCCGAGAGCTACCGCTACCGCCAGCTGTTCGACCCCTACACCGAGCGCAACGCTCGGCTCGACAGCGTCGAGGAGCTGCACCTGGTCGAGGGCATCGACGACGACTTCATGGC
This sequence comes from Nannocystaceae bacterium, assembly GCA_041600735.1. Taxonomy (GTDB): domain Bacteria; phylum Myxococcota_A; class Polyangia; order Nannocystales; family Nannocystaceae; genus Paraliomyxa. The sequence goes on from JBFIJN010000141.1 coordinate 13,114, forward strand.
CGCGTTCGGCCACGAGATCACGGTCTACGGCGGCTGCAAGGTGAACCTCAACTTCGCCAGCGCCGAGCAGATCGCGCTGGTGCTGCGCCACGCGGTCTCGGACAAGGACAAGTGGAAGACCGAGGGCGAGAACTTCCTCGTCAAGACCATGCCGCTGGCCAACTACGTGGTGGAGAGCCGCGAGTTCTCGCTGTTCAAGGACCTGAAGGCGTTCAAGGATCTGGTCGCGCAGCCCGATCAGTTCATGTCGCCGCTCGCGGCGCTCGGCGGCAGTGCCGAGGAGGCGCAGAGCCTGCCGCGGATCCCCGAGGGCATGGAAGTGCGACTCAACGGCGGGAGCAAGGACGGCGACACCTGGGGCGGGCTGCAGGACGTGTCCACGGTGACCCCCGAGACCATCTACCGCGTCGAGGTCATCACCGAGGTCGGCGCCGTGAAGAAGCGCCTCACGGCGGTCTACGACCTGAAATTCCAGCGCGCCCAGAGCCAGGGGCAGGGCGCGTGGCTGTATCTGCGAGAGGAGTAGCGAGACGATGGCCCAGAAATTCGTCGGCATCGATCTTGGTTCGCATCACGTGAAGGGGGTGGTGGTCTCCGCGGGCGTCCGCGGAGTGCAGGTCACCGACATGTGGAGCGAGCCCGTGGGGCCGAGCTCCGAGGCCGACGACGATGACGTCGATCCGCTCGGCACGGTCCTCACGGTGGCCCTGGGCGCGCTCAAGCGGCGACGACTGATGTCGTGCCCGGTGGGGCTGGCGCTGCCGCCTACGCTGTGCAGCTACCGCGTGCTGTCGTTCCCGTTCTCCGATGAGCGTCGCATCACCCAGGCGGTGGGCTTCGAGGCCGAGGGCCAGTTCCCCGTGCCGGTCGACGAGCTGCTGCACGGCCACGTGGTGGTGCCCACCCCGGGGGCGGGAGGGCGTGCGCTGGTCGCAGCCGCTCGTCGCGAGAAGGTCGATCCGATCTTCGACATCTTCAAGCGCGCCGGGATCGAGCTCAAGATGATGACCTCCGGCGCGGTGGCCATGGCCCAGATCGCCGCCAAGCCGCCGGCCACTCCGCTGTCGCCCGAGCTCGCACAGGGCGGCCTCGAGCCGGTGACGCTGCTGGTCGACCTCGGCCACGGCAGCACGCAGCTGGTGGCGCTGGGGACCAAGGGTCCGCGGGCGATCCGCTCCGCGCGTCGCGGCGGTCGCCACATCACCGCGGCGATCGCCAAGGCCTATGGCCTGCCGATGGCCGAGGCCGAGACGGCCAAGCATCGCGACGCATTCTTGCCCCACCACGGGCTCGAGCAGATGAACGAGGAGCAGCTCGATGCGGGCCGCGTGGTCGCGCGCGCGCTCGAGCCGGTGCTGCGCGAGATCGGCCAGACACGGGTGTGGCTGCGCGCGACCTACAAGCTCGAGGTCACCCAGATCGCGCTCGCGGGCGGGGGTGCGGCGCTACAAGGGCTGGTGCCCTACCTGCAGGAGCAGACCGGGCTGCCCGTCGATCGCATGCAGGCCAACGGCTTGCTGGTGAAGGGCACGGCGGGGCGCGACGTCTCCGGGCTCGCGGCGGCTCTGGGCGCGGCGTACGGGGCCGCCAAGCGCCCGCTGCTGCAGCTGCACGACACGAGCACGGGCCAGGGCGAAGGCAGCTGGGTACAGGAGCGCATGTCCTCGCTCGTCGCGATCGGCGTGGCGGTGATGGCCTTCGGCGCGCTCGACACGATCGCGCAGGTGAAGGCGCTCGAGGCCGAGCAGGCGGCCTACGACGAAGAGCTGGCCACGGCGACCCGCGAGACGTTTGGCGAGTCGCTCACGGCCTCGAAGGTGGACGGCAAGCTCGCGGAGGTCGACGGCCAGGACCTCACCAGCCTGGTGCCCGAGAAGGGTGCGCTCGAGGTGCTGGCGATGGTGGTCGAGGCCGCGACGCCCAGCGATCTGGGCAAGGTCCCGCCGCCGGGGGCCGCGGGGGCGATCGATCCCGCGACGGGTCAGCCACTGACGGGCACCAACCCCGAGACCGGAGAGCCGCTCGAGCGGGGCGACGAGGACGGCGACGAGGACGGCGAAGGGGCCCAGGAAGGCGCTGCGGCGGCCGGCGAGAAGAAGAAGGCCGAGCTCGTCGATCCCTCGCGCGGGGTGGTGATGTCCGACGAGCTCACCTTCGGCACGGTCGACATCCGCGAGCGCAAGATCGAGCTCAAGGTGGAGGCCAACACCTCGACCGCGCAAGATCGCCTCAACTCGAGGCTCAAGCTCAACGGCTGCATCACCAACATCCAGAACGGCAAGGTGCGCGGCGAAGCGCGCAAGAGCTTCGAGATGATCATGGACAACGGCTGCTACTACGCGGCGCCCGAAGCAGAGACGGACGCGGCCGCCAGCGGCGAAGGGGAGAAGGGCTGAGCGATGGCGAAGAATCCCATGGGCGGAGGCTTCCTCGACCGGCTCACGCCGCGCGAGCGCACCTACGTGATGGTGCTGGTGCTCGTGTTCTTCATGATGGGCACGCTCGTGCTGCTCTATCTGCGCGACAAGTCGCTGCGCGAGATGGAGGGGCAGATCACGGCCACGCGACAGGCGCTCGACACGGTCTACACGCGGGGCGCGGTGTACAAGGAGCGGCTCGCGCAGAAGAAGGAGCGCGAGGCCAAGATCTCGGACAAGACGCTGCTGTTCTCCACGCTGGTCGAAGAGGCCGCGACGGTCGCCGAGACCGTGCAGGTGTCCAACGAGGAGGAGACCCCGGCGCTGGAGCTCGGTAGCGGGCTCATCAAGCGCAGCTTCAAGTTCCAGCTGCGCAGCGTGACGCTCGAGGATCTGATCAAGTTCCTCGCCAAGGTGGAGAGCAAGCCCGGGCACATCGTGGTGACCGAGGGGCTGCTGATCCGCTCGCCGAGCAACGCCGAGGATCGCCTCAACGTCGACGTGACGATCGCGACCTGGGAGCGGCGTGGCCAGCCCGGGGCCGAGGCCGCGGCGGGGGCGGCCGCGGGGGACGAGGAGGAGGGATCGTGAAGCTCACCGTCAAGCTACCCAACTTCACCATGACGCGCGGCAAGGTGCCGGGCGGCGGGGGCGGGCTTCGCAACCTGCGCCGCAACTTTCGCAAGTTCGTGGTGTGGGGCGGGCTCGGCCTGCTGTTCTTCGTGATGTTCGCTTGGCTCAGCCTGCCCACGCGGGCGCTCGCGTGGCGCCTGAGCCACGAGGCCAAGGCGCGCGGCTACATCGTCGACATCGAGGACATCTCGATCTCGCCGTTCGGGGGCGTGACGCTCGAGCACGTGCAGTGGACGTTCGCGCCCTCGCGCGCGGGGCAGGTGCCCACGAAGTTCGTGATCGACGAGGTCGAGGTCGACATCAGCCTGCTGTCGCTGCTCGTGGGGAACATCGACGTGAGCCTCGAGGCGCAGCTCGCCGAGGGAAGCGTCACCGGGCACTACTCGCGCGGAAGCGACGAGTCTTCGTTTGGGCTCGAGATCTCCGACCTGCCGCTCTACGGCGTGCCCAAGGCGGCGCAGGCGCTCAACGCCCCGCTGCGGGGGATCCTGGCGCTGAAGGTCGACCTCACCATGCCCGACAACCTGTTCGCGAAGGCGCACGGGGCCATCGAGATCACGTGTGCGGCCTGCACGATCGGAGACGGGATCGAGAAGCTCTACGTGCCCGGCTCTGCCGCGCTCAAGAGCGGCGTGGTGATCCCCGAGATCGACATGGGCACGCTCTCGGGGCGCATGGTGGTCGAGGACGGGGTGGCGACCACCGAGGGCCTCATCGAGACCAAGAGCGACGATGTATGGATCGAGCTGTCGGGCTCGCTCACGTTCAAGGATCCGTTCGGCAAGTCGCGCTTCGAGATGGTGCTCAAGTTCAACTTGAGCGAGAAGCTGCAGTCGGAGAGTGAGCCGATGCGGTTCATGATCCAGACCGCCAACCCCAAGACCAAGCTCGATCCGCCCGAGGAGGGGCTGGGGTTCAAGCTCGAGGGTCCGCTGTCGGCACCGCGCTTCATCGGGATCAAGTCGGTCTCGCGCCGCGAGTCGCGGGCGGAGAAGCGCGCCAAGCAGCGCGAGCGCGACGAGAAGCGGCGCAAGAAGCAGCCGACCAAGCCCAAGCCTACCGCTGACGACAAGGGCGACGACAAGGGCGACGACGAGGGCGGCGAGGGGCCGAGGATCGGTGAGCCCCTCGACGTGCAGCCGTTCGATCCCCAGGACTCGGGGAGGTCGGCGCTGCCGAGCCCGCGCGATCCTCCCGAGCCCGATCCGTCCTCCGACGATCCGCCCGAGTACCCGCCCTCGACCGAGGAGCCCTCGCAGGATTCCGCGGGCCAAGAGATTCCGCAGGAAGATCCGCCGAGCGAGGAGCCGCCGAGCGAGGAGCCGCCCACCGAGGAGCCACCCACCGAGGAGCCTAGCCAGGACGGCAGCGTCCAGCTCGACGGCGGCGAGGGGGCGGCGGATGGCCTCGCCGAGGGCGGCGGAGGCGGGGGCTAGGGGGTGTCCCTCATTGCCACGCGAGCGGTGAACACCGCCCCCGGGCCGCATTGCCGCGTTGCTCGTCAGTCACTTGTGCCCGACAAACTCCCTCCTCGCGCCTTGCCCTGCGGCCCGCTG
>JBFIJN010000142.1:0-17687 GCA_041600735.1 Nannocystaceae bacterium
GTCGAGCTCGCAGTGCCCACGCTGGAGGCCGCCGCGCAGCGAATGAACGTGTCCGTAGATCCGCAGGCGCGCGGGTGCTCGTGGCTCCCCGCCGATCCGCCGCAGGTGTGGATCTGGCGGGCGCCGACGCGCGAGGCGCTGCTCCTCGGGCTTCGTGAGGCGCCCGCGGGCGAAGGCCCGGTGGTGCTCGCGCTCGCGGCTCCGCGCTCGCGGCTGGCCGCGCTGCAGGAGGCTGCGCTCACGATGCTTCGCGAGGGACGCGATCCCAAGGGCGAGGGGATCGCGTTTGGCACGGCACCCATCGGAGGTGGGCTGGCGCTCGCGTTCGACAGTGCGGGTGGCGCGTACCCGGGGATGGGCCGCAGCTTGCTCCTCGCCTTTCCCGAGCTGGCTCCGGCCTTGCGCTGCGACTGGCTGTACGACGATCGCGAGCCCGACTCGCCGCTCGAGTATCTGTGGGGCGCTTCGATCCTGTGCCAGGCCCACGCGGCGCTGGCCAAGCAGGTGTTGGGGCTCGCGCCTGATGCGATGTTTGGCTTGTCTTCGGGCGAGACCAACGCCCTGTTCGCGGCGGGGGTGTGGTCCGATCTGCACGCGCTGCAAGTCGATGCAGCGGCCTCGGGGTTGTTCGACACGCAGCTCGGAGGCGCGATGGAGGCCGTGTCGCGCGCGTGGGGCGAGCAGGCCGACTGGGCGGTGCTTCATGTGCGGGCACCGGTGGCGACCGTCGAGCGTGCGCTCGCGGGGCTCGAGCGCGCCTACGCGACCATCATTCACACCGACGACGACATGGTCGTGGCTGGGTCGCCCGCCGCCATGCAGAGCCTGACCGCAGCGCTCGGGTCGCACGCGGTGACGCCGATCCACTATCGCCTCGCGGCCCACGTGCCCGAGCTGCACCACGTGGGCGCGCAGTGGGAGGCGCTGCACTCACGCACGATGCACGAGGTTGCAGGTGTCGCGATCTACGGCACCGCTTCCGCTCGGTCCTATGTGCCGAGCCAGCGCGCGGTGGCCCGAGCCCTCCTCGATCAAGCCACGGGTACGATCGACTTTCGCAAGGTGGTGCGTCAGGTCCATGCGGACGGCGTGCGCGTGTTCGTGACCTGCGGCCCGCGCTCGTCGCTCGCTTCATGGATCGCTCGCAACCTCGAGGGCCAGGACCACCGAGTGGTGGCATTGGATCGCTACGGCGTGGATCCACTGCTCGCGGCCGCGCAGGCGCTGGCGCAGCTGGCCGCGGTCGGGGTGCCGATGGATGTGGCCGCGTTCAACGAGCGCCTGCAACGAGCGGTGCGTGATCCCGATGCGCGTCCCTTCGAGCTGCCGGCCCACTGGGCGCCGGTGGTCTTGCCTCCGCTGCCCGGTCCGCGTGAACCCTCCATGTCCCGCTCCGAGTCCGTGACCTTCCAGACCATGGCGCCTGCGCCCTCGCTTCCGCCCGTGTCGGTCGGCGAGGACGAGGCTCCTCCCGCTCCGCCCTCCTCGATGGGCTCGATGCCCACGCCGGCTCCGGCCGCGAGCGCAGGTGGGGTGCTGCCGAGGCTGGCGGCGCAGCATCAGCGGTTGATCGAGGCGCACGAGCGCTTCGTTGCGGATCAGCAGCGCTTGCACGAGCAGTTCCTCGCGGGGCAGCAGCGCGCGATGCAGCAGCTGTCGAGCTACCTCGGCCGCGCGAGCGTGAGCGCGCCGGCGGCTGCGCCTGCGTTCGTCCCCGCGCCTGCGCCTGCGCCTGCGCCCGCGCCTGCGCCTGCGCCCGCGCCCGTCCCCGCGCCCGCAGCGATCACGAAGACCCCACCGCCCGTATCCCCCGAGCAGCGCCCCACACCGCCCGCGCTGCGCATCGCAGCCAATCCATTCCCGTTCCCCGAGCACCAGCCCGTCCCCGAGCTCGACTCCCTCCCCGGACCGAAGCTCGATCGTCTCGACCTCGAGATCCACAGCAGTGGTCCGATCTCCGCGATCTACGGCGACCGCTTTCGCGCGCAAGACGGCTACGCGGTGCAGTGCCGCATGCCCGAGCCGCCGCTGCTGCTGGCCGATCGCGTGCTCGGCTGCGACGCCGAGCCGGGCGTGCTGGGCACGGGCACGATGTGGACCCAGACGGACATCACGCCCGACAAGTGGTTCGTCCGCGACGATGATCGCGTCCCGCCCGGCCTGATGATCGAGTCGGGTCAGGCCGACCTCATGTTGATCTCGTGGATGGGGATCGACCTGCTGAGCAACGCGGGCGAGCGCGCCTATCGGCTGCTGGGCTGCGACCTGACCTACCGCGGCGCGCTGCCGATGGTTGGCGAGACGATGACCTACGCGATCACGATCGACGGTCACGCCAACCAGGGCCCGATCCGGCTGTTCTTCTTCCACTACGATTGCGTGGTCGACGGGCGGCCGGTGCTGTGCGTGCGCAACGGCCAGGCCGGCTTCTTCACCACCAAGGAGCTCGAGGACTCCGGCGGGATCCTGTGGGAGGCCGCGGGCGCGGAGCACGATCGCACGATGCGGCTCGATCCCCCGCGGGTCGAGTGCCAGCACGAGTCCTTCGACGCCGCGCAGATCCTCGCGTTCGCGCGCGGCGACGGAGCCCGCTGCTTTGGCCCGGGCTTCGAGAAGCTCGCCACGCACACGCGCCCGCCCTCGATCCAGGGACCGCCGCAATTGTTCATGGATCGCATCAGCCACTTCGACCCGCGGGGCGGCCCGTGGAAGCGCGGCTACATGCGGATCGAGCTCGACATCCGACCCGAGCACTGGTTCTTCGACGGGCACTTCAAGAACGATCCCTGCATGCCGGGCACGCTGATGCTCGAGGGCTGCCTGCAGGCGATGTCGTTCTACCTCGCGGCGCTGGGCCACACGCTCGACCGCGACGGCTGGCGCTTCGAGCCCGTCCCCGAGCACACGGTCCCGCTGCGCTGCCGCGGCCAGACGATCCCGAGCTCGAAGCTGCTGGTGTGCGAGCTGTTCGTCGAGTCGGTGGAGGACGGCCCGTACCCCACGATCTATGCCGATCTGCTGGGCACCCAAGACGGGCTCAAGAGCTTCTATGCGCGGCGCATGGGCTTTCGCCTGGTGCCCGACTGGCCGCTCGACACGCGCTTGCCCGAGCTCTCGCGCTACGTCGAGCCCGAGCCGGTGGCGGTGATCGAGGGCTTCGCGTTCGGCTACCGCTCGCTGCTGGCCTGCGCGTGGGGCCGCCCAAGTGAGGCGTTTGGCCCAGGCTACGCTCGCTTCGACGGCGGCACCAAAGTGGCCCGCCTGCCGGGGGCGCCGTATCACTTCATGTCGCGCGTGACCGACATCGAGGGCGAGATCTTTGGGATGAAGGTCGGCTCCGCGGTGGAGATCGCGTGGGACATCCCCGAGGACGCCTGGTACTTCGATTCGAACGGCTCGCGCGTGATGCCGTTCTGCGTGCTGCTCGAGGCGGCGCTCCAGCCCTGCGGCTGGCTGGCGAGCTTCGTGGGCTCGGCGCTCACGGTCGACGAGGAGCTCTACTTTCGCAACCTCGACGGCGAGGGCGAGGTGCTCACCGAGCTCGTCCCCACCTCGGGCACGCTGCGCACCCGCGTCGAGATCAACCAGATCTCGCGATCGGGCGCGACGATCATCGAGGGGTTCGAAGTCGTGTGCCGCCTGGGCGACGTGGATGTCTACCGGCTGAAGACCGTGTTCGGCTTCTTCCCCGGCGCCGGGCTGGCCCAGCAAAAGGGCATGGGGCAGGGGCCGGCGGACGTGGAGCGCATTACGGCGCCGAGCGACTACCACGTGGACCTGCGCCGCGACCCACCCGAGCGCTTCACGGGCGGGAAGCTGCGCCTGCCGTGCGGACCGCAGCTCGTGCTCGATCGCATCACCGGCTACTGGCCCGAGGCGGGCGAGGCCAAGCTCGGTCGCATGCGCGGCGAGAAGGACGTCGTCGCCAGCGATTGGTTCTTCAAGAGTCACTTCTATCAAGATCCGGTGCAGCCGGGCTCGCTGGGCCTGGCCGCGCTGGTGCAGCTGGTGCAGGCCTACGTGATCGAGCGCGGGCTCGCCCGCGGGATGGAAGCGCCGCGCTTCGAGGCCATCGCCACCGGGGTGCGCCACAAGTGGAAGTACCGCGGGCAGATCATTCCCTCGCGCACGCTCATCACCTCGGAGATCGAGGTCGTGGAGATCGTGCACGACGAGCGAGGCCTGCTGCTGCGCGCCAAGGGCTACCTGTGGTGCGACGGCCTGTGCATCTACCAGTTCGTCGAGCTGCCGATCCGCGTGGTCGACGGGGCGGTGCCCGAGGGTCAGCGAGCGCCGCGGGCCAAGCACGGGCCGGAGCGCGCGGGCTCGCATGTTCCGTCGGGCGCGTTCGAAACGCCCGGCAACATCGTGGCGCTGATGGACGCACGCTCGCGGCCCGAGGCACGGCGGGCGGCCTTCTACGCGCAGAAGGCACGTCGTCACACGCTCACTCGCCGCTGGGAGCACGCCGACGGTGGGCACTCGCCATTTGCGACCCGACGCGCCGAGCCGTGGCTCACCGCGGTCGCCGAGCAGAGCGGCGCTGCGCCCTCTGAGATCCGCAGCGATGGCGACGTCGCGCGGGTACCGAGCCTGCCGCTCACCCGCTTCGTGCGGGCCGACGAGGGCGTGCGTGAGGCGCTCGATCTCGGGCCGGTGCGCTCGTTCTGGGCCCAGCACTTCGGGCTCGAGGGCTGGCCGGGCGAGGACCTCCACTATGGGCTCATCGAGCGCTTCGTGCGAAGGATCGTCCTCGAGGATCCCGCCGCCACCGCGGCGCTGCGCGGCAAGGGGGTGGTCTACCTGGCCAATCACCAGGTCGCGCTGGAGTCGCTGGTGTTTGCCACCGCGGTCGGCGGGCTGATGGGCACTCCCAGCGTGACGATCGCCAAGGTCGAGCACCGCGGCACGTGGATGGCTCGCTTCAACGAGCTCAGCTTCTCGTGGCCGGGGGCCACGGATCCGGGCGCGCTGGCGTTCTTCGACCGCGCCGATCCGGGCGCGCTGCCGCAGCTGCTCGCGCAGCTGCTGGCGCGGGTGGTGGGGAACGAGCGCTCGATGCTGGTGCACGTGGAGGGCACGCGCTCGCTCGCGTGCACGAGCGCGACTTCGCAGGTGAGCGGAGCAATCCTCGACGGTGCGGTCGCGGCCGGGCTGTGCATCGTGCCGGTCCGCTTCACCGGCGGGCTGCCGCGCGAGGCACTGGCGGAGCGCATCGACTTCCCCGTGGGTCACGGCACGCAGGACATCTGGCTCGGGCGCCCGATCGCGCCCGCGCAGCTGCAGGGGCTGACGCTCAAGGAGCGCAAGGAGACGGTGCTGCGGGCGATGAACGAGCTCGGCCCGCCCCACACCGCGGAGTATCCGAATCCACCGCAGCCCCGCTTCGCCGCCCGCGTGGAGCGCTGGGTCGCCCGGACCGGCGCGGAGCCGGCCTGGGCCACGCTGCTCGAGACGCTGCGGGCGGGGCGTCAGGCCTCCGCGCCGATCGCAGCGATCGTGAAGGCGACGACGACGGGGAGGCTGACGGTCGACGAGTCCGCGGAGGGCCAGTGGACGGCGGAGCTGGCGCGTCTGCTGTTTGGCCCCCGCGGACCCGAGGTGGTGGTCTCGTGATCAACGAGCGACGAGCGGCTCCGCGGGCGCGGGCGCGGGCAGCCCCAGCCCGAGGCGGCGGCCGATGAGGTCGAGCACGCCCACGTAGGCGAGCACGCTCCACACGGGCGCGAGCCAGCGCGTGGCGTGGCTGCGATTGAGCAGCAGCTGCAGCGCATCGCCCGGGGCCGCGCCCGGAGCGGTGGTCGGGACGACGGTGAGCTTCCCCGCCAGCCGTGCGAGCCCGCGGACCATTCCTGCCGCGCGGGTGGGTCGCAGCTCGATCTCCACCGGCTCGCTCGCGTGCAGCGAGCGATCGAGGAAGCGAGTCTCATGACCGCGGGCGAACGCGATGTACGAGAGCATCATCGCCAGCGCAAAGCAGGTGAGCCCCAGCGTGAAGATGATGAGCACGTGGAACATCACCCCGAACAGGAGCGCGAGCTTGCGAAAGCGCGAGAACACGAGGAACGGGAACGAGAGCTGGAACGCCAGCACGCTGTAGCAGGCCACGAACGAGATCAGCGGCACCGAGAGCGTGTCCGTGAGGATCGAGTCGACGGCATAGTCGCTCTGCACGATGTAGTAGAGCGCCATCCCGTTGGTCCACAGACTTCCGGTGACCTTGTAGAGGCCGGCGCAGAGGTACACGAGCACGATCTGGACGCGGCACGCCATTAGCGTGAGGTTGCGAGCGCACGCGCCTACCGGAACCCCGAGCTTCTCGGGGACGGCCAGCACGTTGCCGACCGCGAGGTACAGCATCAGCAGCCGCATCAGGTTCGAGCCGCCGTCGGTGAGCTGCGGGCACAGCGATTCCACGTTGCGCGCGGCAAAGTAGAAGCACAGCGGCCAGATCGCGCTGTCGGGGCGACACAGGGTCACGATCCCGATCAAGAGGAACAGCGCGACCGCAGCCGGCCAGTAGCCGCGGACCTCGGGGTGATTGATGAAGTCGCCCGGGCCCACATCGGAGAACGTGTCGACCGCGGCAAACCCCTGCAGGTCCCAGAAGCTGTCCCACCAGGGGACGAGCGCGAGGGTCTGGACGAGGTACCAGACCACGATCGCGCACAGCAGCAGGCGGCGTGAGCCGGGAGCGATCTCTCGCTCGGTGAGCGCCCGATACCAGCCTTGGATCGTCGCGGCGGCATGGCTGAGATCGGCGTGCAGGCGGGGTTGGGGCTCAGTTGGAGTGGACAAGGAACGGCTCCTCGAATTCGATGCGCTGGGCCTCGCCGAACGGCCGGGGGTCGTCCCGCTCGGTGTAGCGCTTGGGAAGGGTGTGTACGATCTCGAGCTCGTACGCGATCGCGGTGTCGTCGGTGATCGCACTGCATGCGGCCGAGGAAGCCCGCTGGGCCGCTCGCATGGGCGTGCTGGTCACGAACAGCGCGCGCTGCTCGATGATGCACTCGGTGCGCGCCGCTTCGTCTTCGACCTGTGTGCAGCGAGCGTTGAGCTTCTCGGCCTCGCTCCACACCTTCATCGGCATCGAGCGCCGCAGCTGGAGCGAGCGCTTCATGTCGAGCGTGCGGTCGGCCGCGCTCGCGAGCGGCTCGATGTGATCGAGCGGATCCATCCACGTGGTCACGCCCTCGGGCGTCCAGCACCTCACGGACAGGAAGGTCGAGCTGATCCCGGGATCAGGACTGAACAGGTGCCAGTTCTGATAGGTGGCCCCGTTGTGGTAGAGCGATGCGACCGGTCCTGCGACCCCCACCAGTGGATTGGCGGGGGAGAGCAGCAGACCGACCAGCGTGAAGTGCCCAACGAACGCGGCGCAGAACAGGACGCGCAGGACCTTGGCTGTCCGTGAGATGCGAGGTGTCATCGTGGTACCTCGGGTCTAGCGACCCATCTGCCGCCCCGGCATCATGAGCGGCGAGTTGCCGAGGGCTGCGGTGTGGTCGAGCTGGGCCTGCGTGAACTCGCGGACAGAGAGATCGCGGAGGTCCTTGTCATTGATCCACTTCTCGTCCTTGGCGACCTGATAGACGAACGCCGCGACGGCGATGCCCACCGCGGCCGCGGCCCAGTTGCTCCCGTCGCCGCCGGGACGGGGATCCCGGACCGCCTCCTCGAGCGCATCGAGCTTGGCCTTGTCGTTGAGGTTGTTCCAGACCGCCGCGCCGTCGCGAACCGACTGGGGCATCGCGGTGATGCGCTCCTTGGCATCGGCCGCCTGCATGTTCTCGACGACCTTGCTCAGGCGCTTGACCAACGCGAGCTTCTCCTCGTCGGTCATGCCCTCGCGGAACGTCGCGAGCTTCAGCTTGGCCCGGTCCGCGGCGCTACCCTTGAAGATGTAGCTCATGTCGATCTCGCCCTCCTTGGTGGTAGGGGCGGTCTTGCCGACGGGGGCGGTCTTGCTCGGCGCGGCCGTGGGCGTCTTGGACTGCTTGCTCGGCTTGGCCCCGACCTCGGCCATGCTTGCTCCGAGCGCCTTGGTGGCATCCGGATCGGCCTGGCCGCAGCCCGCACCGAGCACGGCCGCGGAGGGGAGGAGGAGGGCTGCGCTGAGCGTCACGCGCAGCATCGAATTGACGAATTGTGAGGTCACGATCCTTGTTTCCTTGGTTGGTCGGTGGGTGACGACCGCGGTCGAACCGCGTTATGGGTCGTCGGCGACCAAACAGACTGGGCCTCGCAGGGCTTGTGACCGCCCCGCGTTTTTTTTCTCCAGCGGGCGGTCACACCCGGCGCAGGGTTACGCCTACAAGGTCGATGCAGCACCGCACCTCGCCCCCGCAGCTACGCGGCTCGCCGGGGATCGAGCGCAGGACCGAGCCGCGACGGGCTCAGGTGCCCGAGCGCTTGGCTTCGCTCGCCGCGCGCAGCTCTCGGGTCAGGCGCGCCTTGATCCGCGAGAAGCGCTTGCGCAGCAGCACGCATGCGCTGGCCAGCTGCTCGGGGGTCTGCTCGTCGTCGCCGAGCACGAGCGCCACGTCGCTCCACGCCATCTGCTTGTCGACGCGCAGCACCAACAGCAGCTGGTCGTCGCGCGAGAGCGTGGCGCGAAGGGTGTCGAGCTCGTGCTTGTTGGTGGTCCGCAGATGAGGCGCCGTCGAGCTGGCCGCGAGCTGCACGATCTCCGGGAGCCCCGAGGGCGAGACCGGGATCTCGGCCGCGGCCCGTCGCTTGCGCAGCACGTCGTAGAGCGAGCGTCGGGCGATGGTGTACGCCCACGTTCGGCACGCGCACTCGAAGCGGAACTTGGGCAGGCCCCGCCACAAGCGCTCGCAGAACAGGCTGTAGGCGTCGGCGGCCAGCGAGTCATCCCCGACCATCGACACGAGCACGCCGAGGATTTCGGGGCCGTGGCCGCGCAGCAGCACCGCGGTCGCATCGTCGAAGCGTTGCTCCGCGCATGCCCGCTCGACGGCCGACTGGATGTCTTCGGCCGTCGGCATCCGGGCGTCAGCATACTCGAAGGCGGCGGCTGTCGCTGCCGGCCATGACGCAGTAGCGTAGCGGAGACGCCGTTCCAAAGGCCGATGCCCGAGATGCCCGAGACGTGGGACAGCGAGGACGCGGACGAGCTCGAGCTCCGCGCCCTTGCGCGAGTACCGCATGTCGATCCCGAGCAGTTCATGGAGCGACTCCAGCCCGCTCGGCTCGCCCCCGGCACGCGCATCGACGACGCCTTCGTGATCGAGCACCTGATCGCGCAAGGTGGCATGGGGGTCGTGTACCTGGCGCGGCACGAGCTGCTGGAGCGGCCGGTGGCGCTCAAGCTCTGCCGACGCCGGGCCACGCCCGCGCAGACCGAGCGGCTGCTGAAGGAGGCGCGGGCCATGGCCGCGCTCAGCCATCCCAACGTGGTGGCGGTGCATCACGTGGGCATGTTCGACGCTCAGGTCTACATCGCGATGGAGTACGTCGAGGGCGGCACGCTGCGCGCCTGGTGTGCGCAGCGGGTGCGCACGATCGACGAGATCCTCGACGCGTTCGTCGCGGCGGGGCGCGGGCTCGAGGCGGCCCACGCCCGCGGCTTCGTGCACCGCGACTTCAAGCCCGACAACGTGCTGGTTGGCAGCGATGGTCGGGTTCGCGTGGGCGACTTCGGCTTGGTCGCGCAAGAGCAGGGGTTGCCGACCGACGGGGGCGAGAGCGGCAGCTCCAGTGGAACGCAGTCGGGCGCCGGCACGGCCCACTACATGGCGCCCGAGCAGCGGGCGCGACGACCCGTGACCTCGGCGGCCGACCAGTATGCGTTCTGCCGCTCGCTGCAAGAGCTGCTCGAGGAAACCCAGCGCAGATCGGCGAGCGGCGGGGGGCCGTCGCAGCGAATTCCGCGGCGCGTGGAGCTGGCGCTGCGGCGAGGCCTGCAGCCCGACCCGGCGGCGCGCTACCCCAGCCTCGGCGAGCTCCTGCATGCACTGCAGCCGCCTCGCTCGCGCTGGTCGCTGGCGGCGATCGTGCTGCTCGCGGCCGTAGGCGTGACGTCGGCCGTGACGTGGCTGGCCTCGGCCCCCGGCGCGCGGGCGTGTCCGTCGGCGGGCGAGCGGATGATCGCGGTGTGGGGCTCGGAAGATCAGCGTGCACGCTGGCGCTCGTCGGTCGGCAGCGCCGACACGCACCGCTTGCTCGAGCAGCAGCTCGATCGCTTCGCGAACGACTGGGAGACCGCCTTCGAGCAGACGTGCAGCGAGACCGCGCTGCCGACCGAGGCGCTCGCGCTCGAGTCACGCGCCTGCCTCGACGAGGCGCTGGCCTACTTCGACGAGACGCTCCGCGTGCTGACCAGCCCCGCCGAGCGCGGCGAGCCGAGCCCGCTCGAGGTGCTCTATGCGCTGCCGGTCCCCCAGCGCTGCCTGGACGTGGCGTGGCTGCAGCGTCGCATCGAGACCCCGCGCTCCTCGGGGGAGGCGGCGGTGCTCGCTGCGCTGCGCACCGAGCTGGCCCGCATCCGTGCCGCGAGCACCGTGGACGTCACGCACCCCGACATCCCGCGCATCGACGCGGCGATCTCGACCGCGCGCGCGCTGGGGGACCGGTCCTCGCTGGCGGTCGCGTTGCTGGTGCGCGCGCGCATCGGGGCGGAGGCCGACGAGGGCCCGCACCACACGGTCGCGCGCTTCGAGGAGGCGTTCCTCGAGGCCGAGGCGGCCGGCGACGATCGGCTGCGGGCGGAGATCGGCGCGCAGATCGTCTACTTCATCGGGGTTGCCGCGGGGAAGCCCACCGAGGCGCTGGCCTGGGCTACGCGCACGCGTGCGGTGCTCACTCGGCTGGGCGACGCGGGCACGGCCGAGCTGGGCTCGCTGGAGGACAGCATCGCGCGGGTGCACCTCGCCGCGGGCCAGGACGCCGAGGCGAAGCAAGCCCTCGAGCGGGCCGTGTCGCTCAAGGAGCGCGCGCTCGGGCGCGACCATCCCTCGACGGCGACGACTCGGCTCGCGCTCGGCCGGCTATGGATGCGCACGGGCGCGCACGAGCGGGCGCGCGAGGTGCTGGAGGCCGCGGGGGAGGGCTATCGCAACGCGCTCGGTCCGCGAAACCCGGGTGGCGCTCATGTGGAGCTGGCGCTCGCCGAGCTGGCCGAGGAGCAGGGCGAGGATGGCGAGGCGCTCGCGCGCTTCGGCGGGGTGCTGGCGCAGTGGGAGGCGGAGTTTGGGCTCGATCATCCGCGGCTCATCCTGGTGCTCAACGATCTCGGGCGCGTGCACTCGCGCGTGGGTCAGCACGACGAGGCGCTCGAGTCGTACGGGCGCGCGCGCACGATCGCCGAGCGGGCGCTCGGGCCCGATCACGTGGACACCGGCTGGGCCGTGCTCAACGAGGCCGACGGTCAGCTCGCCGCGGGGGACCACGCGCGTGCGCTCGAGGGGTTCTCGCGCGCGGTGGAGATCATGCAAGCACAGCCCGGTCCGCTCGATGGGCTCGACAACGATGCACGCGTGGGACGAGCGGAGGCGCAGCTGGTCGGCGCGCGAGCTCGCGAGGCCATCGATGAAGCACGGATCGTGCTCGACAGCTGCGCGGCGCGGCCCTGTCGACCGGGGTTGGTGGCGCGCGCGGGCTTCGTGGAGGCGCGCGGGCTCGCGGCCGAGGGGGACCATGCCCTCGCCGAGCAGCGACTCGCTCGTGTGCTCGCCGAGCTCCCCGAGGATCGACGCACCCATCGGCGGCTGCGCGACCTCATCCAGCGCTGGCTCGACGACCCAAGCCAAAGCCGACGAGCCGCGCGCGAGTGAGGCTCAGCCGGGGCGCGGCGCGTTGTGCAAGCGCGGCTCGGCGGGCGCCTGCGCGACTACCTGCGCCTCGTGGACCGCGAGCTCGTGGAGGCGCGCGCGCAGCTCGGGCTCTGGCACGAGCTCGAGCGCGCGCGCGAGCTCGACATACGTGGCGTGGTGCCGCGCCTCGCTGGCGAGCAGGCTCGCATAGAGCTCGGTGAGGGCGGGGTCGGCATCGGGCGCGGCGGCGTGGCAGCGCGCGGCGAGGGCCGCGTGCATTCTCTGCATGCGCTCGCAGCTGCGGGCCTCGATCATCGCGCAGCACAGCAGCGTGTCGATCACCCGGTGGGGCTCGCCGCGGCGACACGCCTGCATCAGCTGCGCCGCGTAGGGGCTGGGCTCGAGCCGCACGAACGGCGCCCCGCGGCGGCGCAGGTGGCCCAGCACCAGCTCGAAGTGCTCGAGCTCCTCGCGCGCGAGCTGCGAGAGCGGCTCCATCAGCCGCTCGTGGTGCGTGTAGCGGAACACGAGATTGATCGCCGTCGCGGCCGCCTTCTTCTCGCAGTGCGCGTGATCGAGGAGGATCTCGTCGAGGTGCGCGAGGGCCCAGCCCTCCCAGCTTGCCTCGGTCTGAGACTGCAGGTGCAGCACGGCCTCGCGGAGGGTACCGCAAGCGCTGGCCGAGGGGGGGTGGGTCGCCGTGGCGAGTGCGCTAGTCTGCGGGCGTGCGGTCGTCGTCGCCAGCGCCCTGGTCTTGCAGCACTCCATGGGTGGTCGCGCTCGGCCTCGCGGTGGCCTGTCGCCCGCCCGCGCCGCCGGCCGATCCCACCCCCGAGGCCGACGCGGGAGACGAGCTCGCGCCCGCGGTCGCCCCGAGACCCGTGATCCTCTCGGCCCAGCTCGCGCGCATCGACGATCCCGAGCTCGGGGGCAAGGACGGCCTGCTGCTGGTCTTCGACGTGGAGATCGATGCGGCCGCGCTCTCGCCCCTCGCCTTCATCGTGACGCGCGAGGGGAGCAGCCCGGCGCGACCCGAGCAGGCGATCTTGGCCCCGGCCAGCGAGGACGACGAGAACCGCACGGTGCTGCTGGTGGGCGAGCTTGGCGATGCCGAGCACCCGCCCATCCACGTGGCCGTGCTCGGACCGCTGTTTGCCGAGGACGGCCGGCCGCTGCTCGGGCTCGGCGCTGCGGTGCTCGCGTTTGCCACGGCGCCGCGGGTGGTGGCCACCGAGGTACTGGCGGCGGCGCCCGGCCGCTGCGAGGGGGCGGCGCAGGTCCTGCGCACCTACTGGAGCACCGAGCTGCGCGGCGTGGAGCCCGAAGACCTCGAGCGGGTGCGGGTTCAGGCGGGCGAAGCTGCCCCGGCGGCCCCGCTCGGCTTCGACGACCACGCGACCGAGCACGCCGAGGCCGGCCAAGACAACGTGCTGGACCTCTGCATCGGCGATACCGCGCCGCCGCGTCAGCTGTGGATCGAGGCCGGTGCGCTTCTCGATCCGCCTGGGCATGCCAGCGCCGCGGTCGAGCTGCGGCTGGGCGAGCCCGGCGCGTAGGCGAGCCTGACCGGCACCATCCCGGTGGAGCCGCGTACGCGGTATGCTGTGGCCCGCGCCTCGTCATGCTCCCTACGTCGCCTCGGCCCATCCGCAAGCTCCTGTGCGCCAATCGTGGTGAGATCGCCATCCGTGTGTTCCGTGCTGCTACCGAGCTCGGGATCCGTACGGTTGCGATCTTCAGCCACGAAGACCGCCTCCACCTGCACCGCTACAAGGCCGACGAGTCGTATCTCGTGGGCCGCGGCAAGGCACCGGTCGCGGCCTACCTCGCGATCCCCGAGATCATTCAGATCGCTCTCGAGAGCGGCGTAGATGCGATCCATCCCGGCTACGGATTCCTCTCCGAGCGGGCCGACCTCGCGCGCGCCTGTGAGGAGGCCGGGATCGCGTTCGTGGGACCGCCCCCCGCAGTGCTCGAGGCCCTGGGCGACAAGACGCAGGGGCGTCGGCTCGCCGAGGCCGCAGGGGTGCCGGTGATCCCCGGCACCCCCGATGCGGTGGCCGACCTCGACGCGGCACGGGCCTTCGCCGACACGATCGGCTATCCGCTGATGATCAAGGCCTCCAAGGGCGGCGGCGGTCGAGGCATGCGAGTGGTGCGCCAGGCCAGCGACCTCGAGGATGGCTTCACGCGCGCGAGCTCCGAGGCCGCCGCGGCGTTCGGCGACGGCACCGTGTTCATCGAGCGCTTCGTGGAGCGACCGCGGCACGTGGAGGTGCAGATCCTCGCCGATGCGCAGGGCGGCGTGATCCACCTGTTCGAGCGCGATTGCTCGGTGCAGCGGCGTCACCAGAAGGTGATCGAGATCGCCCCCGCGCAGGGCCTCCCCGACGGCCTACGCGACGCGCTCACGCGAGATGCGGTGGCCCTGGCCCGCGCGGTGGGCTACCGCAACGCCGGCACGTTCGAGTTCCTCGTCGACCAAGAGGGGCGCCACTACTTCATCGAGGCCAACCCACGCATCCAGGTCGAGCACACCATCACCGAGGAGATCACCGGGATCGATCTCGTCCAGTCGCAGATCCTCATCGCCGGCGGCACCACGCTGGCGGAGCTGGGGCTGCGGCAAGAGTCGATCACGGTGCGGGGCTATGCGGTGCAGTGCCGCGTCACCACCGAGGACCCGCTGCGCAGCTTCCAGCCCGACACGGGGCGCATCGAGGAGTTTCGCACCGGGCATGGCTTTGGCATCCGCCTCGACGGCGGCGACGGTCACGTGGGCTCGGTGGTCTCGCCGCACTACGACTCGCTGCTCATCAAGGTGATCGGTCGGGCGCTCACGTTCGAGGGCGCGGTGCTCAAGGTCTCGCGCGCGCTGGCCGAGTTCCGCGTGCGCGGGATCAAGACCAACATCCCGTTCTTGCTCAACGTGCTGGCGCACCCGCAGTTCATGGCGGGTGCGGTCGACACCTCGTTCATCAATCGCACCCCGCAGCTGTTTCGCTTCCCGCGGCGGCGCAACCGAGGCATGCGCTTGCTGCGGTTCCTCGGCGAGCTGGTGGTCAACGGCCCGATGACCCCGCTGGGCACCGCCGAGCCGCCGGCCAACATCGTGCCCGAGGTCCCCGCTCCGATCCCGGGCCCGCCGCCCGATGGGTGGCGCCAGCTGCTGCTCGCGCAGGGCCCGGAGGCGTTTGCCCGGGCGGTGCGCCAGCACAACGGGCTGCTCGTCACCGACACCACCTGGCGTGACGCTCACCAGTCGCTGCTGGCCACGCGGGTGCGCACGCGCGAGCTGGCCGCGATCGCGCCCGCCACCGCGCACGCGCTCTCGAAGGCGTTCAGCCTCGAGATGTGGGGCGGTGCCACCTTCGACGTGTGCCTCCGCTTCCTGCGCGAGTGCCCCTGGGATCGCCTCGAGCGCTTGCGGGCGCTCGTGCCCAACATCCCGTTCCAGATGCTGCTGCGCGGCGCGAACGCGGTCGGCTACACCAACTACCCCGACAACGTGGTGATGGCGTTCGTGAAGGCCGCGCGCGAGCGGGGCGTGGATGTGTTCCGTATCTTCGACTGCCTCAACTACGTCGAGAACCTCAAGCTCGGCATGGATGCGGTGGGCCAGGCGGGCGGCGTGATCGAGGCCGCGCTCTGCTACACGGGCGACGTCTCCGACGCGGGCCGCACCAAGTACTCGCTCCAGTACTACGTGGATCTGGCCGGCGAGCTCGTGAACCTCGGGACCCACGTGCTCGCCATCAAGGACATGGCCGGGCTGCTCAAGCCGCGCGCCGGGCTCATGCTCGTGAGGGCGCTGCGCAAGGCTCACCCCGACGTGCCGATCCACGTGCACACCCACGACACCGCGGCCACCGGGGTGGCGTCGATGCTCGCCTGCGCCGAAGCGGGCGCCGACGTGGTCGACCTGGCGCTCGCGCCGATGGCCGGGCTCACCTCGCAGCCTGCGATGGGTGCGGTGGTTGCCGCGCTGCGCGGCGGCGATCGGGACACCGGGCTCTCGCTCGAGGTCCTGCAGGGGCTCGAGGACTACTGGGAGCAGGCGCGCCAGCTCTACGCTCCGTTCGAGTCGGGCCTCAAGAGCGGCAGCGCCGACGTCTACTTCCACGAGATGCCCGGCGGCCAGTACACCAACCTGCAATTCCAGGCGCGGCAGCTCGGCCTCGCCGAGCGCTGGCCCGCGATCAAGCGCACCTACGCCGCGGCCAACCGGCTACTCGGCGACGTGGTGAAGGTGACGCCTTCGTCCAAGGTCGTCGGCGATCTCGCGCAGTTCATGGTGCAGAACGATCTGGGCGAGGACGACGTGCTCGCGCACGCGGAGACGCTCAGCTTTCCCACCTCGGTGATCGAGTTCTTCCAGGGCTACCTCGGCGATCCCTACGGGGGCTTCCCCGAGCCGCTGCGCTCGCGCGTGGTGCGAGATCGCCCGATCATCGTCGGGCGCCCGGGCGCCACGCTGCCCGAGCTCTCGTTCACACAGCTGGAGACCGAGCTCCGCGACAAGTTCGGCCCGCGCATCCGCGACGTCGACGTGCTGAGCGCTTCGCTCTATCCCAAGGTGTTCGACGAGTACATGCAGTTTCGCATCGAGCACAGCGACATCTCCGTGCTGCCCACCCGCAGCTGCTTCGCGCCCATGAAGAAGGGCGAGGAGATCCTGGTGGAGATCGAGCGCGGCAAGACGCTCATCGTGCAGCTGGCCTCGGTCGGCGAGGTGAATGCCGAGGGCGTGCGCGAGGTGTTCTTCTCGCTCAACGGTCGCCTTCGTGCGATCCGAGTGCGAGACAAGGCGGCCAGCACCCAGGTGGTGGTCCGCGAGCGCGCCGATGTGGCCGACCCCGGATCGGTCGGCGCCCCGATGCCCGGCAACGTGATCGAGCTACGCACCGCGGTGGGGGCCAAGGTCGATGCTGGCGCAGCGCTCGTGGTGCTCTCGGCCATGAAGATGGAGACGGTCGTGGCCTCGCCGGTCACCGGCACCGTGAAGCGGCTGGCCGTCGGCAAGAGCGACGACGTGAAGGCGGGCGACCTCCTGTGCGTGATCGAGCCCGCCTCGTGAGGCGGGGCCAGCCCGGGCCACGCCCGGGCCGGCGAGGCCAACCAGCCCAACGAGGCCGTTGCTCGCGCCCCTCGTTTTCGGGTAGACGTGGATCCATGGTCTGCATGAAGAGCGTAGGGCTGGGCGTGGCGGCGGTGCTGTTGGTGGCGTGCGGGGACGATGGGAGCGCCGTCGAGACCGCGAGCCCGACCACGGGGAGCGAGACTTCCAGCAGCGACATCACGGCCACCACGATCCCGCTGCCGAGCGACAGCAGCGGCGACACGAGCGTGAGCACGTCCTCGAGCTCGACCGACGAGGGCACCTCGACCAGCGGGGGCACGACCGACTCGACCGGCCCCGCCGACTCGAGCGAGGGATCGTCGTCGAGCGACGGACCGGGCGAGAGCTCCTCATCGGACGGTGGGTCGACCGTCTACGACGTGCAGTGGTGCAACCTGCAGTACCCGCCCACGGTCGGGGTCGCGGTCGACGAGGCCTTCACGGTCTACGTGCGACTCTACGCCCCTGGCCTCACCGATCAGACCGGGGTCACCGACCCCGCGCCCGAGCTCGTGGTGGAGGTGGGCTACGGGCTCGACGGCAGCGATCCCTCGATCGGCTTCGGAGCCCCGTGGACCTGGTTCACCGCGGTGCCCAACGCGGGCTACGGTCCGGGTGCGCCGGGCTACGGCGCCGCCAACGACGAGTATCAGTACGATCTCTCGATCGACACGGCCGGGATCTACGACTATGCGCCGCGCATCTCTGGCGACAGCGGCGTCACGTGGGTCTACTGCGACATCGATGGCCTGACGATGGGCGGCTACACCCCCGATCAGGCCGGCCACGCCGAA
>JBFIJN010000143.1:0-17647 GCA_041600735.1 Nannocystaceae bacterium
TCGATGTCCCGACGATAGGGCCCCAGCATCCCGCGGAACTCGTCGGTCCATGGTGTGGGCCGCTTGCTCTGCGGATCCACGCGCACGATCACCCGCTCGCCCTTCGCGTAGTCTACGTCTTCGTCGAGCGGCATCACGCGTAGGCCGAAGGTGAGCGAGGTGGTGCCGAGGCGCTCGATCCACACGCGCACGCGGACCTCGCCGGTGCCCTTGACCGGGCGTAGGTACTCGATCTGGTTGCTGCGGACCAAGTGGTACTGGTCGGGGTTCTCGTTGAAGTCGAGCGCCCCGCCCCAGCCCATGTGCCGCCAGAACGAGCCGATCGCGTGCTCGAACAGCAGCAGGTAGCGGGCGTTGTGGAGGATCTGGAACGCGTCGAGGTCGTCGAAGTAGACCCCGTGGGAACGCTCGTGGAATCGCATGCGCCCGCGACCGCTCCTGCTAGCTGAGCGCCATCAGCCGATCGATGTTGGCCTTGAGCAGGCCCGCGACCTCGTGCGCCGGGGCGCTGCGCAGGCGCTCGAGCTCGATCACGAAGTCGGTGCGCTTGTCCTTGCTGAACACGCCGGTCTTGTCGACCTCGAGCAGGATCTTCATGTTCGCGCCGAGGTACTGGATGAGCACGTTGATCGCGTCGATTCCCACGCGCTTGGCGAGCTGCGCCGGCGGGTGGAACTTGCCGGTGAACTCCTGGCCCAGCGGCTTGGAATCGAGGTCGGCCACGCGAAAGTCGAGCGAGCCGAGCGCATCGCGAAGGCGCTCGATGTCCTTGTTGCGCATGGTGATCGGCACCTCGACGTCGATGTCGTAGGCCCAGGCGACATCTACGTAGCCGCGGATCTCCCAGTACACGTCACGGCCGCTGATCGAGGTGGCCGAGGGGATGCGCAGCGAGAACGGCATGGGCACCACGTCGCCCTTGCGGCACTTCCACGGGCCCTGCTTGACGATCACGCGATCCCACGAGTGGCCCTTCTTTGCGGCCTTGCGGTTGACCTCGACCAGCTCCACGGTGATCGAGGAGATCGTCTCGTTGTCCATCGCGGTGAACTCGAGGAAGCCCTCGAGCACGCTGTCGTTGGTGTACGTGTCGCCGGGTAGCGCCACCAGCAGGACGCCGTTGTTGTTGGAGCCTTGGCGCCGGTAGGTGAGCTGCGAGGGCAGCGGTGCCTGCGAGCCGCCCACCGAGAGCACGGTGGGGGGGGCGCCCTGGAAGCCCGTGTTGGGATGGGAGGGCGCGGAGTACTGCACCTGCGCCTGTTGCCTGCGCGCCTCCATCAGCGCCAAGAGCTCGGGCGGCAGCGCGCCCATCATGGTGGCCCCCACCTGCGGACCGCCCTGCCACTCGATGAGGAGCGGCACGTGGCCCACGAAGACCTGCTGCCCCGGCACGAGCTCCACCGGGTCGCGGCCCACGGGCGCGCCGTTGACCCAGGTGCCGTTGGACGAGCCGAGGTCGCGGATGAACGCGCGACCCTGCTGCAAGAACACCTCGCAGTGTCGGCGCGAGACGCTCGCGTCGGGGGTGACGAGGTTGACCGACTGCTCGTCACGCCCGATGAGCAGATTGGGGTTGTTCTCGGCGAGCTGGAGCGCCGTGTGGCCGATCTTGAGCTGTATCGTTCCCTGCATCGTTGGGGCCTCCGAAGGGTCGCCGCCGGACCTTATCACGCCTGCCACGGCTTGCGCGCCGGCTCCCGCCCGTTTCGATGACGGTGGTGCGCGGGCCCGCAACGGCGTGCGCGGGCTGCTATCTTGCCGCCATGCACCGATTGCGCCTTGGCTTGACCGTCGCCTCCTTGCTCCTCGCGTGCGGCGACGACCTCCCGGACCACGTGCTCACCGGCAGCTCCGGCGCCGTCGGTGGAACCACCACGGGCGGTAGCTCGGCCGATACCGCCACGAGCTATCCGCTGCCGACCACCGATGCGCCGACCACCACGATGGATCCGACCGGCGCATCGCCCAACTGCGGAAACGGTGTCGTCGACGACGACGAGGACTGCGACGACGCCAACCTCGTCGAAGACGACGGGTGCTACACCAATTGCACGCTCCCGTTCGAGGTGCAGTGGACGGAGACCTTCGACGGCGGCGACATCGATCGCGCCAACGACGTGCTGTTCGATGCCGAGGGCAACCTCTACGTGCTCGGCATCACCCAGGTGGCCGGGCAGGGCTACGACCTGTGGCTGCGCCAGTACACCCCCGAGGGGGCCGAGGGCTGGACGTGGACCTACGACGGAGCGCTGCACGGCAACGACTTTGGCACCGCCATGGCCTGGCACGAGAGCGGCGACCTGCTGATCGTCGGCAGCGAGCAGACCGAGAACGAGGACGACGTGCTCGTGATCCGCTTGGCCACCGCCGACCAGACCCCGGTGTGGACCCGCTACTACGACGGCCCCGGCCTCGGTCCCGACCCGATCGACGACAGCGACTTCGCCAACGCGGTCGCGTCCGATCCCGCGGGCAACGTGTACGTGGCCGCCACCGTGCGCGTGACCGACCAAGAGTTCGACATGTGGCTGCGCAAGTACGACGCCGACGGCACCGAGATCTGGACGCACGAGTACGACGAGCCCGTCGTGCACGGCAGCGACTCCCCCGACGCCGTGCTCGTGAATGCCGACGGCGAGATCTACCTCGCCGGCAACAGCGAGGTCGCCCAGAACAACAGCGACGCGTGGGTGCGCAAGCTCGATGTCGACGGCAACGAGATCTGGACCGAGATCATCGCCGATGTGATCATCACCAACGGCAGCCTCGACCCGGTGGGCAACCTGGTGCTGGTGGGCCTCGAGAACGACAACCCCAGCAACATCAACATGTGGGCCGCCAAGTTCGACCCCGACTTTGGATCGATCGGTAGCACCGAGTTCGACGGGCCCTCGGGGCAGTTCGACCAGGCGCTCGGCGTTGCCGTGGGCGGAGCCGGCGATGTCTACCTGAGCGGCGAGATCACCGTCGTGGGCGAGCAGAGCAACATCTGGGTCGCTCGCTTCCGCCAGAACCTGGGCCAGAGGTGGTGGAGCGACAGCTACGGCAACGCCGAGTCCAAGCTCGCCGACGTCGGCCGCGCCGTCGCGGTGAGCAACGACGACATGCGCGTGGCCGTCGTGGGCTACGAGTCGGTGATCGGCCAAGATCACAACGC
This sequence comes from Nannocystaceae bacterium, assembly GCA_041600735.1. Lineage (GTDB taxonomy): Bacteria > Myxococcota_A > Polyangia > Nannocystales > Nannocystaceae > Paraliomyxa. The sequence continues at coordinate 3,158 of JBFIJN010000143.1, forward strand.
CTGGGTGCGCATGTATCGGAACAGCGCCACTCCGCTCGCGCAGTGATCCTCGGGGGCGCTGGGGCTCGCGGCCCCCGGGTCCCGCCCCCACCGATCGCGCCGTCATCCGCGATACTGCCACTACGACGGGCATCGGCGGTGCTGATCTCGGTGTAGCTCGGATCGCACGAATACCTGGGAAACACGCGGAATCTCGGCGAATTCGCGTGGGACAACCCCGCGGCAGGCCGGACTCTCTACGCGGGTGACCTATGGCAATGCTGGAACGGCAGATGCGCGCTGGGATCTTGGTGCTCGGGCTCGCGATGGGCTCGGGCTGCTACTCCGGCGTCCATGAGTTCGGCCGCGATGGCGGTGGTCTCGAGGGTGGTGACGGGGCCGACGCTGGCGACGACGCCGACGATGGTGCGGGCGACGATGGCCTCGGCCCCGCCGACGAGATGCCGCCTGCGACCACCCGCTTCTTTCGCCTGAGCCACGTGCAGTGGGAGAACACGGTGCAGGATCTGCTGCGGCTGCCCGAGCCCACCGGGCTGTCCTCGGAGCTGCGGGCCGATCCGTTCGTGGGTGGCTTCATCTTCGACAACAACGTGCTCTCGCTCGAGGTCGATCAAGCGCTGTGGGCCGGGTATCAGCGCGCTGCGGTCGAGCTCGCCGAGCTGGCCGTCACCGATCCCGAGATCCTCGCCGCGATCGCCCCCGACGAGGGGCTCGACGAGGCCACCCGCGCGCGCGAGTTCGTGGCCAGCTTCGGGCTGCGTGCGTTCCGGCGCCCGCTCGACGAGGCCGAGCTCGACGACTACCTCGCGCTGTTCGACCGCGGCCCCGAGCTCTACGAGGACACCACGGGCTTCGCCGCCGGCGTCCGCTTGGTGCTCGAGGGCATGCTTCAGTCGCCGCACTTCATCTACCGCGTGGAGGACAGCGAGGAGATCGTCGGCAACGTGATCCCGCTCGACTCGTGGGAGATCGCCTCGCGCCTCTCGTACTTCTTGTGGAACACGATGCCCGACGACGCGCTGCTGGCCGCGGCGGCCGCCGAGGAGCTGGGCGACGTGGACGCCGTGCGGACCCAGGCGCTGCGCATGCTCGAGAGCCCGCGTGCCCAGGCCGTGGTCGAGCGCTTCCACCACCAGCTGCTGCGGGTCGACCGCTTCGCCAGCGCCGACCCCTCGCCCGCGTTCTACCCCGAGGTGCCCGAGGACCTCGGCATGCTCGCCACCGCCGAGCACGAGGCGTTCCTGCGCCACACCGTGTTCGAGGGCGACGGCTCGTGGGGCGATCTGCTCACCTCGACCGAGACGTTCGTCAACGACGAGCTGGCCAAGCTCTACGGGCTCGAGGGTACGTTCGGCGCCGAGCTCACCCGCGTGAATCTCGACCCCGCCGAGCGCCGCGGTCTGTTCACGCAGATCGGGTTCCTCGCCGCCAACTCCACCTCCGCCAACCCCGACCCGATCCACCGCGGGGTGTTCCTGGCCAAGCACATCGTCTGTCACACGATCGCGGCCCCGCCCGACGACATCCCGCCGATTCCGGCGCCCGATGCCACGCAGACCAATCGCGAGGCCGTCGAGGCGCTCACCGAGGCGCCCGGCAGCGAGTGCGTCGCGTGCCACAGCCAGCTCATCAACCCGTTCGGGTTCGCGTTCGAGGGCTACGATGCGACCGGGGCGTTCCGCACGAGCGATAACGGCAAGGCGGTGGATTCCACGGCCACCGTGGTGCTCGGCGACGGGCAGGTCGCGGTGTCCAGCGCGCTCGAGCTGGTCGAGGCGATGGCGATCGATGCCAAGGTCCACGAGTGCTACGCGCGGCACTGGCTCGAGTTTGCGATGGCTCGGCCCCACGAAGACATGGACGATCCGCTCACCGATCGCCTGGGCGCGGAGTCTCTCGAAGACATGAGCGTGAAGGACTTGCTGGTCGAGCTCGCGGTCTCGCGCCCGTTCCTCACCCGTTCCGTCGAGGAGATGCAGTGATGAAGGTCCAACGTCGAACCATCCTCAAGGGTCTGGGTGGCCTGACCCTCGCGCTGCCGGTCCTCGAGGGGCTGCGCGGCAGCGGCACCGCGCGTGCGGCCGAAGGCGACGCCGAGCCCTATGCGATCTTCTTTCGTCAGGCCAACGGCTGCGCCTCGAGCGATGGAAACGAGCCCGAGCGCTTCTGGCCCACGCAGACCGGCGAGCTCACCCCCGAGACCATGGCCGGCCGCGCGCTCGACGAGCTCGTCGACCACCGCCAGAGCCTGCTCGCGGTGGGCGTGAACGCCAACAACTTCGACTTCGCCGACGGTCACGCCCGCGGCGCGCTGCAGGGCCTCACCGCGCGCGGCCCCGTGGTCCCGGGCATGGGCGGCGACTCCGAGGCCGATGGCGAGTCCATCGATCATCGCATCGGTCGCGAGCTCAACTACGACGGCCGCGAGTCGCTGTTCCTCTACTGCGGGCGCAACTCCGGCTGGCTGGGCGGGGCCTGCATCTCCTACCGCGGCTCGGCCAACCGTAGGGCGCCGCTGCACGATCCCATGACCGCGTACCAGACGATCATGGGCGTGGACGGCGAGCTGCTCGACGAGCTGCTGGTGGAGCGGCGGCGCAGCGTGAACGACCTCGTGCGCGAGCAGATGGACGCGCTCATGAACAACCCGCGGCTGTCGAGCAAGGACGTCGAGCGGCTCGAGCGGCATCGCGCGGCAGTGCGCGATCTCGAAGACACGCTCGCCTGCAACTTCACCGCCGACCAACAAGCTGCGCTCGAGGGCGCCGCGGCCGGCTACGAGAGCGACGACGGCGAGCTCGTGCTCGCGGCCGCGCGTGCGCACATCGACGTGGCCGTGCTGGCGGTGGCCTGCGGCTACACGCGCTCGGTCGCGATCCAGGTGGCCGGCGGCAACGATGCCACCACGCGCTACCGCGACCCCGACACCGGCGCGCAGATGGAGAACTACCACTTCATCTCGCACCGCCGCCTCTCCCACGACAGCTCCGGTGACATCATTCCCAACGCCGACCTGCTGCATCACAAGATCGACCGGCAGTTCGGCGCGACGTTCCGCTACCTGCTCGATCGCCTCTCCGAGGTGCCGATGCCGAGCGGGAACCTGCTCGATGCCGGCGTGTCGGTGTGGCTCAACGACCAGGCGCAGGGGCCCAGCCACTCGTCGCAGAACCTGCCCTACATCATGGCGGGCTCGGCCAACGGCTACTTCGCGCAGGGCAAGTACGTGAAGACCGAGGAGGCCAACACGCACTGCCGCTTGCTCAACATGATCGGCACCGCGGTGGGCCTGCGCAGCACGAGCGGGGGCGATCTCGACGACTTTGGCGACCCGGGGCTGCCCAAGCACGCGATCCCCGAGCTGCGCGCCTGAGCGCGCCCGAGCGCGGTCTCGCACGATCTTCCCCAGCGGCCCGGCCCACACGCGAGTGTGGCCGGGCCGTCGCCATTTCGAAGCCCTTGCTGACGCCCACTGTCAGGATCGGAATCGGATCTGGCACGCCGGCGATCGCGGTGTCTCATACCGATGTCACGATCCCGCGCATGTGAAAATTGATCCTATTATCGAGTGGTTAAGATCGTTGACCTGAACGGTTGCTCAGCGTAGCTTGAGAATGCCGCTGGCGTATTGGCGGGTGGTCTTCGAGTCCTCTTGGATGGGTTAGTCATGTCCGATCAGCCGGTTCGTCTGCATCCGCGCATCTCTGCCAACAAGCTCGGCGAGTACCTGGTGTCGCCTCCATTGCGGCGGCAGACGATCATCGAGCGCCAGAAGTATCCGTGCACGTACATCGGGTCCTACTACGAGCCTGCGCGCGCGGCCATCGTGGACTTCATCGTGGGCACGATCGACCGCCGCGAGCTGCTGCGTCGCACCGAGGAGGTCGTGGCCGGGCCGCACGAGTCGAGCTACGCGCTGCACAAGGCGCACGGCTGCGCCGAGGCGGTGCTGCGCTTCCTCGATCTCGAGTCGCGCCTCGATCTGCGCGGGATGACCCCGATGATCGTCGAGAAGCACGACAAGCTCGATGTCGGCGGTGTCGATGTGAGCGTCTATCCCGACATCGTGCTCGAGGGGCGTGACGAGAAGGATCGCCCGATCGTGGGCGCGATCAAGCTGCACTTCCCCAAGAGCCACCCGCAGACCGAGGCCACCGCCGAGTACGTGGCCACGCTCTTGCGCATGCACGCGCAGCTCTCGATGTCCGAGCGCGGCAAGGTGCGCGAAGACGCCTGCATCGTGGTCGATGTGTTTGCCGGCCACGTGCGCACCGCTCCGCGTGGGTATCGCAGGCGGTGGCGCGATATCGGGGCCGCGTGCGACGAGATCCGTCGCGTGTGGCCCACCGTGTAGCGATTCCAGGCCCGATCCAGAGCTTCCAACATGGCCCGCGCGCTGCCGCTCGCGGGTACCGGTGCCCTCGTCGAGGGCTCGCCTCTTCGAGCCGTGGTTTCAAGAGAGGCGTGCCTGCGGCGATCCCTCGGCGGGGGCCCGGGTACATCGTCGCATTCAGCGGGTGGCAGGAGCGTCGTCGGCCACGCGGATCAGGCGAAGCTCGCCTTCGCCCGCCTCGAGCACCAGCAGCGCCGATCGATCGGCGCGCAGGATCACCTGCGCCCTCGTCTGTGCGCCGTCCTTGAAGAAGAACTGGCCCTTGCGCTCGGGGTACATGCGCTTGCGGCCGTGCTGGGGCACCTCGAATACCAGGTGATCGCCGTCGCGGCGCACGAACACCTCGTGGATCACGTCGGCGTCGGCATCGGCGGCGGCCAGCGCCTCTTCGGTGCCGCGCGTGGGCACGTAGCGGCCGACCGCGGACAGCTGGTCTTCGATGGGCACCGGGGCCTCGAGCGCTTCCTCGCGGCGCGTCAGCTCGTCGTCGTAGATCAGCGTGGCGATGTCGTCCACCAGTCGACCGGCGGGGACCACCTCGCTGTTGGAGAGCACGATGATGGTGGTGTCGTCCTCGGGCACGTAGACCACCGCGCCGTTGAAGCCATCGATGACGCCGGGCCAGCTCACCGCGGCATGGCCCGCGAGCTCGGTGGGGGCCCAGCCGTAGCCGAGGCCGCTGTCGAGCAGCCCGTGCATCTGCTTGACGTTGCGCGCCGAGAGCAGCCGCCCGCGGGCGAGGCCGCGGGAGAGTCGCAGGAGATCGCCGGTCGTCGAGAGCCACCCGCCGGCAGGGCCGAACGAGGTGAGGTGCACCCCGTGCACGACCTCGAGGTAGTCGTCCTCGTGGTAGGTCATGCCCACCGCCTGCGGCTCGGCCGACAGCGCATAGTGGGTGTGCTCGAGCCCGAGCGGCTCGAGCACCTGCTGCGCGACCACCTGCTCGTAGGGCAGCCCGGTGGTAGCCTCGAGCACCGCGCCCAGCAGCACGTAGTTGGAATTGCTCGGAGCGGTATCGGAGCCCGGTTCGAACTCGAGCGGATCGCCGCGGAAGCACTCGAGCGTGGCCTCGAGCGTGTGCGGGGCCTTCTTCCAGCGCTCGAACGCGAGGTCGTCGGTGTAGTTGGGGATGCCGCTGCGGTGCCCGAGCAGGTGCTCGAGCGTGATCGTGTCGCCGCCGGGCCAGCCGGGCAGGTGGCGCGACACGGGATCCTGGAGGCTCAGCACCCCCGACTCGACCAGGCGCATCGTGGCGGTGGCGGTGAGCTGAGCCGAGAGCGTGCCCACGCGAAACACGGTGCCAGGCTCGTTGCTCACGCCCGAGAGGATGTCGGCCAGGCCAAACGCGCGATCGACCGCGACTCGATCACCGCGGGCCACCAGCACTGCGCCGTGGAAGCGGAACGTGGGCCAGCGGCGCCCGTACTGCTCGATGTACGTGACCACGCGACTGTCGAGATCGGAGGCGAGCGCCTCGGCCGCGCGCGTCGTGACCTCGGGCTCGGGCTCGGGCTCGCGACCTTCCCCGGCGGTGTGCGGGTCACAGGCGAGCAGCAGCGCGAAGGCGGCCAGGTGCACGCGCACGGGGTGCAGCGAGCGTTGGAGCGGAGCGAGGAGTTGCAGCAGCATGGTGACGGGTGGCGGCGCCACCTGCTTGGTGGCAGGCGCCGCCCTGCGGGTTCCCGGGCGCGCCGAAAACCCGCGTTGGGCCAGCTTACTGCTGCACGCAGTAGATCGGCGAGACCCAGTCACACACCCCGCCGGAGCACCATGCCGTCCAGGTGCCGTCGGTGGCGTTGGCCTGGCCCCACAGGCCGCTCCCGGCCGTGGACGTCCAGTTGGCGCAGGCGGTGCCGTTGCTCGCCCCGTTGGAGCTGGTCGCCGACCAGACCGTGGGGAACCCTCCGCCCGCGCAGCTGGTGTTGCCGATCGGTGCGGGGCCTCCTAGCTCCGTGATGTTGATCGGCGCATCGAGGGTGCCATCGACGAGCCCCGCCCAGTTGGGCGCGACCTGGACCCCGTCGACGCGCACGTAGGGATCCATCGATTGTGTCATGCGGGTGGAGGGCGACTCGACCGCGGTCGACAGCCACGCCATGTACGTTCCGGGCAGGCCCGCGGCCGCGGCCAGGTTCTGGCACTCCGCGTCGGCGCCCAGCAGGCCGCCCAGGTTGCCGGTGAACATCACGCTGCTCACGAACACGGTGCGGCCGTAGCCTCCGCAATCGTTGGGGCAGCCGTCGTCGTCGATCATGTTGCCGTCGTCGCAGGTCTCGTAGCCGTCGACGATCATGTTGCCGCACGTTCCGCAGCCGGAGGTCTCGTACGCCCCGCAGCTGGCTTGGCACGTGAGCTGACCGCTGTCGAAGCCCTGGTTCACGCACGTGACTCCGGCGACCGCGTTTCCGTCGCACAGCTCGTCGCCGTCGATGACTCCATTGCCGCAGGTGCCACAGCCGTCGGTGTCGAAGCTCGCGCAGCTCGCTTCGCACGCGATCGTGCCGCTGTCGAAGCCCTCCGAGAGGCAGGTGGCCCCGCCCAGCAGCACGCCATCGCACGGCTCCGCGCCGTCGATGATCGCGTTGCCGCAGGTGCCGCAGCCCGAGGTGTCGTAGTTCAGACAGTCGGGATTGCACGCGAGCTGACCGCTGTCGAAGCCCTGCGACACGCACGTCTGACCGAACAGCACGATGTCGTCACAGTACTCGTCGCCATCGACGATCACGTTGCCACAGGTGCCGCACCCGCTGGTGTCGAACAGGCAGCGGTTGTCACAGTCGAGCGAGCCGCTGTCGAACCCCTCCGAGGCGCAGGTGGCTCCGGCCATGTCGTTCCCGTCGCACTGCTCCTTGCCGTCGGCGGTGCCGTTGCCGCAAGTGGCGAAGCCGCACCCGGAGTCGTCGAACGACCCGCAGTCGCGCGCGCACGCCAGCGTGCCGTTGTCGAAGCCCTCCGACGCGCAGCTGTGCCCGTCGAGCTCGTCACCATCGCAGACCTCGTCGCCGTCGAGCGCCCCGTTGCCGCACGTGTCGTCTGGACCCGTCGACGAGCTCGAGCTGCTCGTGTCATCGACCCCGACGGTGGTGCCGACGGCGGTCTCCGACCCCGAGGAGGTCGAGTCACCCGTGCTCGTGTTGCTCTGAGTGGTCCCGCTGCTCGAGTCGCTGGCGCTCGTCGCCGGGGTGGAGTCGTCACCGCAGCCGAGCGCGAGGAAGGAGCTCGCCAAGATCAATGCGCGCGGCCGCGAGAATGTCATGAGTCCGTATATCAGCTCGGGCGCGGCGCGGTCGAGCGCTACGGGGTCGAGCGCTACGGGGCGAGCGCTACGCCCAAGCGTGACACCCGAGCGCGGCGCTCGAGCGCATCACCCGAGCGCGACGCCTGAGCGCGACACCCGAGCGCGGCGCTCGAGCGCATCACCCGAGCACTACGCCCGAGCGCGACACCCGAGCCCTGGGCGGCCCCGCTCGCCCGTGCTAGCCCTCCGATCATGACCGAAGCGTTGCCCCGACCAACCTCGGGATCCTCGGCCTACGGGCACGCCGGAGCCTCCTTCGAGGCCGCCGGAGGCATCGCGGGCATCACCGCGCTCGTCGATCGCTTCTACGCGTGGATGGACGAGCTGCCCGAAGCTCGCGTGATCCGCCGCATGCACCCCGAGGATCTGACCGTCTCCGCCGACAAGCTCGCGCGCTTCCTCTGCGGCTGGCTCGGCGGTCCCAAGCGCTACCAGGAGGTCTACGGTCCGATCAGCATCCCCGCTGCGCACGCGCGCTTCCCCATCGGCGCGGCCGAGCGCGATGCGTGGATGCTGTGCATGGGCAAGGCGGTCGCCGAGCAGCCGTATGCGGAGGACTTCAAGGTCTATCTGCTCGAGCAGCTCGCGGTGCCGGCGGAGCGCGTGCGGCAGGCTTGCGCTCGGTGAAGCGTGAGTGGGCGATCGGCGATCGACCGACTTCGTGAGCGACGGACAGCGCGCCTCACTCGAGATCAAGCTCTGGTGGGTCGAGACTGACTCCGAGGCCGCCCTCCCACTGACCAGCTCAGCGCTTTGCTGCGAGGGCGCGCGGGTCGACGAGGTCGACGTTGATTGCGGTGAGGCCTTCGCCGTGCATGATGGCGAGGCGATCGGAGGCTACGGCGGCAAGTCGGCTTCCGTAGCCATCGATCGTGATGTCGTCGCGGCCGCCGACGAGCGCGAAGCCGCCGATGCCAGCGATCGTGGGGACGATCTCGATGGCCTCGGTGCGGGGCCGACCGGTGATGATGTACGTGCGCGGGGTCAGCCCTCCCGGGTTCCACCGTCGAACCCGATTGGCATACACCGCGATGTCGGCGTGTCCGTCCCCGTCGAGATCGCCGAGGCTGGCGACGTCCTCGCCGAAGTGCCGCGCGCTGAACGGGATGTCGTAGTTTCCGCGGATCTCGGCGAAGCCATCGATGGTGACGCCCGTGCCATTCGCCTCAAGTGACGTCAGCGATACATCTTCGTAGGATCCCTTGCCCCATACGATCCAGACGCGGCCTTCGCTGCCGACGCGGGTCTGATCGAAGTAGCCGGCGGCGATGGCGAGGTCGTCGGCTCCGTCGCCGTCGAAGTCACCGATGCTCTGCACGGCAGTGGGGAACCAGTTCGGGCTGAAGCGCCCGAGCTGCGGGTAGACTCGATATCCCCAGTCGTCGCCCGCGACCGAGACGGGGGCCGTGCCCGGACCGCCGAATACGACGTAGGCACCAACGGTGGTCTCCACGACGGTACCAAACTGGCGGATCGCGAGGTCGGCGTACCCGTCGGCGTTCGCGTCTCCGGCCGCCCATGTGCCAAGTCCGAAGCTGTTGGAGTCGGGAGCAGAGTCGATGACGAAGCCGCCGGCGCCCGCGGCGATGTCGGACGCCAGGACGACGCCGGGCCCCCGGCCATGGACCACATAGACACGGCCCTCGGGCGCCTCGGCCGTGGAGTGGTTGCTATTGCCGAGCGCCAGGTCGTCGAGGCCATCGCCGTTGACGTCGCCGACACCGTTCGCGGCGACGAAGTCGCCGAACCCGGCCCCGGTGTCGACGTCGTGGATGAGGACGAGGTTCGCGGGGTCCAGCGTGAGCCCGTCGGCCTCGAGAACACCGGGAGCCGCGCGACCGAAGACGACGACGGCGTCGGCGGCAGGGAGATCGATGACGAGATCCGCCAGACCGTCGCCATCGATGTCGCCAGCGGGGCCGATCCAGTTCGTGTCACTCGATCCGCCGAGACCATTGATGCGTAGCGCGGCCGTGCCATCGAGGATGTTCGCGAGCGGAGGGAAACCTGCCGCGTCGAGCTGGACGACGAAGGTCGCATCGGGCGTGTGGATCAATAGATCGGGAACGCCGTCGCCGCTGAAATCACCGAGCGGTCGCATGAAAGTCTGAGTTCGCCCGACTGCCATGTGGAGGCGGGGAACCTCGCCGGCATCGCGGAGGTCTTCGAGATCGAAGGTCATCGGCACGATGCCGAGCAGCACGTCCGCCCCCGCGACGACCTGCCGCTCCGCGTCGACGACATCGTAGGAGACAACGTCGTCGGCGAGGCTGCCGCTGCCGCTCCAGCGGAAGCGGCTTCCAGAGGCGGTGAGGGGCACTACCTCGGCGCCATTGGCCGACGTGGCGAGGTACCGGAGGTACGACCCCTCCGGGATCGTGTCGTTGTCCGCAGGCGAAGTACCGAGGGGGATGCCGAGCTCCTCGTGGTATGCGAGTCGATCGTCGACCGCAGCTGGCGGCTGATCGGTGTCACCGGAAGAACTGATCCCCGTGTCATCCGGGTCGATCGTCGTCACATCGGTGGTCGTACTCGTGGAACCGACCGACGCATCGCTGGCGTTGGTGGTCGACCCGGTATCGGAGTCGGTCTGCGAGCTCGGAGGAGGATCGGAGCACGCTACCATCGAGGTCATTGCGAACAAGAAGATCCGGCGGGGGCGCATCGTGCAAGTCTAGCGAAGTTGCGTCCGTGATGGAGTGGGCCGAGCGGCTCGGGGGCGCGATCTCGACGTGCCGACGCTCTGCGAGAGGGGCCGGCTAGCTGTCGGGGTCGAACCCGCCTCCGACCAAGTGGCGGTCGAGACCCGCTCGATGAGAGGAACACCCTGGCCGCCTGTCGGATCTCTCCGGCTTCCCGACGGCTAGCCTTCTCGTGGTCTCGGCGAGCAATCGGCCCCCCCGCGCCCGGTAGCTCTGCTAGGATCGGGACGTGCGCCTGCTCCCCTGTTCCGCATGTGCCCGACACGTCCGCTTGGATGCGGGGGTCTGTCCGTTCTGCGATCACGCACTCGCGCCGCCGAGCGTCCGGATGAGCGTGGGTGCGTTGCTGATCGGCGCCGCGGCGATCTCCACGCTGACGTCCTGCTCGCGGATGGCGGTCAAGTATGGCGCCCCGCCAGCGCCCGCATCACAAGAGCAGAACGACCCCACGGTCGATGCTCCGATCGAGCCCGGGCCTAGTGAGACGGCCGACGAGCCCGAGCCCGAGTAGCCTTCGGCGCTGCGCCTCCGATGGCCCGGACGGCGCTCTTCATCTGTCTGTCGACGTTTCAACCCGCGGGGGGAAACCACTCCGCCATCCGTGCCCGATCCCGCGTTGCCTCCGCGCCCGCAACTTCGAACACCCGGGCCGCCTCCTTCGCGAGCTCGACCGCCTCGGACGACCTCGGAGTCTTCGCCAACAACGCCCGCGCGAGCGCGGCTTGGGCTCGGGCGAGCGTGAGCTCGGGTACGCGGCTCTCGACCGCGATCTCGAGCGCTCGCCGGGCGAATGCCGCGGCCTCGTCTAGGCGCCCCTGCGCGGTGCTCACGTTCGCCAACCCAACCAACGGCACCACCAGCATCGAGTGCGTCTTCCCCAGCCGCTCCTCGCGGATCTCGAGCGACTCCGCATATGCCCGACGCGCTTCCGTCGGCCGCCCGCGAGCCTCGTGCACCTCGGCGATGTTCGCCAGGGCCATCGCCACGTGGATGTCGCGCTCTCCGAGGCCGCGCTCCCAGGTCTCGCGAGCTCGTTGATAGTGGGGTAGCGCCTCTTGGTGGCGGCCGGCGGCTACGAGGGCCGCGCCCAGGTTGTTGCGGAGCATCGCAATGAGGTTGTCGTCGAACGAGATTGCGCGCTCAGCGAGCTCCAGTGCTCTCTCGCAATGCGAGATGGCCTCTTTCACACGCCCGAGGTGGCCGAGCAAGGCGCACAGGTTCCCGTGCGAGCGCATGACCGGGATGCTGTCCTTGCCGTACGCGACCATGTTGATCTCATGCGCACGCGTCTCGTACTCGAGCGCCTTCTCGAGGTCGCCGCTGCGCTCCATCTCTTTCGCGAGCGCGTCATAGGTGAGCGCCAGATCGGGATGGTCGCTGCCCAGCAACGCCTGGCCTGAGGAGAGCGCCGCTTCCATGAGCGCACGACCCTGCTCGCGATGACCGAGGGCACTGAGGGCCCCTCCGAGGCCCAGGCGGTGGCCAACCGTGTCCGGGTGGAGGCCACCGACGGACCTGGCGCTGAGCGACTCGGCTTTTCGGTACATCTCTACGGCGCGATCGAACGATTGTTGCTGGTAGCGGATCCCACCCTCTTGCGCGAAGAGGCCCGCTCGAATCGCATCCGCGAGGGGCTCGGGTTGCGCGAGATCTCGTGCCCGACCCAACAGAGCGATCGCAGCCTCGACGTCGCCTCGGTCGCTCAACACGCTCGAGAGCTCGTCGAGCGCCAGGTATAGAGCCACATGATCCGGCCCAAACGCCGCCTCGCTCGACGCCATGGCCCGCTGCGCGTACTGGAGCGCGCGATCGAGATCGCCTCGGAACCGATGCGCTTTCGCAAGGCCCCTGTGAAACTCGGCCATCCGCGGATGCTCGGGCCCGTGCTTGTGCTCCGCGATCGACAGGGCCTCCTCGAGCAGCGGCAGTCCTCGATCCGGTCCCCCCGTCATTGTCCGCAGGTCACCTAGGGCCACGAGCGCGTTGGCGTAGAGTACGTGCTCGGCGGGTCCTCTAGGCCGCAAGAGCTCCACCGCTTCCTCGAACCGCTCTTCCGCATCCACGAAGCGCCCTTCGGCCCGCGCGAGTGAGCCGAGGTCGAGACGAAGCCGGGCCTGCTGGACGTCGTCGTCGACCGCTTTGGCCTCGAACTGCGCGACCTTGGCCCACCAGCGAGCCTCGGAGAACCGCAGCAGGTACCGCCCTGACGCCACCACCAGCAGGCGACTCGCGTCGAACTTCACCTCGGGGACGTGGGCATCACTCCCCAGCAGGTACGCGTGCTCGAGCTCCTCGCGCGCAGCTTCGCCTCGTCGCATCTGCAGGTTCACCTTGCCGAGCTGCAGGTGCGCCCGCGCGGCAATCGGTGTGAAATCCAGCGCATCCGCGTCCGCAACCGCGGCCGTGGCCTGCTCCAACGCCTCAGCATACTGCCCAGCCGCCGTCAGCGCCGACGAGCGAGACACACTGGCCAACACCGCCTCCCCCCGAGCCGCCTGCTCGGTCCCCTCCGGCAGCGATCCGCGGTGACGCACGTACTCCACATCCGCACAACCAACCACCGGATCCAGCTCGGCGATCGCATCATCCGCGCGAGCGATCATGTCGACATCCGCCGAGGCATACACCTCCGTGAGCGCAACCAGATCCCGTCGGCGAGCATCCAGACAAGCCATCCTGAGATCCATCAGCTCGGTCGACTGCACCTTACGCACCTGGGCGGCCTCGCACGCATCGCGATGCCCCGCGGTCCATGCATCCGCGTAGCCATCCAGCTCACCCTCGAAGCGCGTCCACGCATCCCGAGCAAACTCGGCTCCGGTGCGCTGGAATGCCTGCCGAAGCTCGGCCCTCACCCCCTCGTCCCACACCCCCACGAGTCGCTCCTTGGCGCCCGTGCACAGTCGCTCGCCCTCGCGCGTGAAGCCGTACGTCGCCGCGATCGCAGCCCCCAGCACGATCGACCCCACCACCCAAGGCCGACGCCGACTCGACGGCCGTGCTTCTCCGCGCAGCGCGGCATGACTAGCCCGCAGCTCGGCGAGCAGCGCGTCCATGTTGGCGTGCCGCCGACGGGGCCCGAAGGCCAGCCCCTTGCGCAGCGCGGCCTCGAGCTCGCGCGGGCACTCGCGCGCGGACGGCCGCACGGGCTGGCCCTTGCGGATCACCTCCAGCAGCGCGGGGATCGTCTTCCCGGGGAACGGGCGCACGCCGAAGATCCCCTCCCACGCTGTGAGACAGAACCCGAACTGATCGCTCGCCGCCTGGACCTTGGTGGACAGCAGCTGCTCGGGCGCCATATAGGCGGGCGTGCCCACCAGCGCGCCTGGACGCGTCAGCGGATCGAGCTGCTCGAGGCGCGGCTCGGTCGTCGACTCGTCGAGCAGCGAGTCGAGGTGACTGTTCTCCTGCCCCGCGCCCAGCGGCTCGACGCGCGCGACTCCGAAATCCACCACGCGCACGCGCCCGTCGCTACCGATCAACACGTTGCTGGGCTTGAAGTCGCGATGGACGAGCTCGGCCCGATGCGCCGCCGCCAGGCCTTCGCCTGCTTGGATCAGCAGCTCGAGCACTTCGACGAGGCGCTCGCTCGAGCGCGGAGGATGCTCGCTGAACCACTCGCGCAGCGTGAGTCCCTCCACGAACTCCATCGCCACGAACAGCCGCCCGTCGTGCATGCCCACGTCGTGCACCGCGACCACGTTGGGATGCGCGAGCCGGGCCAGCGCCTGCGCCTCACGAACCAGCCGCGGATCATCCCGACCGTCGCGCTCCTCGTGCAGCACCTTCAACGCGATCTTTCGATCGAGCTTGGGATCGTAGGCCGTATAGACCTGGCCCATGCCGCCCTCGCCAATGCGACGCAGCACGTGAAAGCGACCGACCTGATCGGCCGGCTTGATCGTGGCAGCTCGCTCGCTCGGCTCGGGCTCCGGAGCGGGCGGGCGAGGCCGACCGGTGAGCGTGGGGTCGGCGGTCGGGTGGTCTTCGTTCGGCACGTTCGAAGGGCGGTGAGGCCGGCAGAGTAGAGTACAACCCGGGCGCCCGCCTCGCGCGAGCCGTTCCGAGCGTCGGGGGATCCCTGCCCCGATGCGACA
>JBFIJN010000144.1:0-17602 GCA_041600735.1 Nannocystaceae bacterium
AGGCACGTCGGCGGGCAGGGTCGCGGTACTCCACGACTGGCCATCCCAGCGCCACAGCGCACCGCGGCTGAGACCCCCGGCGAGGGGCTGGCCGGCGGCGGCATACACGAGGCTCGGCTCGGGACCCCACACGCTGAAGAACGCGCCGGTCTCGTCGCCAACCTCGAGGCTCGCGGCCCAGCCCTCCATGGGCTCGCCCGTGCTCGCATCGGCGTGGGTGGTCTCGCCCATGCTCGAGCCCCCGCTGCTGGCCGTTGCCTCGCCCGAGCCCGAGAGGGTGCCGGAGGCGGTACCCGAGCCAGCCGAGGAGTCCTGGGCCGGCGGCCCGTCGTCGGATCCACACGCCACCGACGCGGCCAGCGATGATGCGAGCGATGATGCGAGCGCCCACGCACGTGCCCGCCCGCTCCGCCGCTTCGTGCCCGTGTGCTTCACCGCGGCTATCATACGCGAATGCACCCTTGCCTTGGCTCAACCGCCGCGCTGCTCGGCCTCGTGCTGGCCGCGGGCTGCAGCGACGACGGCCTCGCCAACCAGAGTACCGGCCAGGCGGCGACGGCCACCACCGGGATGGTGGCCACCGAGGGCTCGGGGACCACGGATCCCGCGCCCGGCACCACGGCGGACCCGAACGAAGAAACCGGGCTTCCCCCTAGCGACAGCTCATCGGTGAGCGACACCCAAGCCCCCGAGACCGGCTCGTCGACCAGCGGCCCCGAGCCCACGAGCAGCTCCGACACCACCAGCAGCGAGCCGACCACGGGCGGCCCCAGCCAGGCGTGCCCGGACGGCTGCATGGTGGAATTCCAGTGCGGAACCAGGTGGGCCAGCGAGGCCGACTGCGTGAGCGCATGCGAGGCCAACCTCGACGAAGCCGCCGTGTTCTCCCCGTTCTGCCGCGATGCATGGGAGGCCCTGTCGGTCTGCCTGGCCACCCTCACCTGTGAGGACTTCGCCACCTGGCAGGACCCCATGATGTTCCCCTACCCGTGCTCCGATGCCGACACCGGGATCGCGATCGAGTGCGAGGGGCAGTGAGACCGCGACTCACGTGAGCGCGTCGCCGAGCACCTTCACGATGCGCTCGCCCGCCCGCCCGTCGCCGAACGGATTCTTGGCCTGCGCCATCTGCCGGTAGGCCGCCTCGTCGGTGAGCAGCCGCTCCACCTCCGTGAAGATCCGATCGGCGTTGGTGCCCACCAGCATCGCGCAGCCCGCCTCGCACGCCTCGGGCCGCTCGGTGGTCTCGCGCAGCACCAGCACCGGCTTGCCCAGCGAGGGCGCCTCTTCCTGCACGCCCCCCGAGTCCGACAAGATGAGCGTGGACTCGCGCATCGCGAGCACGAATGCCCGATAGCCGAGTGGTTCCTCCAGCGTGATGCGTGGGTGGCCGTCGAGCAGGCCGAACACGGTCGAGCGCACGCGCGGCGAGAGGTGCACGGGAAAGCGCACGCGCAGCGCGGGGAAGCGCTCGCACAGGCGCAGCAGCGCGCCGCAGATCTCGGCCATGGGCTCGCCATGGTTCTCGCGACGATGCGCGGTCATGAGGATCTGACGCATCCCGCTCGCCTCGGCCGCGGGCGCCTTGGCGAGCGTGATCTGCAGCGCGTCGATGGCGGTGTTCCCCGTGACCCACACGCGCTCGCTGGCCACCCCCTCCTTCAACAGGTTGTCGCGAGCGCCCGGGGTGGGCGCGAAGTGGAAGTCGGCGAGCTGCCCGGTGAGGCAGCGGTTGGCCTCCTCGGGGAACGGCTGCGCACGATCGTAGGTGCGCAGACCCGCCTCGACGTGCGCCACCGGCACGCGCTGATAGAACCCCGCGAGCGCGCCGCAGAACGTCGAGGTCGTGTCGCCCTGCACCACCACGCACGCGGGTCGCAGCGCCGCGATCGAGCGATGAAGCCCCTCGAGCGCGGCCGTGGTGACCTGCGCCAGGTTCTGATCGTGACGCATGATGTCGAGATCCTCGGCGACCTCGAGCTCGAAGTGCTCGACCATCTGATCGAGCATCTCGCGGTGTTGGCTCGTTCGCACCACGCACACTTCGAAGCGTCCGTCTCGCTGGGCCGCGAGGGCAACGGGCGCCAGCTTGATCGCTTCGGGCCGCGTGCCGATCACGATCATGAGCTTGGGTTTGGCAGTCACGGGCCGACCCTATCAAGCAAGACGGGCGCGCGCTTGCCTTGGGCCCCCGCCTCGCCTACACCGTCGAAGGGAGCCCGATGCGAACGAACTCACGGCTGCGCGGCGCTGCGCTCTCGCTGCTGATCCTGAGCTGTGGCCCGCGCGCGGGGCAGGCCCCCGTGACCACGCCGCAGCCTCTCGCCACCGATCCCTTGGGCTCGCTGGCGTGGCTCGCCGGGACCTGGGTCAGCGACGATCCCTCGGGACCGCGCACCGTCGAGCACTGGATGGCCCCCGAGGGCGGCACCATGATCGGGGTCAACCGCACGACGCACGCCGGCCAGACCCTCTTCTTCGAGTACCTTCGCATCGAGAGCGACGCGGGCGAGACGGTGTATCTCGCGAGCCCCCGCGGGCGCGATCCTCCGACCCGCTTCCGCGCCGTCGATGCCGGTGAGTCATGGATCACCTTCGAGGCGCCCGAGCACGACTATCCGCAGCGCATCGAGTATCGCCGCGAGGGCGACGGGCTGCGCATGCGGATCTCGGGGGTCGAGCATGGCGCCGCGAAGTCGAGCACATGGGCGATGCATCGCCTGCGAGATTGACTCCAGGCGGCACCGGGTGGCCGTTGGCGGCCTCGCGCAACCTCCGCGGGCCGTGCTCGTCTGCGGGAATACGCGGCGGGTGTGACTCCGTACGGCAGCGGCGCTTGCGCGTCCAGATCGACCGCACGCGGCGCGCGTTGTCCTGCCTCCCCAACAAACCGCCCGTTCCGTGCCGCGCCCCCCTGACGGCGGCCACTCCCCCGGTCCACACTGTCGCCCGCCCATGTCCGATCTCGAAGCCCTCGTCTCTCGCTGGACCCGCAGCAACAACCGCCGGGTGCTGCTCGAGGAGTTGCTGCGCGGGCTGGGCTGGACCGCGATCGCGGCCGCGAGCGCCCTCACGATCCATCGCATGCCCGGCCTCTTGGGGCGGCTCCACGTGGACTGGCCAGAGTGGCTGCCCACGCCTTCCACGATGGCGACCGCCGCATGGGTCCTCGCCTCGCTCGCGCTCGTCGGGATCACCGCGCGGGCCATCGTTCGCGTCACGCGGCGCCGCATCGACACCCTGGGCATGGCTCGGCGCCTCGACACCCAGCAGGGCACCAAGGACCTGATCGCGACCGGGCTGGCCGTCGAGGCCGGGACCGTCGCGGGGAGCGCCGACCTGCAGCAAGTGGTGCATGGTCGAGCGGCCACGGCGATCGCAGGCGTCGTGCGCCCCCTCCCCCGCTTCGCGGCACCGGGGCGGGTGCTCGCGGGCGCCGGGGTGCTCGGCGTGGTCGCGCTCGCGATGCCCTCGCTGCTCGACGAGCTGGCCAAGCTCACCATTGCCGACGCCTCCGCGGCGCAGCTCGAGACCGTCGCGGCCGAGGAGCCCGCCGTGCTCCCCCTCGATGCCGAGACCAAGGCGCGCATCGACAAGGCGATCGCCGAGCTCGGCCGACACGAGCGCAACCCCGCGCTGCGCCGCGAGGCTCGCGAGCAGCTCGCCGCGGCGCGCGAGCACCTGCAGCGGGCCATCGACGATCCGAAGCAGGCGGCCGCCTCGCTCTCGCGCGCCGAGCAGGCGCTGCGCAAGCTGGCCAAGGAGGCGCGGCGCCAGGGGCTGTTCGATCCCGAGGCCTTCTCGAACATGAGCGATGACCAGGTCGCCGATGCCATGAGCAAGGCGATGGAAGAGGGCGAGAACGACACCGCCGCCGCGACGGGAGAAGAGCTCGCGCGCCGCATGGAGAGCGCCTCCGAGCCCGAGCTCCGCAAGATGGCCGAGGCGTTTCGAAAGCGCTTCCCCCCCACCAGCAGCCCCAAGCCCAAGGGCCGTACCCCGGACGAGAGCGGCAAGGACGAGAGCGGCGAGGGCAAGGACGAGAGCGGCGAGGGCAAGAGCGGCGAGGACAAGGACGAGAGCGGCGAGGGCAAGAGCGGCGAGGGCAAGGACGAGAGCAAGGACGAGAGCGGCGAGGGCAAGAGCGGCGAGGGCAAGCGCGAGACCGCCGAGGAGCGCCGCGAGCGCTGGCGCAAGGCCCTCGAAGAGATGGCCGAGGACATGGAGCGCGGTGAGTCGGGCCTGTCCTCGTCGGAGATGCGGCGCTTGGCCGAGGAGCTCGCCGATGAGGCCGACCGTGGCAACGGCGGGATGGATCGGGCGCTCGACGAGGCGCTCGGCGAGGTCGAGGGCGCCCGCCGTCGCCACCTCGAGGAGCTCGGACGCGAGCGCGAGGGCGAGGGCAAGCCCGGCGAAGGCAAGCCCGGAGAAGGCAAGGGCCCCGGCGAGGGCAAGGGCCCCGGCGAGGGCAAGGGCCCCGGCGAAGGCAAGGGCCCCGGCGAAGGCAAGGGCAAGGGCGAGGGCGAGGGCAAGGGCGAAGGCGAAGGCGAGGGCGGCGAAGGCGAGGGTGGCGAAGGCGATCCGAGCGGTCGTCCCGGGCCTGGCGGGGGCAAGGGTCCTCGCGGTCTTCGGCCCGGCTTCTTTCCGCCCGGCTCGATCAAGCCAGGCGAGCGAGTCGACGTACCCTCGGGCGGTCCGCCCAAGGGGGCGGTACGCATCATCGAGCGCGCCGCCTCGGGCCCGGGCCGCGACACGCAGGAGTACGCCGACATCCACCACGAGTACGCAGCGGTGGCCGAGGCCGCGGTGCGCCGCGAAGAAATTCCGCTGACCCGCCGCGACTACATCCGCGAGTACTTCCAAGCAGTCCGGCCCAACTAGCGTCGGCCTCCGTTCACGACCGACCCCGTCGATTCCCATGCAGACCGTCATCCCCACCCAGTCCCCGGCCCAGGCGCCGCTGACCCAGCCCAACCCCGGCCCCGGCGCGCCGATCACCGAGCAGCGCTTGGTCGCGGCCCAGGAGGTGCTCGGCGGGCTCAAGCTCGAGATCGAGCGCCGCCTCTACGGCCAAGACGCGCTGGTGGTGCAGGCCATCATCGGGCTGCTCGCCCGCGGCAACGTGCTCATCGAGGGGCCACCCGGTCTCGGCAAGACGCTGCTCGTGCGCGTGATGTCGGAGGCACTGCACCTCGAGTTCTCGCGCATCCAGTTCACGCCCGACCTCATGCCCGCCGACATCACCGGCTCGCAGAGCTTGGTCCACGACGAGCACGGCCGCGCCAGCCTCGAGTTCCGCGCCGGCCCGGTGTTCGCCAACATCGTGCTCGCCGACGAGATCAACCGCGCCACGCCCAAGACCCAGTCCGCGCTGCTCGAGGCCATGCAGGAGCAATCGGTCACCGTGGGCGGCGGACGCCGGCCGCTCCCCGCCCCGTTCATGGTGATCGCCACGCAGAACCCGATCGAGATGGAGGGCACCTACCCGCTGCCCGAGGCGCAGCTCGATCGCTTCCTGCTCAAGCTCGAGGTCGGCTTCCCTTCGTTCGAAACGCTGCGCGACATCGGCCTGCACACCACCGGCAAGGAGGAGCTGACCACCAACCGGGTGATGGACAAGGCCACGCTGCTGGGCCTGCAGGAGCTCGTCCGCGAGATCGCAGTGGCGCCCCACGTGGCCGAGCACGCCGCGCGGCTCACGATGGCCACGCACCCCGATGCACCCGACGCGCCGGAGTCGATCCGCAAGTACGTGCGCTACGGGGCCAGCCCTCGCGCGATGCAGGCGCTCATCCTCGCGGGTCGTGCCCACGCGCTGCTGTGCGGGCGCGCGTGGATGAGCGAGGAAGACATCCATCAGGTGGCGCACCCCGTGCTGCGCCATCGCATGATCCCGAGCTTCGACGCCAAGCTCGAGAACGTCACCAACAACGATCTCGTCGATCAACTGCTGGCGACCGCGGCCCAGCGCGTGCGCGCGAGCGGCTAGCCGGCCATGCACGTCGATCGCGGCAACCTCACGCGCTTCTCCAGCCTGCGCTTGGCGTCCCCCGGGGCCGCCACCGCGCTGCAGCAGGGTGACCGACGCTCGCCGTTCCGCGGGCGCGGGGTCGAGTTCGCCGACTACCGCCCCTACGATCCCGGCGACGACGTGCGCCTGGTCGACTGGAACGTCTACCTGCGCCTGGGCCAGGCCGTGGTGCGACAGTTCAACGAGGAGCGCAGCCTCGCGATGAAGCTGTGCGTGGACACGAGCGAGTCCATGGTCTTCGGCGAGCCGCGCAAGGCCGACCACGCCGCCCAGCTCGCCGCCGCGCTCGCGCTCGTCTCGCTCACCCATCGCGACCCGGTGGGCCTGTGCTTCTACGGCGGCGAGCGGGCGATCGCCCCGACCAAGGCCTCGAACCTCGACGGCCTCGCCGAGATCCTGCACGTGCTCGAGCGCGTGGAGCCGGGCGGCCGCGGCGATGCGCACGCGCAGCTCATCCGCCAGCTCGGCCACGGCCGCTCCGACCGCATCGTGCTCATCACCGATCTCTTGCTCGAGGATGCACCCCGCGACGCGCTCTTGCGGCTCGCCGCGGCCAGCAGCCGCTACCCCGTGGTGCTGCACGTGCTGTCCGAGGCCGAGCTGGCGCCGAGCTTCGCCGACGTGGCCAAGATCGTCGATGCGGAGACCGGTGAGTCGTTCGTGATCCGCGACGACGCCAGCGCCCGGCGCGACTATCAAGCTGGCCTCGACGCGTGGCTCGCCGGCATCGAGGCGCGCTGCCGCGGGCTCGGGATCCGCTACGTGCCGGCGTTCACCCGGCTCGAGGTGCCCGATCTCTTCAACAACGAGCTGCGACGCGCGCGCGTGGTCGAGCACGCGTTCGGGGGCGCATGAATCTGGCACAACCATGGGCGCTCGCACTCGCCGGCCTGGCCCTGCCGCTGGTGCTGGCCTACCTGCACCGCCGCCGTCGCACGCCGCTCAACGTGCCGAGCGCGATCCTGCTGCGCGTGATCGCGGGCACGGCCACCCCCACGAGCCGCGCGGTCGCCAAGCCGCGGCACCTGCTCTCGCTGCTGCTCGTGCTGCTCGCGCTCGCGGGGCTGGTGGCCGCGCTCACCGATCTGCAGCGAGAGGACGAGCAGCCGCGCAATTACATCGTGGTGCTCGACACCTCGGCCAGCATGGGCGCGACCTCGCCGGGCGACGACACCACTCGGCTCGCGCAGGCGGTGGCGCGGCTCGAGGAGGCGGTGGGTCGCCTCGGCCAGCAGGATCGAGTCGCGCTGATCACGGTCGATGAGCGGGCCGTCGTGCGCGTGGGGCTCACCGAGGATCACGCGGCGATGCTCGCGGTCGCGCGGGCGCAGCAGCCCGCGGGGACCAGCGAGGGAGCCGCGGCCGCGCTGCGCATCGCCGATGCGATGTGCCACGCCAACGCGCACGCCGCAGTGGTGCTCCTCTCCGACGGCGTGGGCGTCTCGGCGCCCACCACCCGCTGCGCGATCGAGCACGTGCCGGTGGGGCGACTCGGTCCCAACGTGGGCATCAACGCGCTCTCGGTGCGAGAGGCGGATGCGCTGGGCCTCGCAGAGGTGTACCTGGCCGTGACCTCGGATCGCGATGCACCCAGCGAGGTCGAGGTCGAGCTGTTGCTCGACGATCAGCTGATCGAGGTCGTGCCGCTCGACCTGCCCGCCGAGGGTGAGGTCAAGCGGCTGCTGCGGGTACCCATGGCCCCGGGGCGGCGCGTGACCGCCCAGCTGCGCGACGAGGGCGTCGATGTGCTCGCCGCCGACGACACCGCTTGGGCCCCGCGGCGCCTGGGCGGGCGCGTGCGCGCGCTGCTGGTCACGGGCACGCGGCTCTCGTTCACCGCCGAGGCGCTGCGCCTGCACCCACGCGTCGACCTCACCGTGATCGGACCCACCGACGACACTCCCGGCGGGGCCTTCGACCTCGTGGTGCTCGAGGCCGAGCGCCCGGCCGCCGCGCTGCCCGAGGCCGGCCACGTGGTGGCGCTAGGCGTGCCCGCGACCGACCTCGGCATCCGCGTGCGCACCCCCGACGTGAAGGGAGCGGAGATCGTGCGCTGGAGCTTCGAAGACCCCCTGTTTCGCTTCGTGAGCTTCGACGACGTGCAGGTGCCCAAGGCCAATGTGCTCGAGGTGGCCGAGGGCCAGACCGCGCTCGTCGACAGCGACCTCGGTCCGCTCGCGGTGCTGGCCAGCACCACCGATCGTCAGCTGCTGGCCTTCGGCTTCCTGCCGCACGAGACCGACTTCGTGCTGCGCGTGGGCTTCGTGAACCTCGTGGCCAACCTGGTCGAGTGGGCAGCCCCTCCCCCGCCCCGTGCGGAGGGCCGCGACGCCGAGGCGTTTGCGCTGCCCGCCAGTGAGTCGCGCATCGACCCGCCCAACCAGATCGCCGGCACCGCCCGCGGCGAGTGGAGCGGCCCGGTGCGCAACCATATGGCGCCCTGGCGGCTGCTCGCGTGGATCGCCGCGGCTCTGCTCGCGCTCGAGTGGCTGCTGCCCGCGTTTGCGTTTGGGGTCACGCGCGTGTGGGCCCGCGTGCGCCCAGCCGCGGCCAGCCGCCGCGCGAGCCGCAGCAATGCAGGGAGGACCTCGTGATCGAGCAGCTCCACACTTGGTTCTACTCGCCGCAGTGGCTGTGGTTGATCGCGGCCCTGCTGCCGCTGGTGATCTGGGACGTGCTGCGCGGGTGGGGCCCCGCCGGCGTGGGCCGACGCCTGGTGGGCGGGCTCGTGCGCCTCGCGATCCTCGCGGCCCTCGCCGCGGCGCTCGCCGATCCCCGCTGGCATCGCAACGACCAGGTCGCCCACGTGGTGATGGTGGTCGACCGCTCGGCCTCGATCCCCGACGACGCGCTCGCGGGCGCGATGACTCGCATCGATGCGCTGCGTGCAGACCTCCCCGAGGAGGTGCTCGTGGGCTTGGTGATCTTCGACGACGACCCCGAGGTCGCGGTGTTCCCCGGCGACGAGTGGAAGACGCCGTCGCCGCTGCGCGAGGATCCGGTCGAGGTCAGCGACATCGACGAGGCGCTGCAGCTCGCGCTCGGCTTGATTCCCGCCGACGAGGGCGGTGAGATCGTGCTGTTCTCCGATGGTCGTGCAACGGGCGGGGCCGCGGCCTCGAGCCTGCGCACGGCCAAGGACCGCGGCATCGCGGTACACGTGGTGCCGCTCGCTCCCCATCGCGGAGATCCAGCCGTGACCGCGGTCGCGCTGACCCACCGCGAGGCCCGGCCCGGGGCCACGGTGGAGGGGGCGGTGGAGCTCGACGGGGCCGCGCAGGCGAGCGCAGGCACGCTCGAGGTGAAGCTCGGAGGCGAGGTCATCGCCCGCCAGCACGTCGAGATTGCGGCCGGTGAGACGCTCGAGGTGCCGTTCTCGCACCAGCTGCCCGCGCGCGCAGAGCCGGGGACCACCGCCGTCGAGGCCACGTTCGTTCCCGACGACGCGAGCACCGATACCGACGTCGCCAACAACCGCGGCGTGGCCACGCTGGTGGTGGGCGAGCCGCCCAAGGTGCGCATGATCGCGGGCTCCGAAGCCGACGCGGACGCGCTCGCGCGAGCGCTGCGGGCCGAGCGGATGGACGTGGAGATCGTGCAGATCGAGGCGCTCGCGCCCGCGCACGCCGATTTCTCGAAGGTGGATCTCGTGGTGCTCGCCAATGCGCCTGCGGTGGCGGCCCCCGGGGCCAAGGCGATGGACAAGGCCTTCATCGAGAGCCTTGGCCGCTACGTGGACGCCGGCGGTGGCCTCGTGGTGCTGGGCGGTCCCCAGGCCTACGACATGGGCGGCTACCGCGACACCGATCTCGCCCGCGTGCTGCCGGTGCGGCTCGACCAGGTCGACCCCGAGATCGAGTCCGCGGCGACCATCGTCATCATCCTCGACAAGTCGGGCAGCATGGCCGCCTACGCCGGGCTGTCCAAGACCAAGATCGAGCTCGCCGACGAAGGCGCGGCCGCCTCGGTGCGGCTGCTGCGACCGTTCGACCGCATCGCGGTCATGTCGGTCACCGAGGTGCCGTTCTTCGACGTGCCGCTGCAATCGGTGCACAACCCCAAGGCCATCGAGAACAAGATCCTCGCGGTGCGGGCGGGCGGCGGCGGGATCTACGTGTACACGAGCCTCGAGGCCGCGCGCGAGGTGATGAAGAAGACCGACACCCCGCTGCGCCACGTGATCCTGTTCTCCGACTGCGCCGACTCCGAAGAGAAGATCAAGGGCGTGCCGTTCGGCAACTACGGCACCGGCCCCACCTCGGAGCAGCTCGCCAAGGAGATGCGCGACGACGGCATCACCACCTCGGTGATCGGAATCGGCGAGGAGTACGACAGCGACACCCAGTTCCTCAAGGACCTGGCCAAGGCGGGCGGCGGGCGCTTCTACCTCACCAACGATGCCGCCAAGCTGCGCGGGCTGTTCGTCGAGGAGACCGAGCGGCTCGTCGACTCGTCGCTGCACGAGATCAAGTTCCGCCCCGCCGTGCGGCTGGCCCACCCCGCCGTGGCCGGCATCGACTACGACTCCGGGCCTCAGCTGCGCGGATACCAAGAGATGGAGCCGCGCAGCACCGCCGAGGTCGTGCTCACCGGCCCCAACGGCGACCCGCTGCTCACCACCTGGCGCTATGGCCTGGGCCAGGTGGCTGCGTGGTCGAGCGACTCGGGCCCGCGCTGGTCCGAGGACTGGCTCACGTGGGAGGGCTACGGCAAGCAGTGGACGCAGGTCGCCCGCTGGGCGCTGCGCAGCCGCGCCGGCGACGAGACCGCGATCGAGGTCGACTTTGCCGGAGGGCGGGCCGAGGTGCGCGTGGCTCGACGCGGCAAGGACGGGCTCACCCTCGACGAGGGCGGTCTGCGGGCCCGCATCGACGACGGCACCGATCAGACCGAGGTCGCGCTGCGCTCGGGCGAGCCGGGGCTCTGGACCTCGCAGATCCGTACGCGAAGCGACAAGACGTACAAGGTGCAAGTGCTCGACGACAAGGGCAAGGTCCTGGCCGAGGACTCGTTTGCCCCGCCGCCTTCACCCGAGCGACGCCACCGCACCATCGACGACGCCTGGCTCGAGAGCCTGCTCGCGCAGACCGGAGGCACGCGCGAGCCGCAGGCTCTGCACCCGCAGCCCAACGCCAGCGTGACCACCCACGTGCAGCGGCTGTGGCCCTGGCTCGCGCTGCTGGCCCTGCTGCTGTTGCCCCTCGATGCATTCCTGCGACGGCCGGGGCGAGTGGTCTAGCCAAAAGGCGGTATGCTTGGGGTGATGCGCGCGCGGATCCCTTGGCCTTCGATGCTCGGGCTCGCGATCGGCTGCGCGGCGGGGGTGGAGAATCCCGAGAGCACCTTCGGCCCGGCCCCGGGCAGCGGCACCCCGC
Organism: Nannocystaceae bacterium; assembly: GCA_041600735.1. Taxonomy (GTDB): domain Bacteria; phylum Myxococcota_A; class Polyangia; order Nannocystales; family Nannocystaceae; genus Paraliomyxa. The sequence continues at coordinate 11,407 of JBFIJN010000144.1, forward strand.
CCGCGACGAGCGGTGACGAGAGCGAGGGCGCAACGTTCGGCCCCAGCGACGACGAGCCCAGCAGCGAAGTGGGCCCGGCCGACAGCACGGGCTTCGTCGACGAGACCACCACGGGCTTCGATGACACCGGATCGAGCGACGAGTCGACGGACGACGGCGGCTCCACGGGCAACTGCGCCAACATGACCACCTGCCAGGCCGCGAGCGCGCTCGGGGCCGTGAGCGGCGACGAGGCCTCGCCCAACCTCGCGGCCAGCGGCAGCGAGCCCACGTGGCTGCGCTTCCAGGTGACCGAAGACGATGATTCCGTGTCCGGCTCCGGCATGTCGTTCACCGCCACGCTCATCAGCCCCGCGGGCGCGAACTTCGACCTCTACGTCTACCGCGGGGTCGAGGGCGGGCCGAGCGGCTGCAACGGGTTTGGGCAGCAGTCCGTCGGCGCCGGTCCGCAGGATCAGGTGACGATGACCTGGGGCGAAGGCGGCGTGGCCAACGGCGTGGATGATGGGGTGTGGGTCGCGGTGGAGATCCGCGCCAAGAACGATATGTGCGCGCCACCGCAGGAGTGGATGCTGACGGTGGCGGGGAATACCTAGACATCGCGCTTAATGCGCATTTCATGCATCTAAGGCTCATCTCAGCCAAGAACTGGTCAGAACCCTTGTGAAATGAGTTGCAGCGGGTACCCTCGACTCGTGCTGCTCAGATTCGGGTTGGAGAACCACACCTCGTTCCGGGACGCGGCGGAGCTGAGCTTCGTCTCCACTGCGTTGGCGGACGAACCCTCGTGGACGATGCAAGCGCGACAGGCTCCCCACGGAGTCCTTCCCATCCTCGGGGTGTGGGGAGCCAACGCTTCGGGCAAGTCCAACCTGCTCGGTGCGCTGAAGAGCCTTCGCGAGCACGTGAGGCTCGCGTTTGGCCGCGGTCCCGATGAGCTGATTCCCTGGCAGCCCTTCGCGATGCGTCGAGGACCCAAGCACCCCAGCACCCGCATGGACATCGATGTGGTGGTCGACGACATCCGCTATCACTACGGGCTGCGCCTGCGTGACAGCGGCTTCGTCGAGGAGTGGCTCTACGCGTGGCCGAAGAATCGCCGGCAGGTGCTCTTCCACCGCGACCATCGCGAGCAAGACCCCTGGTACTTCGGCCCGCACCTCGGAGGACAGCGCCAACAGATCGCGCGATCGACCCGGAGCAACAGCCTCTTCCTCTCGGCGGCTGCACGATACAACCACGAGCAACTCACGCCGCTTTATACCGCGCTCACCCAGGGCATCCGTGCCGAGCTCGAGATCGAGCTCGATGGCCACCCCGTGTTCCGCCCGGGCGCCCTCGTCATCGAGCCGTGGCTCAAGCCAGCGGTGTTGGCGTTCCTCGCTGCGGCCGATCTTGGCGTGGTCGACCTGCGGTCTACGGAGCACCTAGCGTACCCAGGCAGCCTCCCAGGCCACGAAGAGTCGTTCGAGCTGCGCCTGCGGCATGGTGTGGGCGGTGATCGAACCTCCTGGGAATTGGAGCCCCAACACGAGAGCCGTGGCACCCAGATCTTGCTGTGCCGCCTCGAGGACTTCCTCACGGCCCTGCGCGATGGCGCCCTGCTGATATTGGATGAGATCGACACGAGCCTCCACTCGGACCTCTGCGTCGAGCTTCTGAGGTTGTTCTCCGATCCAGAGATCAATCGGCATCGCGCGCAGCTGCTCTTCACGACCCACGACCGAGGGCTCCTCGAGGCGCTGCGCCGCGACCAGATCGTCCTCGTCGACAAGGCTCGTGATGGCGCTTCTACGCTGCGCTGCGCCTCGGACTATGCCGGTCTCCGGGCGCGAGACGATCTGCGTCGCGCCCACGAGCTGGGCCGCATTGGCGGTATACCTGCCGTCGGTGATCTGGCAGGCGCGGTGGCTCGCGGACTGCGCTCGGTCCCATGAGTCGCCGACCGCCCCCCACCCCACCCAAGCTGCAGCGAGCGCTCGCCACGGTGACGTTCGCCCGGCCGCCGATGATCGTCGTATGCGAGGGGAAGACCGAGGAACAGCTGCTCAACGCGCTCAAGGGCCGCTGGAGGATCACCAAGCTCAAGGTCCAAGTAAAGGGCAGCCAAGGTGACCCACGCAATGTCGTGCGGGTAGCCGGTGACCGAGTCCGCGCCGACGCAAGGCACGGGGTCGAGGTCTGGGCCGTGTTCGATCGCGACGAGCATGCCCACTGGTCTGGAGCCATCGACCAGGCCAGAGCACTCGGCATAGATCTCGCGATCAGCAACCCGTGCTTCGAGCTATGGGCGATCTTGCTGCATCGCGATCACACCGCGCACATCCATCGCCACGAAGCCCAGCGACGGCTCAAGCGGCTCCACAAGGGCTACGACCACGCTCGGTCTCCGTATCTCGACGTGGACGTGGTGCTCGGAGCACTGGAATTGGCCGAGCAACGATGCGCGCTGCTATCCCGCACCGCGGTCGCCAACGGAGATCCTCACGGCAACCCCAGCTCGACCTTCAGCACGCTGGTCAGTCGCATTAGGGGTCTCGCGACGGACTAGGCGCTAGCGCCCCTTCTTGGCCTGGAACCGCTCCGCGTCCTCGAGCCGGGCGTTGATGAACGCCTGCTGGGCGTCGCTGTAGCGCTGCCAGGCGAGCTCCATCGCCTCTTGGTCGGCCTCGTCGAGCGTCGTGCCGCCGCTCATGTTCATCACTCCGCCCAGCACGACCTCGAGCATCTGGCCGAGGCTCGCGACGCGCAGGAACTGGCCGCCCGTGAGCGTGAACCCGCGGTCGTCCTCGGTGACGGCGGCCACCACGATCCCGAGCGCATCGGAGATCGCGAGCACCTGCTTCATCTGTGCCGCCTCGCGCTTGGCCTCGAGCTCGTCGACGCGAGCCTGCGCCTTCTCCATCGCCTTGCGCGCCTTCTTGGTCTTGGCCGACAGCGGCACCTTCTCGAGCTCCTCCTGGGTCATGCCGGGCGCGCTCATCATCGGCGAGCTCATGCTCACGCGGCCGACCATCGTCCACAGCACGCCCATCGAGAGATCGAAGGCCTGGCTGGCCGCGGTCCCGGGGAGCTCCATGGCCCCGCGCGCGGCCGAGGGGCGGATCTCGCTGGGCATCGAGCCCGGGTCGCCGGCGCTGAGGCGCTTGGCGAGCTCCGGGTCGCTGCTCACCACGATGCGATCGCCCGCGGTCTGAAGATACATGGTGCGCCAGTCGGGGACCTCGACTGCGTAGCCCTCGCCGCGCTTCTTCATGAGCTTGCCGAGCTCGCTGCCCGAGGTCGCCATCTTGGCCAGCAGGTACTTGGCCTTGGCCGCATCGCTCACCCGCAGCGTGGCCCCGAGGCCCAGCTGCGTCTTGCGATCGAGCGGCTTCTCACCGAGCTTGCCCTCGAACGTCATGCACAGCTCGGCGTCGCCCACGAGCACGGGGCGAAGCTCGGCCTCGAGGTCGAGACCGAGCTCGGCCTTGGCGCGGGCCAGGAACGCGGAGTACTTCTCGCCTTCGGCCGCCGCGATCGCCTCGAGCAGCTCGTACGCGGCCGCCGGATCCACGCGACCCGATCCACACCACAGCGGCGCGCCGTTCAGCGAGAGCGGCAGCTTGGCCGCGCCCTCGCGGTTGACGAGCAGCCGCCGCAGGAACGCGTCGGGCCCGGCCACCATGCGGCCGTCGAACACTGGTCCTCCGCGCTTGGCCGTGGCGGTGAAGCCCACCCCCTCGACCCCCGAGACGAGCAGCTCGGCCAGGGCACGCTCGCCCTCGGCGCGTCGGCGCCAGCGCTCGTCATTGGCGCGCACCTCCTCCGCCTGACGCTCGAGCTCGGCGAGGCGCTCGGGCCCCGCGCCCTCCTTCTGCGCCTTCACCAGCTCTTCTTGGGCCCAGTTGCTGTCGGGATCCGCCGCGTGCCGCTTGGACTGCGCGTTGGCTTGGTCGACCATGCCGGCGAGATCGAAGTACACCGAGAGGTCGGCCGCCCGCAGTCCGCCCGTGGCCTTGCGATAGTCGGTCTGCGCGGCGAGCGAGACGTTGGGATCCATCGTCACCAGGCGCTTGGCCACCTCGACGGAGTCCTCCCCGGTGTCGAGCACCACGGCGACGATCCGATCGCGCAGCACCAGCGCGCCCCCCTTGTCGCCGCCACCGGGGCGCAGGATCGAGGCGCTGCCGTAGGGCTCCTCGATGACCTCCATCTGGGCGTTGCCCGCCAGCTTGCGCACCAGCCCGACCAGCTTGGCGCGATCGGAGACGGTGGCGAACAGCACGACGTGGGGATTGACCAGATCGGTCATGGCCAAGCCCAAGGGACCGCTCGCGTCGAGCCCGACGTCGGCCCAGGCCGCGGGGTCGAGGAGATCATGACCCACGGTGCTGACCATCACCGCGCGGATCGAGGTGTACTGGGGGCCGAACGCCTTCACCAAGCGGTCGCGCTCGAACGCCTCGGCCGCGCGGTTCATGCTCGTGCCCATCATCAGTAGCGCCGTGTCGCGACCCAGCATCTGCGAGGGATGCTCGACCGGCGCGAGCTCCACCGGTGCCGTGGGATCGCCCTTGCTCGCCCCGCCCCCGTGGGGCTCGACCAGCGCGTCGTCCTTGGTCTTGTTGCAGCCCGCGAGCACCAGCGCAGCGCCCAGGCAAGCGTCGAGGATCCAGCGGTGGCGTCGGGCGGGCGTGCTCATGCTGGTCTTATAGACGACCCCCGCGGCCGCGTGGAATCCCGGTGCGGTGAAAACCCTAGTAGAGTGGGGCACGACAAGGAGCTCGCCCGTGCCGCAAGCCTATCTGTTCGATGCCGTCCGTACCCCGCGTGGGCGCGGCAAGGAGACCGGCAGTCTCTATTCCGTACGCCCCGTGGATCTCTTGGCGCAGAGCCTGGCCGCGCTGCGCGATCGCAACGCCCTGCCCACCGCCGAGGTGGACGACGTGGTGATGGGCTGCGTGACCCAGACCGGCGACCAGGGGGCCTGCATCGCGCGCTTCGCTGCGCTCGCGGCGGGCTACGACGTCGACGCCCCGGGCGTGACGCTCAACCGCTTCTGTGGCTCCGGCCTGCAGGCGATCAACGACGCCGCGGCCATGGTCGCCTCGGGCTACTACGATCTAGTGATCGCGGGCGGCGTGGAGAGCATGTCGCGCGTGAAGATGGGCAGCGACGGCGGGGCGATCTGGGATCCGCGCACCCAGTGGGAGGTTGGATCGGTGCCGCAGGGCATCAGCGCCGACCTCTTGGCCACCCTCAACGGCATCGGCCGCGACGACGTGGATCGCTTTGCGCTCGCCAGCCAGCAGCGCGCGGTCGAGGCGATCGAGCAGCACCGCTTCGACCGCAGCCTCGTGCCCGTCGTCGACGGCAGCGGCCTCACGATCCTCGCTCGCGACGAGTACCCACGCCCCGACTCCACGCTCGCGGGCCTCGCCGGGCTCACCCCTGCGTTCGAGGCGATGGGCCGACAGTTCGGGCTCGACTCGCTCACCCGCGGTCGCTACCCGCAGGTCGAGCGCATCGATCACGTGCACCACGCGGGCAACTCCTCGGGCATCGTCGACGGCGCGGCCGCGCAGATCGTGGCCAGCAAGGAGAAGGGCCAGGCGCTGGGGCTGAAGCCGCGCGCGCTGGTGCGCTCGGTCGCGGTCGTGGGCACCGATCCGATCCTCATGCTCGCGGGGCCAATGCCGGCCACTCAGCGCGCGCTGCGTAAGGCGGGCATGGAGGCGAGCGACATCGATCTGTTCGAGGTCAACGAGGCGTTCGCCGCCGTTCCGCTCGCGTTCATGCGAGAGCTCGGGGTGCCGCACGACAAGGTCAACGTGAACGGAGGCGCCATCGCGCTCGGTCATCCGCTCGGGGCCACCGGAGCCATGCTCATGAGCACGCTCCTCGATGCGCTCGAGGATCGCGACCTCACCACCGGCGTGGTCACCCTTTGCATCGGCGGCGGCATGGGCATCGCAACCGTCGTGGAGCGCGTATAGCCATGAACGACGTCATTACCACCGCCAGCGGCCAGGCCCGCCTGCAGCTCGACGCGCAGACGGGCGTCGCCACCGTCACCCTCCAGATGGAGGGCCGCGCCAACAAGATCAACGACGACTTTGGCATCACCCTGGTCCAGGCGCTCGAGTGGCTGGAGGGACTCACGGGGCTGAAGGGCGTGATCGTGGCCTCGGGGCACAAGGACTTCTGCGTGGGG
>JBFIJN010000145.1:0-17556 GCA_041600735.1 Nannocystaceae bacterium
TATTTATCGTTCGGCAATTCGTCCCTGTTAGAGTCCGCGCAAGGCGTCCCCATGGCCGGCCAGCAGACCAATGACACCCTCGTCGGCTTCAAGCCCATCTCGGCCCCCCCGCGCTTGGGCGTGCTGGTGTCGGGGCGGGGGTCGAACCTCCGCGCGCTGGTCGACGCCTACTCGCGCGGCGACCTCGCGGCGCCCGTCGTGGTGGTGATCAGCAACAACTCGGAGGCCGGGGCGCTACCGCTGGCGCGCGAGAAGGGCATCGCCACCGCGCACATCAGCGCGAAGACCCACGAGGATCCGGGGGCGGCCATGCTGGCGTGCCTGTACCAGCACGAGGTCGATCTCGTGGTGCTGGCGGGCTACATGAAGCGCCTCGATCCGCGGATCGTGTCGGCCTACAACGGTCGCGCGATCAACATCCACCCCGCGCCCCTCCCCCGCTTTGGCGGCCCGGGCATGTACGGCGAGCACGTGCACCGAGCCGTGCTGGAGGCCCAGGTCGCGCTCTCCGGGCCCACCGTGCATCGCGTCACCGACGAGTACGACCAGGGCGAGATCCTGGCGCACCAGCCCGTGATGGTGCTGCCGGGCGACGATCCGGCGAGCCTGGCCGCGCGGGTGCTCGAGGCCGAGCACCAGCTGCTGTGGCGAGTGGTCCGCGACTGGTTCTGCCCCGGCAGCTGAGCCCGGGGCAGCAGAAGATCACGCCCGACCGCGGGAGGGGCCATGAAGCCCCTCCCTCGAGGCGCCGGGACTAGTGCTCGCCCGCCTCGCGCAGGCCGGCGAGCGGCGGCAGCAGGCGGCGCAGCCAGTCGTCGAGCATCACCAGGCCCGAGACGGTCGGGGTGCTCTCGGCCTGGGCCATCACCTGCACGGAGAACTCGCGCAGGCCGTACTTGTCGACCATGCCCTGCACGTCGTCGCCCTCGACCATGCGCACCAGCTTGTGCACGTGGAAGTTGAGCTGCCGACGCATCGCCGAGACCGCGGGGCCGTCCCACGGCGAGGTGGGGACCATGCGATCGATCGACTGGTTGAGGTCGTTGAAGTGGATCGCGTCGGTCACCGACAGCCGCAGCCACAGCGTCTCCTTGGGGTTGCGCCCCAAGATCGGCGCCAGGCGAACCGCGTCGAGCACCGGGGTGAGGTAGCGAAGCCGCACGATGCGCGAGCCCAGCTCCCGCGGCAGCCCCAGCTCCTCGAAGCGAGCCAGGCGCTTGGCGGTGCGCCCACGCGACCCGGCCGGCAGCGCCTCGTCCACGTCGGCCAGCATCGCCTTCACCTGGGCGATCGCCGCATCATCGATCGTGGGCAGATCCATCTGGTCGAGCAGATAGAACGTGGCGTCCTCGAGCGAGTGCTGCAGGAAGGCCATCGCGTCGTAGACGGCCTTCATGCTGTGCTTGTCCTCGATCCCATAGAGCTCGCTCTGGATCGCGTCGAGGTCGGCCGCCGCGGCCGCGCGCAGGTAGGCCACCGCGATGTCGGCCGTGGGCATCAGCGTGCCGATGCCCACCTCGGTGAGGAACGTGCCGCCCATGTTGTCGACGAGATGATTGACGACCATCGTCGTGGCGATCTCGCGGCGCAGCAGGTGCTTGCCCACCGCGTCGGCGCCGGCCAGCGCCGTCACCCCGCGCGGGAAGTAGGCGGTGACGAAGCGCTCCACGAGGTCGGCCGGCAGCGGCGGGCCCTCGAGCAGCTCGCGGTAGGCGAGCATCTTGGCGTGCGAGCACAGCACGGCGCCCTCGCACTTGAACATCCCCTGCCCCTTGCGGGTGCGGTTGTGGAGCTCGTCGTCGCCCGGGAGCGAGAACGTCTCGGGGTTGAACGGCACGCGGGCGGCCAGGTAGCGCAGCGCTCGTGCGTAGCGGAACACGTCGTGACGCGAGAGCTCCACATCGAACGAGACCATGCGGCTCTGGCCCCGGTTGTTGGCCAGCACCATCTGCACGACCTCATCCTCGCACTGCACCAGCACGGTGTTGCGAGCCTCGCGGGTCGTCGTGCCCGCGGCCAACAGCGGCGCGAACAGGATCTTGATGTTGACCTCGTGGTCCGAGGTATCGACGCCGCCCGAGTTGTCGAGGAAGGCGTTGTAGTTCTGGCCGCCGTTCTTGGCGAACTCGGCCCGGCCGCGATCGGTGATGGCCAGGTTGGCGCCCTCGGCCAGCACGCGGCAGCGCAGCTCGCTGGCGTCTACGCGCACGCTGTCGTTGGCCTTGTCGCCGACCTCGGCGTTGGACTCCTCGCGCGCCTTCACGTAGGTGCCGATCCCGCCCATCCACAGGAGGTCGACCTCCATGCGCATGATGGCCCGCACCACGTCGTCGCCCCCCACCACCGCGTCGGGCCCGACACCCAGCATCGCGCGGGCCTCGGGGGACAGCGGCACGGCCTTGCTCTTGCGCGGGTACACGCCGCCGCCCGCCGAGAGCGCCTCGGGGGAGTAGTCCTCCCAGCTCGAGCGCGGCAGATCGAACATGCGCTGGCGCTCCACGAAGCTGCGCGACGGGTTGGGATCGGGATCCACGAAGATGTGGATGTGGTTGAACGCCGCGCGGAGCTTCACCGTGCGGCTGCGCAGCAGCCCGTTGCCAAACACGTCGCCGCTCATGTCGCCCACGCCGATCGCCGTGATCACGTCGGACTCGGGGTCGACCCCGATCTCGTTGAATGCGCGACGCGTGACCTCCCACGCGCCGCGCGCGGTGATGCCGGTCTTCTTGTGGTCGTAGCCGTTGGAGCCGCCCGAGGCGAACGCATCGTCGAGCCAGAAGTGGTGCTCGGCGCTGATCGCATTGGCGGTGTCGCTGAGGTGCGCGGTGCCCTTGTCGGCCGCGACCACGAGGTAGGTGTCGTGCTCCTCCTCGTGGACCAAGATGCCCGGCGGGGTGCGGGGCTTGCCGTCGACGACGTTGTCGGTGACCGAGAGCAGCGCGCGGATGAACAGGTCGTAGTAGTGGTCGCCCGCGGCCCGCAGCGCGTCGCGCTCGGCCGGGGGCCGCCGCAGCACGAACCCGCCCTTGGCCCCCATCGGCACGATGAGCACGTTCTTGACCATCTGCGTCGACATCAGCCCGTGGATCTCGGTGCGAAAGTCGTCGGGACGATCGGAGAAGCGCAGGCCACCGCGAGCGACTCGACCGCCGCGCAGGTGCACGCCCTCGAAGTCGGAGTGGTAGACCCAGATCTCGCGGAACGGCTTGGGCTCGGGCCCGAACGAGAGGTGCCGCGCGGCCACCTTGAACGCGAGCGCCTCGCCGGCCGCGCGATCGGCCACGTAGCAGTTGGTGCGCCGCGTGGCGCGGAACAGCTCGGCCACCGCCTGCAGCACGCGGTCGGCGGTGTAGTCGGTGATCTCGCGCAGCTCCTTGGCCAGCGCGGCCTCGGTGGCCTCGGCGAGCGCGGGGGTGGCCACCTTGGGGTCGAAGCGCGCGGCGAGCCACGCCACGAGCGCGGCGGCGACGAGCGGGTTGTCGACCAGCGCCATGCGAACCACCGCCGAGTCGAACGGCAGCCGCAGCTGGTGCAGGTGAGCCACGTAGGCGCGCAGCACCTCGACGTCGCGCGCCGAGAGATCGGAGCCCACGATCAGCTGGTTGAGGTCGTCGACGCCGGCGCGGCCCTCGAAGATCTCGCGCAGCGCCTGCGTGATGTTGGCGCCCCGCGCCATCGCCTGGCCGACCTGGGCCGCGCGCAGCTCGAAGCGGAAGTTGTCCATGTCGATCACCGGCAGGTGAGGGACGTGGATGTCGCGGCTGTACTCGTCGATGACCTCGAAGCCGAAGCTGGTGAGCACGGGCAGCTCGCGGCTGAGGTTGATGGGATCGCGCGAGAACACGCGGAGGTTGAGCGAGCCGGGATACTCGCTGAACTCGGACACATAGAGGTCGCAGGCGACCTGGGCCCCGGCGCGCAGGCTCTCGAGGCAGCGCACGTCGCCCTTGATGCGCTCGACGCTGCAGCGGCGCTTGTGCTCCTCGTTGAACGCATCTTCGTAGAGCTCGATCAGCTCCTCGGCGCGGCTCTCGGGCGCGATCGCGGTGATCGCCTCGCGCAGGCGATCGGACCACGAGCGCGCGTGGGCCAGCACCTTCTCGCGCAGCGCCTCGGTGTCGGCCTGCCGCAGCGGGCCAACGCCGGTCACGTAGAAGTGAATGACCGCGTTGTCGTAGCGATCGATGTAGACCCCGTAGTCGGCGTAGCTACCCCCGAGATCCTCGAGCAGCAGGTCTTGGACCTGCTGGCGCAGCTCCTCGCTGAACTGCCAGCGCGGCAGCGCCACGAACACGAACGCGAAGCGGCTGCCCTCGCCGATGCGAATGTGCACGTCGCTCCCGCCCTCCGCCTCGGCGCGGAGGATCCGATCGGTGAGCTCCCAGATGCTGTCGCGATCCTCGGACAGCAGGTACTCGAGCGGCAGCGAGTTGAACGCGTTGGTGATGTTCTTGCCGCGCTCCGAGGCCGCGTCCACGCGCCGGTCCTCGAGCATCGCGGTGAGCACGGTGTGGATCACCGGGATCTGCTCGGGCGGGGTGTGCAGCGCCTTGTAGGTGAACAGGCCCTCGATGAGCATCACGCCGTCGGGGCGGCCGTCGGGGCCGAACGAGGTCGCCACGAAGTAGCCGGGCTTGCCCGCGCGGTGCACCGGCGACTCCTCGGAGCTGCGCTCGTAGCGAACCCAGCGCGCCTCGCTCGAGGCGGTGGGCGTGCGCAGCCCGATGTCGCGCTCGATCTTGCGCACGGTGCTCGTGCCGATCACCTCGATCGGCTGACCGTCGATGCCGTAGCGCTCGACCGCGAACAGCACGAAGTTCTCGTCGCACAGCCAGCGCAGCAGCGCCTCGGACTCGCGCGCGGTGGCTGCGGTCTCGCCGTGCAGATCGCCGGCCGCCGCAAAGTAGCCGTCGGCGAGCCCGTCGATCGCGGTCTTCATCGCCTGGAAGTCGCGCACCAGCGCCTGCGCCAGCGCGAAGCGCCCGGCGATGCGATCGCGCAGGCCCTTCGGGATCCCGCCGCCATCGCGCCCGCCGCTCGAGCCCGAGGGCGCAACCTCGACGCGCATCAGCGACTCGGCCTGGCCGGTGCCAACGCTGGTGAGCTTGCCCGAGGGATCGCGTCGCACTCGCACGATCGCGTTGACCTGGCGGCGCAGCTCGTAGTGCTCGGCCGCGAGCGCGGCACGCATGGTGGACACGAGGAACGGCTGATCCTCGAGACAGCTGCTCACCACGAGCGTGTCGGTATCATCTTGGTAGCTGAGCTCGACCTTGATCTCGCCGCGACGGCGCTGCTCGAGCAGCTCGAGCAGCTCCTCGAAGTGCGCGAGCAGGCGGCTGCTGGGCACCCCCCGCAGATCGCGAACGTCGACGGAGCCCATCACTGCCTTGGCCACCGCCGCGAGCTGCTCCCGATCGGTATCGGGCCGCTTGGGCGTGAACCCGTGGAGTTGCTGCTGAACCTCGTTGATGAGCCGACTCGTGAGCTGGCGGGACGACATGTGACGCGGAACATCCCGCAGCTATGGGGCACATGCAACGCGCACCGGGTTTGCGCAAACAGCGCGAATGCACACCCAGCTCACGGAGCCGCGGCCGGAACGACGACCGCTCGATCCCGAAGCCGGCGCAGCGTCGCGGGACCGATGCCGCGCACCCGCAGGAGCGCATCGACGTCGGCGTAGGGCCGGCCGTCGACGATGCGTCGCGCGAGCGCGGGGCCGATGCGAGGCAGGCTCTCGAGCTCGGCGAGCGAGGCCCGGTTCACGTCGACCGGCTGGCGCAGGGCCTGCAGTTGCTCGGGCGGCATACGAGACCAACCGTGGCCCGGCTCGTAGGGGGTGACGAACGACCGTGCACACAGCTGCGCGGTCTCGAGAGCATCGCCCGCGGCGATGGCCGCCGTGGCGCGCGGGCCGGGGCCGGGGCACAGCGTGGCCGGATCGGCGGGCAGCTCGTCGTCGCAGCGCAGCCGACCATCGACGAGGCCCGCGCGCGTGCACGCACGCGGTGGGGGGCTGTAGGGCCGAGCGCCCACCCACGACCATGCGAGGGCCAGGGCCATCAGCCCGACCCCGAACCCGGGCAGCATGGCACGGCCCCGCTCCACCGCGCCGATCAGTCCGAGGCGCCGGAGGGCGCCGCCGCCTCGTGCAGGCCAAACCCGTCGTGGAGGCAGCGCAGCGCGAGCTCGCCGTAGCGCTCGCTCACCACCACCGAGATCTTGATCTCGGAGGTCGAGACCATCTGGATGTTGATGCCCTCGGCCGCGAGCAGGCGAAACGTCTTGGCGGCGACGCCCGCGTGACTGCGCATCCCCACGCCCACGACCGAGACCTTGCAGATCTCGGGGTCGGTGAGGATCGCGGCCGGGCGCGCCCCCTGCGGCAGCGAGAGCCCGTCGAGCAGCGCCTTGGCGCGCTCGAGCTCGGCCTCGGGCACCGTGAACGTGACGTCGGTGTGGCCGTCGTGCGCGGCGTTCTGGATGATCATGTCGACCACGATGCCGGCCTCGCCCAGCTGCTCGAACAGCGCGGCCACGGTGCCGGGCACGTCGGGCACGCGCGTGAGGGTGACCTTGGCCTCGTTGCGGTCGAGCGCGACCGCGGACACCACGATGTCTTCCATGCTGGGCTCCTCTGGGACGATGAACGTGCCCGGGCCGTCGTGCAGACTGCTGCGCACGTGCACGACGACCCCATGCTTCATGGCGAGCTCGACGCTGCGACTGACGAGCACCTTGGCCCCGAGCGCCGCCAGCTCGAGCATCTCCTCGTAGCTCAAGCGATCGATCTTGCGGGCGTGCGAGACGAGCCGGGGATCGGTGGTGAACACCCCGTCGACATCGGTGAGGATCTCGCAGACGTCGGCGTTCATCGCGGCGGCGAACGCCACGGCCGAGGTGTCGGAGCCCCCGCGACCGAGCGTGGTGATGTCGCCGGCCTCGTCGATGCCCTGAAAGCCCGCGCACACCACCACGCGACCGGCATCCAGCTCGCGACGGATCCGCTCGTGGTCGATGTGCGTGATGCGAGCGCGGGTGAAGTTGCGGTCGGTCTTCATCCCGAGCTGATGGCCCACGAGGGACACGGCTTGGCCCCCCTCGGCGTCGATCGCCATGGCCAGCAGCGCCGCGCTCACCTTCTCGCCGGTGGCCACCAGCTGGTCGAGCTCGCGATCGTGGATGGCGCTGCGCCGCGCGGCCGCCACGTAGGGCCCCTTGGCACGCGCGGGCGAGGGCGCGCCGAGGCGCTCGGGCTCGACGAGCGCGTTGGCCAGCGCGATCAGCCGATTGGTCTCACCCGACATCGCCGACACGATCACCACGAGCTGGTGACCGGCCGCGACCACCCCCAGGCAGCGGCGGGCGCAGGCGCGGATGCGCTCGAGGTCGGCGACCGAGGAGCCGCCATATTTCTGGAGCACGAGCACGACGGTGGGTTCCGAGCGGGGCCCGGCTCTTTTACGAGGGACCCGGTCGGGGAGTAAAGCGCGGGCGATCACGGCCCATACATCGGCCCCGCCGGGCTGGCGTTGCACCCACCCGGTCAGTCTTCGCGCGTGGTGGAGAACAGGCCCAGCTGGGCCAGCAGCGCCTCGGGCAGCGGCGCCCGGGTGCGGCGCCGCACCTCCTGCTGGATCAGCAGCTCGATCCCGCCGCAGCAGCTCCCGCACCCGGTGCCCGCGTCGCAGCGCTCGCCCACCTCCTGGAGGGTGCGAGCCCCGCGGCGGATCGTGGCCAGCACGTCGCGCTCCGAGATGAGCATGCACTGGCACAGGATCCGCGACACCTCGAGTGCAATAGCACGGCGCGGGCCGATCGAGCGCCCCCTCGTGCGCCTCCATGCATCAGAGTCCTACCCTGCGTCCGCGGAGTACACCGGCGCGTCTTGCTCGCGCTGCTCGATCGCCGCGCGCAAGCGGGGGTGTCGGCTGAGCTCGGGGTCGTCGGCGAGCAGCGCCCGGGCGGCCTCGCGAGCCTGCAGCAACATGCGGGTGCCCTCGCCGGCGAAGCCCATGAAGCGCAGGCGGGGCACGCCGGCCTGGCGGGTGCCGAAGATCTCACCCGGCCCGCGCAGCGCCAGGTCGTGCTCGGCCACGGCAAAGCCATCGGCCGTCTCGGTGAGCACGGCCAGCCGTTGCGCGCTCTCGGAGGCGGGCCCGTGGGCGGTGTGGATCAGGCACAGCGAGGCGCCGCCGCCCCGACCGATGCGCCCGCGCAGCTGGTGGAGCTGGGCCAGGCCAAAGCGCTCGGCATGCTCCACCAGGATCGCCCGCGCCGCGGGCACGTCGACCCCAACCTCGATGACGGTGGTCGCCACCAGCACCTGCAGGTCGCCCTCGCGAAACGAGCGCATCACGGCGTCCTTGTCTTCGCTGCTCAGGCGGCCGTGCACGATGCCCACGCCGACGCCGGGCAACAGCGCGCGAATGGCCGCCGCGGTGTCTTCCACGTGGCTCACGTCGAGCGCCTCGCTGGCCTCGACCAGCGGGCAGACCACGAAGGCCTGGGCCCCGCGCAGCACCGCCTTGGCCACGGTGGCGCGCGCGCGGGCCAGCGCGGGGCGCCCCGCGAGCAGCCGCGTGACCGGGGGCACGCGCCCCGGCGGGAGCTCGTCGATGAGCGAGACCTCGAGCTCCCCGTAGGCGGTGAGCGCCAGCGTGCGAGGAATCGGGGTCGCCGTCATCACCAGCAGGTGCGGTCGCTCGCCCTTGGCCCGCAGCAGCGCGCGCTGCTCCACGCCAAAGCGGTGCTGCTCGTCCACGACCACCAGACCGAGCCCCGCGAACGTCACGTCGCCCACCAGCAGCGCGTGGGTGCCCACCAGCACATCGATCTTGCCCGCGGCCAGCAGCGCCAGCAGGCTGTTGCGCTGCGGGCGAGGCATCGATCCCGTGAGCAGCGCCACGCGCAAGCCCGCCCGCTTGCACCACGGCTGCAGCGTGCGCAGGTGCTGCTCGGCGAGGATCTCGGTCGGGGCCATCAGTGCGCCCTGCCCCCCGGCGGCCACCACCGCGCGCACCGCCGCGAACGCGACCGCCGTCTTGCCCGAGCCCACGTCCCCTTGCAGCAAGCGCAGCATCGGACGCCCGCTGGTCATGTCTTGCTCGATCTCGCCGAGCACGCGCCACTGCGCCGCGGTGGGCTCGAACGGCAGGCACGCGCGCAGGGCCTCGCGCTCGAACGCACCCTCGGGCGTGACGAAGGCGGCTCGCTCCGAGCACCATCCCGCCCGTCGCCGCAGCAACAGCAGCTGCAGCAGGAACAGCTCGCCAAAGGCCAGGCGGCGGTGCGCGGGCGAGCGACCGCGATCGAGATCGCGGACCTCCTCGGGCGACAGCGAGGGCGACGGGTCGTGCAGCGCACGCAGGGCCTCGGTCAGCGGCGGAAACCGATGCGCCTCGGCCAGCGCCGCCGGCAGCAGATCGTCGAGCGCATCGCTGGCCAGCAGCCGCTCGAGCGCCAGGCGGCACAGCCCCGAGACCGTGCGGGAGCCCAGGCCCTCGACCAGCGGATAGCGCACTGCGATGGGCGGCGGCGGATCCTCGAGCGAGTAGACGTCGGGGTGCGCGATGCTGAGCTGCCCCTTCCACGGGCGCACCGGCCCGACCACGACGACCCGCGACCCGAGCCCCAGGCGCTGCGCCAGACCGCCGACGCGATGGAACCAGCGCAGCGAGATCATCGTGCCGTCGTCGGCCACGACCTCGGCGCTGGCGAAGAAGCGGCCACGCGCGAAGCCCTGGCGAAAGCGCTCCACCGTGACCTCGACCGCGAGCACCTCGCCCTCGGCTGCCTCGGCGGGGGCACGTCGCTCCCGATTGTCGCGGTAGCCCGCGGGCAGGAAGAACACCAGATCCTCGAGCGTGGACAGGCCGCGGCTCTCGAGCTTGGTCGCCGTGGAGGGACCGACCCGCGGGAGCACCGTGATCGGGGCATGACCGAGCGGCGGCGGGCGCTCGAGCGCACCACCGGGATCGGCTGCGGCTGCGGCTGCGGGGGCCGGCGCGGTCGTGGTGGCGGCCGCCGACGAGGCGCGATGACGTGGGGTCGGCTTGCTGCGCGGGCTCGAAGGGCTGGGCTCGTGCCCGGCCCACCCCATGCAGAGCCGCATGCCCAGCGCGACGACCACGCTGCGATCGTGGCGTCCCATCGCGTCCAAGCGCCCGATGCCCGCGGCGAACGTGTCGTGCTCGCCCGCCGACGAGCCGAGCCTGCCGCCCGCCTCGACGAAGCGCGCCCAGGCGGCGCGCAGCCGCTCGCTCACACCGGGCTCGTCGATGTGCGCGAAGCGATCCGCCGCCGCCGCGCGCAGCTGCTCGCGCAGCCCCGCGAAGGCCCGCTGGATCGCGGGCGAAGGTCTGGGCTCGACCCGACCGGCCACGCTACGCCGGCGGGATGAACGAGAACCGCAGCTCGTGATCGCACAGCCGGTAGAGGGTGCCCTCTTCGATCCGGTGGTTGTCCACGCGCTCGCCGTTGTACTCGACGCCGTTCGTGCTGCCGAGATCCTTCACGTAGTAGCCCCCCTCTCGCCGCACGATCGCGCAGTGGCGACGCGAGATGTTGGCGTCCTTGATCGGAAGGTCGGAGTACTTGGAGCCGCGGCCGATCACGAACTGCTCTTGATCGATCGCGTAGCACTGCCCCTCGAAGTAGAGGTAGAGCGGTCGTGCCTTCTTGGGGTCGACGGCCGGGGCCGGGGCCGGCGCGGGTGCCGGAGCACCCCCGGGCGTGGGCAGGCGAGCCGCAGGGCCCGGCGGACGCGGCAGCGGGGCCGGACGGGGTGCCGGTGCCGGCGCGGGACGAGCCGCCGCCGCGGGGGGCGAAGGACGCGGAACGGCGGCCGGGGTCGGCGGCGCCGCTCGGGGCGCGTCACCGCCGGCCTTCTTCTTGGTGAAGAGCTGCACGAGCGCGGCCTGCACGACATCGTCCGTGCTGATCTCGCGACGCTGGGCGAGCGCTTCGACCCGGGCCCACAGGTCGTCTCTGCACGTGAACTGTCGGAGTGTCCTGCCCATATGCGCTTGGTCGGAGACGATCACCGCCGCGAAGCCGCTCCTCCACGGGGAGGGACCGCACATGTGCGGTCGGTCCGCATCCTAGAAGCAAGCGTGAGGGCGGTCAATATCCTGACCTAGCAAGAACGCACTCACGAGACTCGGAGCGCGACCTCGATGACTGCCCGTCTGACCAGGGGTCGCAGAGCGCTCGCGCAGACCCGCTCGCGCCGTGATCGGCTCGTCCGCGATATCCTCGGGCCGTAGTGGCCAACCCGTCCCCTCTGCTGCGCCCCGCTCGATCGCCGCGGCGTGCCGTGCCAGGCGGGCTCGTGACTGGATTCGTGCTCGCCACGGGGCTCGCGATCTCCAGCACGGCCGAGGCCGCGCCCGGGCAAGGGCTGCGCTTGGGCGGGATCGAGCCGCAGGGCCCCGCGAGTCGCGCGGTCACTGCGCTCCATCACAACCCAGCGATGCTCGCCGCCATCCCCGGGTCGGCCGCTCACGCGGCGATCGGGTTTGGCGTGGCCCAGCAACGGATCCGGCGCAACGCGATCGACCCGAACACGGGCGAGCCACTGCCCTCGCTTCAGGCCCCCACGTCGGTGGCCAACGCGAGCCCGGGCTACTTCATCGGCGGCACCATCTACTTCGATCCCATCGCGGTGGGCGTGGGCGTCTACGATCTCGGCAGCCGCTATCAGCTCGGCAGCGCGGCGCCGCTGCGCTACCACCTCGCCCCCGACCCAGACCCCGGCTGCGTGCAGTTCGCGTTGTCGCGCTGCCCCCCCAACGGCGGCGCAGTCAGCCAGCGCCACGACGTCACCGGGGCGCTCGCGTGGAACGGGGGCCGCGTGAAGCTGGGCGCCGCGCTCCACCTGCCGATCGTGCGCGAGCGCTTCGCGTTCGACAACGACACCGCGCTCACCCCCTCTGACGACGACGGCCCGCAGTGCCCCGACCGGGAAGACCCCGCGTGTACCGAGCGCGTCGGCTTCAAGGGCTGGAACCAGTGGCTGCCGCGCAACGGCGCCCCCGCGGGCTTCGACTTCGCGATCACCACCGGGATCGCGGTCGGTCTGGCCAACGACACGATCACGCTGGGCGCCCGCTACCGCAGCCCGCCGCTGCGGCGCGGCGGTGAGGTACAGCTGGGTGGCGTGGGGTTGGTGTGTCGCCCCGAGGCCGACATCGCGGCCGAGCTCGGGCAGGGCGGCGTGGTCCCCCCGTGCGCACTGGCCACGCCCGTGGGCGCCACGCTGCGTCAGCGTCTGCCGCAAGAGGTGGCCGTGGGTGGCTCGTTCCTGCTGGGACCCTCTCGCCAGTGGCGCCTCGATCTCAACCTCTACTGGATGGACCTGTGCCCCGGCGGACTGCGGGCCACGCACTGCAAGAGCGGTGGCGCCCAGACGTTGCGCCTCATCGGCCTCGATCGACGAAGTGCCGCGCTGCCCGAGTTCTCGCGCTTTCGCGGCGCGTCGGATCTCTACGGCGTCGACGTGTTCGCGCGCTACCGGGCCCAGATCAACTTGTTCGTGCTCATCGCCGCCCACCTCGCCTCACCTGCCGTGCGCCGCAGCGCGACCTCGGCGGCGAATGACGAGGGCTGGCGGGCGGGCACCAGCGCCGGGGTTCGCCTGCGATTGCCGCGGGCCAATGTCGTGCTCGTACCCGGCTATGGCCTCGACTTCCTGCTGCCGCGTCGGGTCGATCCCGCGGAGGCGCTGTTCTCTCCCGCCGCCGCCAACGCTTTCGTGAGCAGCGGTGGCGACATCAACGCGCCCGGAGCCACCGGCGTTCTCGACGGCCGCGGGCGTCCCACCAACGCTGGGCACTACTTCGGCGTCTTGCACACGTTGTCGTTCGCGGTCATGTGGGGTCAGCGCGAGGTGCTCGACTAACCCCATCGCTGGTCGCTGCGGCCGTCGTTGGTATGCTTGGTCCGTGCGCTTGCCCTCCGCGCTGCTCATCGCCACGATCCTCGGCCTACCCGCGCTCGGGTGCGCCCATCGCAACAAACCACCGGCCGGGGTGTCCACCGAGCCGCCCGATGTGAAGAGCCTCGACGACTTCGAGGCCGCGCTCAACCAGTACGTGCTGCTCGCCGCCGATCACCCGGCGCGCCCCGGTCACCTCGCGGCCCTGCGCACCTATCTCGTCGGCTACCTCGACAAGGCCCTGGCGGACGGCAACGACGGCGAGGCCGAGGCCGCGCTGCGCTACGCGCTCTCGCTCCACAGCGCGGCCGACCTGCGCACCACCGGACCCGTGCCGTCGCTGGCCGCGGCGGCCCACCAGCTCTATCGGCGCTCGGCCCGACACGGCGACGAGCTGCCCTCGCTGCTGGCGCTTGCCGTAGAGCAGCGCTTTGGCAACCAGACCACGCGCGAGCGCGCCGTCGAGGACTGGAAGGCGCTCGAGCAGTGGCTCGTCGACAACGGTCCGTTCGCGAGCGAGCCGCTACTGGCCCACGAAGATCTCGAGCGTGCGCTGGAGACCGTGGCGGCGATCTTCCCCTCGCCGTTCGTCGTGCAGCGCCTGGCCGACCTCTACGTGGCGCGCCGCGAGGCCGCCGTCCAGGCCCATGTGCGCGGGAGCGGGCTGGGCAACACCTCCGCCCGCCGCATCGAGATCACGGGCTACCTGCTGCTTCGGCTCTACCTGCGCGCGGACGACCCCGAGGGCGCGATCGCGGCGCTCGGCCGGGTCGATGGCGACGAGGCGGCCGCCAAGCTGCGCAAGATCGTCGATGAGGCGTTCGAGAGCCGCCGCAGCGCGCAGCCGCTGCTCTCCCTGGCCGAGCAATTCGTGCCCGAGGAGGACGCCGATCCCTCGCTTCCCCACGTGAGCCAGTCGTGGGGGATCATCGACAACCTCAGCCGCCGCGCGCTGGCCCGCTACCCCAAGGACGCCTATGTGCACCTGATGCGGGCCCGAGTGCTGCGCCGCGAGGGGCTCGATACCGCCGCGCTCCACCACCTGCGACGCAGCATCGAGCTCAAGGAAGACGTCTACGACAGCTGGCAGGAGCTCGCCGAGCTCGAGCAGAACGAGCTGCGCGAGCTGGGACGACGCGATGCCAAGGCCGCGCTCGCTCGCTTGCCCGAGGTCGAAGCGCTGCACCACCGCGCGATGAAGCTGTGGCGCGACCGACCCGTGCGCCCTGCCCTTCCCGAGGCCTACTTCACGGTGGCCGAGGGTCTCTACCAGGCGGGCCTCGTCGACGATGCGCAGAAGCTCCTCGACAAGAGCCTCGCGATCGAAGCCCAGGCGCCCACGCTGGATCTCCTGGGCACCATCGCGATCAAGCGCGGTCGGCTCGACGTCGCCAAGAAGCACTTCGAAGCGCTGTCACGCCGCCCCCAGAGCGATCCCGAAGCCAAGCTGCGCTGGGAGGCCCACGCCCAGGGCCAGCTCGGCGAGATCGCGCTGCGGCGTGGCGATTCCGATGCCTCCACCCAGCACCTTCGCGCGGCCCTGCGGCACACCAACGAGCTGCTCAAGCGCCCCGCGCTCGAGATGTCCGATCAGGCCGATCGCCACCTCGACCGCGGTCGCGTGCTGTTCTTCTTGGGCGAGGTCGACCTCGCGCTCGACGATTTCGAGCTCGCCGCCGAGCTCGCGCCCTATCACGTAAAGGCCTACGCCGAGCCGATGCTGCAGCTCGTCTCCTATGGCTACTATCGAGAAGCGCGCTCGGTGTTCTTGCGCTCGCTCGAAGAGGCCGAGATCGCCGACAGCCTCAAGCTCTACTTCAGCCTGTGGGTCAACGAGCTGGCGCTGCGCCAGGGGCTGCCCGCCGACCACGACGCGGTGCGGTTCATGACCGCCTACGCGGGCGACGGCTGGGGTCGCAAGCTCGCCCAGCATGCACGCGGGGAGCTCAGCTACGGCAAGCTGCTCGACGGCGCCCACGATCAGGGGGAGCGGGCCGAGGCGTTCTTCTACGAGGGCCTGCACCGCTGGAGATCCGGCGACGAGACCGCGGGCAAGAAGCTGCTCGAGCAGGTCGTGCAGACCAACCTCATGGGCTTCTTCGAGTACGACATGGCCCAGGCCTACCTGGAGTGGGACGACCTTCCCACCCGCGCCCGCGCCCCGATGCCGGGCGGCGTGGCCCGCCGCGCGTCGCTCCCCGAGAGCCGCTAGCCGCGGCGCGCGACCGCAACGAGCAACGCCCGAGCTGCACAGGGCAGGCTCGGGCGTTGGGAGGCGCGGGCCGGAATCGAACCGGCGGTGGAGCTTTTGCAGAGCTCTGCCTTACCACTTGGCGACCGCGCCGTGAGGCTGGGTTGCCTACCACGGCCGCGGGGGGCGGGGCAAGAACGACGAAGGGCAGCGCCGGTGGTCCGGACGCTGCCCCAAGCTGCCTCCGTACGAGGAGGCACCCCAATCGAGACCCGAATCGGGACCCGAGCCGGGACCCGAGCCGAGACCCGAGACCCGAAGAGGATTAGATCCCGCCCAGGGGATCGTCGCCGTCGCCCAGGCCCAGCTTGTTCTTGCGCCCCGCGGGCTTGGCCGGCTCGCTCGGCTTGGAATCGCTGCTGCTGCTGCTGCTACTGCTGCTGCTCTTGCGCTTGCCGCTCGACTTGCGCTTGGCACCGGTGGCTTCCTCGGCCTCGGCCGCCGCCGCCTCGTTGGCGGCCATCTGCTCGTCGAGCGCCTTGAGCTTCGCCTCGAGCTGCTTCTGCTTGGCTTCGTCTCCCTTGGACGCCTCCATCTCCCGCTCGAGCGCAGCACGCTCGGTCTCCATGCGCGCCTGCTCGGCCTCGAGCTTGTCGAGCTTGGCCGTGACCGCGTCGAGAGCCTCGGCCTGCTTGCGCGCCAGCTCCTCCGCCGCGGCCTTCTGCTCGGCCTCGCGTGCGGTGTCCTGCTGGCTCCGGTAGACCATGTAGCCGGCAAAGCCGAGGCCCAGCACCAGCACCGGGACCACGACCAGCGGCCACTTGGGCTTGGCCTTCTCCTCCGACATCTTCACCTGAGCGTCGAGGCGCATCTGCTCTTCTTTGAGCCGTGCCTCTTGCTCGGCGCGCGCCCTCGCCTCGGCCTCTTGGATGCGCATTCGCTCCTCGCGCTCGCGCTCCTCACGGACGACGCGCTCGGCCTCGAGTCGCGCGGCCTCGGCCGCGGCGCGCTGCTCGGCCGCTTCGCGGATGCGACGCTGCTCCTCTTCGTGGGCCCGCCGCTCGGCTTCCGCAGCGGCGTACCGGGCGTCTTCCTCTTGCTTGACCCGGTCGGCTTCGAGGTTCTTCAGCTCGGATAGCGCCATCAAGGCGGAGTTCTCGGAATTGTTCATGTCTATGCGTCCCTCCTCGTCGTTTGCGTTTGCACGCGCGAGACCAACGTTCGTTCCCGGTGGCTGGTCTCGCAGCCCCATCGCTCGGTCGACGACGTTTGCTCGTCGGCCGGGCCGCTCACCGCCGCGCTGCGGTGTGCGCCCACGTTCGATGAATTTGCCCAATTTTTCCGCCGCTTGCCACCCCCACCGTAGCCTCGCGGCATGTTCACCTTCCGTGCGGGTCTCCCACGCCTTGGCCGCGCGCATTCGGCCTCCACTCCGATCGGCCGGCGTTTGGCAGCCCTTGCCGGTGGCGCCGTGGTCGTCGTGGCCACGGGAGCGTTGGCGGCTCCCACCTTGTCACACCCATCGCCTCACCCATCGCCTCACCCGTCGTCGTCCATTGAGCCGCATGACGTCGACGGAGCGATCGCAGCCGGGAGCACACGGCTCCAGCACAGTCGGGTGTTGCCGTACCCCGCCGATCAAGTGTGGCCAGCCGCGATCCGCTACCTGCGAGTCGATCGCGGGTTCTCGCTGGTCGATCGCGATCGTGATGCCGGCTTCATCCTCTTCGAGTTCGCGGTGGGCAGCGATGCCAATGGACCCAAGGGTCGGGGCAGCGTGGAGCTGGTGGAGACCACCGATGTCGCGGGGCGAGTCGCGGTGAAGCTCCAGATCTCGACCGACGCCGGACCGGTCCATCTCCCCCACGCGATCGCGGAGGGTCTTGCGGCCAAGCTGAAGACCGAGCGCGGCCAGCCCGCGCCGCCTCCCTCGGCACCCCCTGGTCCCGCCCCTGCCCCTCCGCCCGAGGCGCCCGAGGACGAGGGCCCCTGGGCCCCCGAGCAGCCGGGGCTCTGAGGGGCGCCCGTAGCCTTTGTCTTGGTCGCGGGGTCGTGGCATCACCGCGGCGATGCCGGCCCCGTTCGATCTGCGTAGCGATACCGTCACTCGCCCCACCGCGGCCATGCGCGCCGTGATGGCCGCGGCCGAGGTCGGTGATGACTGCTATGGCGAGGACCCCAGCGTGCTCGCGCTCGAGGCTGCGGTGGCCGAGCGCCTCGGCAAGCCCGCGGCGATGTTCGTGCCCTCGGGTACCATGTCCAACCAGATCACGGTGCGCGTGCGCTGCCGCCCCGGAGATGCGATCGCCGCCCACCCCGGCGCTCATGTGCGGATCCACGAAGACGCTTCCGCGGCCGGGCTCTCGGGCGCCCAGATCATGGCGCTGGGCACCCGCCAGGGCTATGGCGCGCGGGCGCTCGCAGA
>JBFIJN010000146.1:0-17543 GCA_041600735.1 Nannocystaceae bacterium
CGCTTGGGACCGCTCGAGCAGCGAATGAACGTGAGCAGCTGCATCGGGCGACCGTTGGCGTCGCGGTCTTGGATGTCCGCCGGCGGGCCCCAGGCCATGTACAGCGCGAACTCGTGGAAGCCGAGCTTCACCTCGCCGTGGCTGGCGGCCGTGCGCTCGGCCTCGGGCAGTGCTTCCCACTTCGCCCACAGGCCCTTGTCCTCGAGGAACCCTTGGCGCGCCGTCGACTTGATGCGCAAGAACTCCTGCTGGTCGGTGCCGGTCGGGAGGTTGTCGTAGAACCGTCGATCGAGCGCAGGCAGTCGCTCGGGATCGTGGCCGCAACCGAGCACGCCAACGACGGTCGCGACCAGCAGCGTGGCGAGTCCCGGGGCCTGGGCCATACGGGTGGAGGCCGAGATCATGGCCGCGGATGATACCCAAGAAGGGCGCCGCAGCACCCGCCGGTGGTTCGCGTTCCGCCGCGATCGCGCTAGAATGGTGGACACGGACGCCACCCGAGGCGTCTACCGCGGTCGACGCCCGCATCGGGCCACCCCTGAGAAGCCCCGCAAAACGGCTAAAGAACGCTGTTTTCGGCCTCTCTTGACGAGGCAGCATACCATTGCTAAGTATTCGCCCCCTACGTTGCCCGTGGTGCGCCCGTCCACACAAGCTCTTGCTCGCGTTGCGGGCCTACCGACGAGCGACGCTCGGAAGCAGCTGCCATGGCTCAGACGTTCAGCGTAGGTGACAAAGTGGTCTACCCCGGCCACGGAGTGGCGGAGATCACCGGTCTCGAGGCGCGCGAGATCTCTGGCGCGAAGCTCGAGTTCTATGTGCTCAGCGTGCTCGAGAACAACATGAAGGTCATGGTTCCCAAGCACAACGCCAAGTCCGTGGGCTTGCGCAAGCTGGTGGACGAGGCCGAGGTGGGGCAGGTGTACGGCGTGCTCGCGCATCGCGGCGCCAAGATCTCCACCGCCACGTGGAACCGCCGCTATCGCGAGTACATGGAGAAGATCAAGACCGGATCGCTGGTCGAGATCGCCTCCGTGCTGCGCGACCTCTGCATCCTCCGCTCCGACAAGGAGCTGAGCTTTGGCGAGCGCAAGATGCTCGACACGGCGCGCTCGCTGCTCGTGCAGGAGCTCGCGCTGGCCAAGGGCCAAGAAGAGACCGCGGTCGCCACCGAGCTCGACGAGATGTTCGCCTCGCCCGGGTGATCCCGGCGATGAGCCAGCGGATGAACATGGCAGGGCGACGCCTCGCGAGCGCGGGCTCGCCGGCCAAGTCGATCTGCGGCTCGTCGAGCGCGGGCTTGATCCTGCTGGGCTTGGTGGCCGCGGTCGCGTGCAAGCAGAGCCCGCCCGCGCCGGCCGCCGAGGAAACACCCGAGGCCAAGCACGAGCGCGCGTGCGAGCGCTTCGCAAACGAGATGGCGCAGACCGGGTTGCTCGCCGGACAGCTGGTCGTGACCGCGCTCGACGACGACCCCGACTCGGCGAGTCGCGGGCGCAGCGAGATGAAGTCGATCGCGCAGAAGATGCGCCGCGATCTGTTCGACAAGTGCATGCAGTGGCCCGAGGAGGTGATGGAGTGCCTGCCGCCGCTCGGGATCCTCAAGACCGGCTGCGAGGAGCGGCTGCTGGCCGCGATGGAGGGGGCCACGCCTGCGCCCGAGCACGTGCCGCCCGGGCCTGCGCCGGCGTGGACCTACGCGCTCGAGCACGAGCCTCGCGCGATTGCGGTGGCGAGCGACGGGACCGTGATCGTCGTTGCCGATGCGCTGCTGGGCCTGCGCGAGGGCAAGGTCGTGTGGCGCAAGGAGGGCGACTTCGAAGGCTGGCTCGTCGCGCTGCCGGGTGATCGACCCACGTGGGTGGCAGGCGTCGAGGATCGCGTGGTGGCGCTCGATCCGATCAGTGGAGCCGAGCGATGGTCGGCCACGCTGCCCGGGGTCCCCGACGCGTACGAGCCCGAGCTCGAGCCCGTGCGGGCGCACGTGAAGGCCGCGACGCCGCTCGGCGACGGCCTGCTCGTCGGTGATGCAGAGGCTCGCTTCTTTCGCATCGATCCTCCGCGCTGCCTGCCCGAGCGCAAGGGTGGCCAAGGGCAGTGCGTCACCGCCGAAGGTGCGCTGCCCGACGAGATGCTCGAGAGCGACACGGGTCTGTTCGTGATCGGCAGCCTTCGCTACCTCTGGGAGGATGATGTGCTGCGGGGTTTCTCCGCCGACTGGCGGCGGCAGATGAGCGCACGTGCGCACGATGGCCTCTCGCAGGTGGCCGTGGCCCAGGCGCGACTGGTGCTCGTCGTCGACGAGGACCTCGTCGAGCTCGATCCCACGCAGTGTCGCGGCGAGTCCGAGTTCGCGCCCTCGGGCTGGCCGCAGCCCGGCGCGCTGGCAATGGGCGACGAGTGCGAGGAGTGCAGCGCACCACCCCCTGGCTGCCGACGCTGGCGAGCGTACGTGGAGGACGTGACCGGCGACCCGCCCGCGCTGCTCGACGACGGCGCGGTGGTCGTGCACGCCGACGGCTTCTCGCTCGCGCTCGCGCAGGGCGAGCCGCGGTGGAAGGCCACCACGGGAGGCAGCGGGCCGCTCGTCACCGATGGCACGCGGGTGTTTGGCTTCAGCACCGGGCTGCGCGAGGACGGCCCCTCGGGCTTGTTCGAGCTCGCGGCCGCCGATGGAGAGCTACGCTGGCTCACCCCGCTGGTCGCCGACTACGAGCTCCGGCTCGCGCTCGCGGGCGGCTGGCTCGCGGCGGCGTCCGAAGGGACCGTGACCCTGCTGGCGCTACCGCCCGCGTAGCGGCTCGATGCGGGTCATCCGGGGATCTCCTGGATCACCACCACGCTGGGCCCGCGGCGGAAGGTCGCCGGATCGGTGGGAACCGGCGCGGGTGCATGGCCGGGGCCACCATCGGTGAGGTCCTCGACGCTGGCCGACAGCGAGCACGGATCGGCGCCCGACAGCGCGCCCCACAGCACCTTGCCGTAGCCCACTCCCGCCGGATCGGTGATCAACGGTCGCGGCCCCGCCCCCACGGCCAGGTGGCTACCATCGCTGGTCACGGCCAGGGCATACGGCTCGAGCACCTCGCCGTTGCCGTCGCTCCACGAGGCATCGAAGCCGGCGACCGGGGCCGCGCAGACCTCGAGCGCGCCGCTGCCCGCGTGCGCGACGAACACTCCGCGGAGCCCCGTCGCGCCCAGCGACGAGCCCGCGGCGAACAGCCACGTCGGCGTCGAAGCGGGCAGCCGCACGATCTCGCCGAGCTGCCAGTCACCCGCAGACCCCATCCCGCTGAGCGACGCATTGCCCAGGTTCGAGCAGTCGGCGGCCATGCGCCACAGGCTCGCAGGGCCCAGCAGATCGAGCGGCGTTGGCCCCTGCATCACCACGAAGCCCGTCGCCCCATCGGGCGCCAGGTAGCGCACGCGCTTGCCCGGCTGCGCGCCGGGGATCGGGCACAGCGCCCCCGTGCCCAGCCCCGCTGCCGCCTCGGCCACCGTGCCCTCCGCGAGGCCGGAGCCGTCGAGCACCGCGACCCCCTCGTTGCCGTCGCAGGCCACCGCTAGCACATCGCTGCCGAGGTCGATCACCTGCGACGCGCCCTGGCACACCTCCCCGCCCAGATCATCGAGCGTCACCACTCCGACCTCTCCCGCGGGATCGGTCGGATCGATCACCATCAGCTTGCCCGGCAGCGTCCAGCTGTCCTCGCCCGCGAACAGGTCGTTGTTGAACACCCCCACCACCAGTCGCCCCGATGCGTGTTGGTGCATGAAGATCGCCTCGCGCTCCCCGAGGCTGCGCCCCACCACCGGGCTCTGGAATTGCCCGCCCGAGAAGTAGTCGCTCACCGGCACCGTGGCGCCGCTCGAGTAGCCCTCGAAGAAGCTCAGCGGGAACGCCACCAGGCTGCCCTCGTCGCGCGTGGGGTAGTGGCCGGTGAGCACGTGCAGGAATCCGCCCGCCCGCGCGACCCCGAACGGCTCGTCGAGTCGCCCGTCGTCGTTGTCGCCCGGGCCGCAGCCGGCGCACTCGTTGGGCTCGAGATCGATCGCGATCGTCCCCCGGTAGGCGGAGTCGGGATGATCCGGCACGAACACCTCGACGCGATCGTCGAGCGTCTGCACCGCCAGCACCATCACGCACCCACCGGGCGGGCACCCGAGCAGCTCCCCGCCCCCGTCGTCCTCGCCCGTCTCCGTGTCCCCGCCCGTCGAATCGCCGGTCCCGGTGGCGCCATCGTCGATCGGCGGATTGCCAGACATGCAGCCCGCCGGCGCGATCAGGAGCCACTGCCACAAGCCAGCCGAGCGAAGCTTCATCGCCGTAACGCTAGCAGCCTCTGCTGCGAAGCTCCATTGCCGTGGGGCCGAGTCGCGCCGCCGCGTGGCGCGTGCGTGCTGCCCCCGCAGCCCGTCACCCGGCCGCGAGCGAGATCACCATCATGTAGAACCGCACCGCCTCGGCGAAGCCCTCTACGGTGGTCTGCTCGTCGGTGCCGTGCAATCTCGTGCGGTCGCTGGCGCGCATGCGGATCGGCAAGAAGCGATAGGCGTCGCGGGCGACGGCGGCGTAGTGACGCGCGTCGGTGGCCCCGACCACGAGGAACGGGACGGTCACGGCCTCGGGGTAGACGTGGCCGATCGCGCGACGCACCGCGTCGAAGCCCTCGCCCTCGACATCGGCAATCGCCGAGGGCTCCCAGCACTGGTTGCGGCAGCTCACCTCGATCCCCTCGTCGTCGATCACCTCGCGCATGTGCGCGAGCGTGCCGTCGAGGGTGTCGCCGGGCAGGATCCTGGCGTTGAAGGTGACCTCGGCGTTGGCTGCGAGCACATTGGGCGCCACGCCACCGGCGATCATCGTGGGGGCAATCGTGGTGCGCACGGTGGCGTTGCTCGGCGGCTGCGAGGCGAGCACGCGCTCGATCACCGGCGACAAGATCCACAGGTTGGACAGCGCGGTGCGCATGGGCAGGCTCATGTGCGGGGCCATGCCGTCGAGCATCATTCGCGTGGCGCCGCCGATGCTCGCGGGCATCGGCTCGTCTTGCACGCGCTCGATCGCACGAGCGAGGCGCTGGATCGCTCCGCTCGGCGGCGGCATGGAGGCGTGGCCGCCCTCGTCATGGACCGATACCACGATCTCGGCGAAGCCCTTCTCGGCGATCCCCACGAGCGCGGCCTGGCGCTCGAGCCCGGGGATCGCCTCGCTGATGACCGAGCCGCCCTCGTCGAGCACGAACGCGAAGCGCTCACCGCGAGCCTCGAGGAGCGCGGCGATGGCCTTGGCGCCGTGCCTACCGCCGATCTCCTCGTCGTGACCGAAGGCGATCACCACGGTGCGACGCGGCACGAAGCCGTGCTCGAGCAAGAGCTCGGCCGCTTGCATCAAGCCCACCACCCCGGTCTTGTCGTCGAGGGTGCCGCGGCCCCAGATGATCCCATCCGCGATCGCGCCCGAGAACGGCGGGCGCGTCCAGTCGCCCTCGGTGCCCGGCTCGACGGGCACGACATCGAGGTGGGCGGTGAGCAGGATCGGCTCGGCGGTGGGGTCGGATCCGGGCCAGTGGTAGAGGAGCGACCGCTCGGACACGACCTCGCGCTGCAGCGCCTGGTGCACGCGGGGGAAGTCGAGCTCGAGCTGGCGGTGCAGCGCGAGGATGGCCTCGACGCGCTCGGGATGCTCGAGGTCCCCCTCGTGCGGCGAGATCGAGGCGATGCGCACCGCGCGGGCGAGGCGCTCGGCTGCCGCCGCGGGGTCGACCTCGGGCAGGGCCGGAGCGGGGCCGGAATCGTAGGGCTCCGGTCCATTGAGGAGCCCCCGCGCCACCATCACGACCACGAGCGCGCCCAGGCCCAGGCCGATCCAACGGCCCCAGCGGCGCCTGTGAGGGCCTCGTGCGCGCTCCACGGGCGGCATGGTAGCGCGCCACGGGCTCATCGAAGGGGGCCTGGATCGTTTTGCGCGATCGTCCGTAGCACGTGCCCGTGCACCGCAAGGACATCGAGATCCCCGAGCCCTGTCATGCGGACTGGGCGACCATGCGGCCCGAAGAGCAGGGCCGCTTCTGCTTCGAATGCAGCACCAAGGTCCACGACCTGTCGGCGATGACCGAGCCCGAGGCCAAAGAATTCCTGCGGCGCACGGCCTGCGCGGATGTCTGCGTGAGCTACGAGCTCGAGGACGATGGAAGGCTGTCGTTCCGCGAGCCCGCGGTGCGGATGGCCCCGCCCCCCGCGTTGGTTCCGCTCGCGCGGCTTCGGCGGCCGCGCTCGGTGGCCGCCGCGGTCGCGGGCGCGGGCATGGCGGTGGCGATGGCCGCATGCACGCCCCACAGCGACACATCGGTCCGCAGCTACGCCAGCGAGGCCCCCGTGTTCCAAACGGAGCGCGTGGTGATCCCGCTCGGTACCGAGGCGCCGCCGACCCTCACTCCGCCCCCCGTGCAGGCCGACGTGGCGGATGAGCCGTGCGAGCCCACCGAGCTCGAGCCGATCGAGCCCGCGGCCACCGAGGAACGACGGGTGCGCGGCCGCATGAAGCCGCGCCTCGCCGGCAAGCCGATGCCGCGCAAGACCGGCAAGATCGCGAACCCCCTCGACTTCGACTAGCACTGGGGACTGGCACTGGGGACTGGCACTAGGACTGGGACTGGGACCAGGAGGGTCCTAGCGGGCTGCGGGGACGAGTCGCAGCTCGCTCACCTCGAGCTGCCGCGCGACCGCATCGAACCCGGGGTACTCGGCCGTTTGCACGCGCTGGTCGACGATCTTCGGGTCGGCCCCACGTCGCAGTGAGCGGGTCAGCGAGTCGGCCAGTGAGTCCTTGCGCCTCAAGGCGGGAAAGCCGATCGAGGGGAGTCGCGCACTCCAGCGATCCCACAGCTCGCTCCACATGGGGGGCTCGGTCTGGCGGGCCAGACGGACCACGTAGTCGGTCGCATAGGCCACCGCGAACGTGGGCACGAAGACGGTGACGGGATCGTGGCGCAGCCCCGCCCCATCGGATGTGGCGAGCGCGAAGGTGGGCGGCAGACCGAACCAGCCGCCGAGGAACGTCCAGCGCTCGGCGAGCGAGTCGTCGTCGCCCGAGGGCCACCATGGGTTGGCCGCAAAGCGCTTCTCGATCGCAGGATCCACGCGATGCGCATCGAACAGCGTCTGTCCCAGCTCGCCGCCATGCATGGCCGAGGCGATGCCGTTGCTGACCTGCTTGGCCTTGGCGATGAGGAAGGAGGCGAGCCCGGGGATGGCCGTGAACCGCTCCGTGTGGCGCGCGAGGCGGGTCAATTGTGGCCAATCGGGGAGCTCGAGGGTAGCGGCCCCATCGCGTCTGCCTTCGTGCTCGGCGCTCACGTGTCGGCGTCCTCTCCGGACCATCGCTGGTCCTGCAATACCGGTCCTGCAATAAGTAGTGCGTGCGCAGAGCGAATTGACGACGACTCGTGCGAAAAAAAAACGCGCGATGGAAGCGCCGCCTTCCCGCGAGGCGTCAAGACGAGCGGAACGCAACCGCAGCGATCGACCGCGGACCCGGGCCACGCAGCCGGAACCATCCCTTGCCGCGTCGCGCCTCCAGCGTCGCCGAATCTCGTTGGTGCGCCCGGAAGGACTCGAACCTCCGGCCCCCTGGTTCGAAGCCAGGTGCTCTATCCAGCTGAGCTACGGACGCGCCGCAACTGAATACCAACTCCACTGCGGGGCGACAAGCGCCCGGGCCACGGCTAGCGGAGCCGGTCGCCCCGCTCACCCCGGGGCCGCTTGCCGAACATCTCGCGGACCGCGTTGATCACGTCGGCGTCCAGCTCGGGTCGGGGGGCGTAGAACCACAGGACCTTCGGTTCGGCCCCGAGCGACGCGAGGACATCGGCCGTGGCCTCGACGCGGGACTTCGAGAGCAACGGGTCCTCTTGGTTTCCGCCAAGGATCACGGGCACGGTCCTCAGCGCACCCTCGTGGTGGAGCGAGGAGCGTAGCGGACCCAGGAGCGCACCCCCGATCGCGATCACGCCCGCGAAGTGGCCTCCGCGGCGCGCGGCGTAGTCGAGCACCACGCATGCCCCTTGCTGCTCGCCGCACAGCACCACCTGGTTGCTAGCCACGCCGAGCGTCTGGAGGCGTTCGAACACGGCGTCGAGCTGTTGGAGCGCCGAGGACAGCCAGGGCTCGTTGTCGCGGATGGGAGCATCGAAGCGGTGCGGGAACCAGCTGCGATCATCGGCCTGCACCGCCACGAAGGCTGGCTCCTCGAGTCCCTCGAACAGGCGCGCACCGGTCATCAGCATGCGCTCCGCCGTGTTGCCCTCGCCGTGCACGAGCACCACCACCTTGCGGGCGCGCTCGAGCGTGCGACCGCCGAGCGCGGCCTCGAGGGTTCCGTGGGGCGGACTGAAGGCCGAGAGCGCGGGCCAGCGTCGCGCGTCGACCGTAGGACGACGCCCGAGCCGCGCATCGTGCAGCAGCGCCTCGATCTGCGCGGCGGTGGGACGCCGCGGGTTGTCGAAGCGGGCCGCGGCCAGCGTGAGCGCGATCTGGCGCGCACCCTCGGTGGTGAGGCCGATGCGATCGAGCCGCGTGGGTGCATCGACGATGACCGCCAGGTCGAACAGCGCCGCCGCGGGATCACGGGTGCCGAGCGCTCGCCCCAGCGTCTGCGTGGCCCGGCGCGCAATCGCGGCGTTGAAGGCGATGACGTGGGGCAACAGCACCGCGTGCGTGTCGAGGTACGGCAGCCCGAGATCGCCGGCCACGAGGCGCGCGAGGTGGTGGTGCAGCGCGATCCCGGCGGAGCCGTGCACGGTGGCGGCCTGGTAGGCGCCGCGCATCACGGTCGCCCGAACCTCGAGGTTGTTGGGCTCCTCGCAGGCGCGCGGGAGGTTGACGGCCAGGCGCGTGATCGCGGACGAGGCCATCGCCTGGAGCCGCGCGCTGGTGGTGCTGGCGTAGAGCGAGTCGATCGCGTGGGCGAGCGCGGTGAACAGGCTGGCCGCGGTCACCTCGCGCGGCAGCCCCAGCGTGAGCGCGGGATCGTAGATGACGACGGTGGGTCGGACTCGATCCTCACGGCCGAAGATGGTCTGACCGCCCTCGCGAATCCCGAACGTGTCGGTCATCTCCGAGCCGGAGAACGTGGTGGGAATCGCGATGAACGGGCGGCTGCGCGAGAGCTGCGTTGCCTTGCCCAGCGCGGTTGCTGCGCCGCCGCCGATGGTGACGATCCCATCCGCGCCCATTGCGTCGAGACCGCGGGCGGCCTCGTCGACGCTCTCGCGCGGGGTGTGGCTACGCGCGACGGGCACCATGCCCACCGCCCGGTCGGCGAGGAGCGCTACGGCGCGCTCCGCCAGCTCGTAGCGACCCGGCGTGCAGATCACCGCGACCCGACGCAACCCGAGCCGGCGCACGTGGTCGAGCATGGCGTCGGGCCACGCGCGACCGAAGCTCACTTGGCTTCCGTTGCGCGTCTCGTCGTAGATCGGAGTGGTCGGCATGAGCCAGGCGCTGCCTGTGGATCATCGCTCCGAGGTGCGCTCGGGGTCCAGCGACGTGGGATTTGCCAGAGCATGACTCATGAGGTCGCACCTGGCCGCATGAGTCGGTGGGCAAAGGGGCAGTGGCGCGCGCCCGTGCACGCTGCGCAGGGGCGGGCTATGATGGCGCCCACATGGCGAAATCGTACCTTCCCTTGCTTCGGCACCGCGGCGCGATCGCGGGCGCGGGTCTGATGGCGCTGTCGACCTTCCTCGCGTTCCAGCATGGGTCGACCACCGACGAGGGTCTCGCGGCCGAGGACATCACCCCACAGGTGGTGATGGAGATGGCGAGCGAGCTGGGGATCGATGCGACGCAGACCGGCGCGTGGTTGGTCGACTTCGTCGAGCCGGCCGACGGCGAAGGCGGCTCCGAGGAAGAAATCG
Organism: Nannocystaceae bacterium; assembly: GCA_041600735.1. Classification (GTDB taxonomy): domain Bacteria; phylum Myxococcota_A; class Polyangia; order Nannocystales; family Nannocystaceae; genus Paraliomyxa. The sequence continues at coordinate 9,921 of JBFIJN010000146.1, forward strand.
CCCGCGTGGTGGCCGAGCTCCAGCAGCGCTTGGGGCCCGATGCGATCGCGTCGGCGGGCTTCTACAGCGAGGGCGAGCACCTCTACCGCCTGCAGGGCACGCTGCTCTCGGCTTCTGCGCTGCTCGAGCATCCGCTCGTCGAGGGCGTGGAGCCGGAGATGTTCTATTCGCTGCCCGAGCGCGCTGCGTCGGCGGTCGATGGACCCGCGGCGAGCGCGGGCGATGATGACGACGACGACGACGACGATCTCCACGCCAGCAAGGGCCCCCGCCTGCACCCCGACGATCCGATGTTCGGGCTGCAGTGGCACATGGAGCAGATTCGCGCGCCCGAGGCGTGGATGATGGGCACCGGTGAGGGCGCCGTGGTGGCGGTCATCGACACCGGCGTCGCGTGGAAGGACGCCAAGGGCGTGCGCGCGCTGCCCGATCTCGCCGGAACCGGGTTCGTGGCCGGAGAGAGCTTCATCTCGGGCTTGCCCGACGGGCTCGACGACCACGCGCATGGCAGCCACGTGGCGGGGACGATCGCGCAGACCACCAACAACGGCATCGGGGTCACCGGAGTGGCCTTCGGCGCCAAGATCATGCCGCTCAAGGTGCTCAGCAAGGACGGGCGGGGCAGCGTGGGCGGCATTGCCAATGCGATCCGCTACGCCGCCGACAACGGCGCCCATGTGATCAACATGAGCCTCGGCGGGCCGCTGCCCTCGAAGGTGCTGGCCAAGGCCATCGAGTACGCCCACGCCAAGGGCGTGACCACCGTGTGCGCCGCGGGCAACGAGCGCCGCAGCAAGGTGGGTTACCCCGCGGCCAACAAGCATGCGGTCGCGGTCTCGGCGGTCGACTACGGCCGCGAGCTCACCTTCTACAGCAACTGGGGCAAGGCCATCGACGTGGCCGCGCCGGGCGGCGACACGCGCTCTGACAAGAACGGCGACGGCTTCCCCGACGGCGTGCTGCAGAACACCATCAAGATCCAAGATCCCACCGCCAACGACTATCTCTGGTTCCAGGGCACGTCGATGGCCTCGCCGCATGCGGCGGGCGTGGCCGCGCTCATCGTCGGGGCTGGCGTGACCAACCCCGACGAGGTCGAGCGGATCATGAAGAAGACCGCGGTGCACCCCGGCAACGTCGAGTGGGACCAGCGCTACGGGGCTGGCATCATCGATGCGGCGGCCGCCGTCGAGGCGGCACAGGGCAACTACGCGGTGGAGCGCGGAGGGCTGCTGGGCTTGCTCGGGCTGCTGGGTCTGGGGGGCTTGGGAATCGCGGGGCTCGTGGGTCGGCGTCGCCGGTTCCTGAGCGTTGCGGGCCTGGGTGCGGGCGCGGTGATCGGCAGCGGCGTGCTCGGCGGCTCGCTCGCCTACGGCCTGGCCGGAAGCTTCGGCCCGCTGCTCGGCGGATGGGGCTCGCCGCTGTGGCTCTCGGCCGCAGTGCCCGCGGGCCTGGCCGCGGTGCTGCTCGGGGCCAAGCCGCTGCGGGGCGCGCTCGCCGGGCTCAGCCTGGGGTACGCCGCGCTCTTGGCCCACGGGGCGCTAGTCCTGCCCACGCTGCTCACCGGGCTGCCCGGCGGGCCGACCGTCGACCGGTTGTGGCTGGCGGGTAACGCCGTGCTCGCGCTGTGGCTCGCCCGCGCGATCAGCCGCAAGTGATCGTGACCGACCTCGACGAGGAGATCACGGCGCTTCGCGCCGCCGTGCTCGCGCGCGACGAGACCGCCGCGGGCGAGCACCTCGCCACCATCGAGTCCGCGCTCGAGCGCATGAACCCGCTGCTGCGCGGCATGACCTACGCACACGTGAAATCGGTGCTCGGTCGACCGCGCGAGGCGGCCGCCGTGCTCGAGGACCTGCGCCAGCTCATGCCCGAGGACGGCATGCTCTGCTACCAGCTCGGCTGCTACCGCCGCGCCGCGGGAGAGCTCGACGAGGCCCTGATTGCGTTCACCCAGGCCACCGCGCTGGATCCTGCGCGGGTCGATGCGTGGCTCGAGCGCGGCAGCCTGCTCGACGCGCGTGGTGAGCCGCAGCAGGCGATCGAGGCCTATCGACACGCGATCCTGCGCGCACCCGCGCAGGTCGATGCTTGGCGCAACCTGGGCAACAGCCTCGCCGCGCTCGCGTGCTTCGACGAGGCGCTCGAGGCCTACCGCACCGCCTCACGCCTCGCGCCCGGCGATGCGACGCTCGCGTTCTTGATGGCCTCGGCGCATCAGGCCAAGGGCGACCTCGAGGCCGCGCACGCGCAGCTCCCCCCCGGGTGGGACGATCGAGCGCTGGAGGTGCGGGCGCAGGCCCACGGGGTGGATCTACGGGCTCGCTTCCATGCGTCGGCGCCGCGAGTGCCCGCGCTACGAGCCGCAGCCGAGCGCTTGCTGCACGTGGTGGCCCAGGAGCTCGCGGCCGGGCCGGTGCGCGCGTTTCCGTGGGCGCGCGAGTCAGTGTCGCCGCGCGAGCCGGCTTGGATCGTCCAGCAAGCCGAGTGGCTGCTGCTGTGCGACGGCGACGCGGTGCGCCCCGGACCGCATCGGTTCTTCGACGCGACGCGGGCGGTGCAAGACGCGGCTAGCGAGGCGAAGCCGGGCTGATCTCGATGAGCGAGTAGTCCTCGATCGAGGGCCCCGAGCGGCCTTCGATCGCGAGCGAGGCGAGGCCGAGCTCGGGTGCAAAGCAGAAGGTCGTGCTCGACCCGTACATATGGGTGTCGGCATCGGTGCGGCACCACGCGCCGGTCGACTCTCGCTGCTCGATCTCGCGCGAAGAATCGAAGACGAAGCCGTCGTCCTCGAGCGTCTCCATGTGCGACTCGGGCTTGGGGCTCGCCGCGAGATAGGGCGGCGTGCCGACGAGCATGCGCGCCTCTTGCTCGGTCGGGGGGCTACCGACCAGCCATAGGCCGTCGACGCTCGCGAAGTAGCACCCGTCGAGGCCGGGCTCGATCTCGTCGACCTCTTGCTCGGGCCCGAGCGCACACACGTGACACGAGGCGAGCGCAACCGTGCCGTCTGCGAGCGAGTATCGCGTGAGCGCCTCGGTCTCACACAGCAGCGTGCCGGAGAGCTCGAAGACCGAGCCCTCTTCGTCGTGGGTGTCGACCTCGAATGTCCACGAGTAGCTGCGGCGCGAGCCGGTGTCGAACAAGCCGTGCATCCACGCGGGCAGCGCGAGCACGTCGGGATCCGAGACGGGGGCACCGGGGGCCCGGCTGCGCCCGTTCGCGGCGGGTCCTTCCGTCGCGGCCTGTCCAGGCGTCGTGGTGGGCCCGGATCGAGCGCAGGCGAGCCCCCAGAGCGCCGCCAGCAGCAGGTGGCGGGTCGGCGGGCGGCGGCCGCTCGAGCGGTAGCAGGGCAGCAGGTGGCGCATCGTCGGGTGGCGCTTCAGCGGGCGGCGCTTCATCGGGCGAGCCTCCGCTTGGCGCCGCGCCAGAACCCACTCAGCATGTAGAGCAGCGTGAACCCGAGCAGCGCGGTGCCGCCTGGCTCGTGCAGCGCGAGCATGGACAGGCCGCCGAGGATGAGACCGTAGAACACCAGCTGGAGCGTGCGGTTGGGGAAGCGCTTGTAGCTCGGCAGCGGCAGGCGGCTGACCATGAGCACGGCGCCGGTGATCATGGCGCTGGCCATGATCTCGGGGCGACGCAGCTCGGGGAGCTCGAGCTCGTGGCTCATCATCACGATCGTCACGCAGAACATTGCGGCCACCGGGATCGGGAGCCCCTCGAACTCGTCGATGGGGGCGTCGCCGTGGGCCTTGGTGTTGAAGCGGGCCAGGCGTACCGCACCGGCGGCCACGAACGCGAAGGCCACCAGCAGCCAGGGATCGAAGCCGCTGGGCAGGGTGGGCGAGAAGCTCCAGCGATACACCAGCCATGCGGGGGCCAGGCCGAAGCTCACGATGTCGGCGAGGCTGTCGAGCTCGGCGCCGAACGAGCTGCGCGCGCCCACCACCCGCGCTACGCGACCATCGATCATGTCGCAGAGCGAGGCGCCGATGAGCGCGACGCAGGCGGCGTAGGGGCGCTCGGTGGCCAGCGCGATCGACAGCAGACCGAAGAAGATCCCCGTCAGCGTGACCGACGAGGGGATGGCGATCCGCCAGGGCGGGGGCTCGGAGGAAGCGGTCACGGTCGACATGGCGAGCTTTGGGTCAAAGTCCAGGGGGCCACGTGCGTAGCTGTTCGCGCAGCACGATCAGGTTGTCCACCATCGGCCTGGAGGTATCTAACACGAGGTGCTCGTCGGCGGGTAGCTCGTCGATGGGTTCGAAGCGGGCCAGGAAGTCGTCGAAGATTGCGAGTCGACCGTCACTCACCGAAGCGTGTTTGGCTCGCTCGCGCAGGCGGGCACGGCAGACCTCGGGGGCCGCGCGACACTCGACCAGCCGGAACGGAACACCGTGGCGAGCCGCGAGCTCGCGGGCACGAGCCCGCAGCGCACGGCTGCGAAACGAGGCCTCCACGATCACCGAGCGCCCCGAGGCGAGCACCACGCCGGCGCGACGGAACGCCTCGCCGTAGACTTCCTCGGTAAACCCGGGATCGTAGGCGCCCTGCCATGCGCCCTCGTGGACGGGCGCGGTCACCCGCAGGCCGAGCAGCTGCTTGCGGGTGCGATCGGCGTCGACGACCGGGGCCGAGAGCTCGAAGCTCAGCTGATCGGCCACCGTGCTCTTGCCGCTCGCGATCACCCCCGCCACCACGATCACGGCCGGATCGATCAGCGCGCGGCGCTCGGCGGCCAGCGCCAGCAAGAAGTGGTGGCGGGCCGAGGCCGCGGCGCGCTCGCGACGATCGTGATCGACGTCGGGTCCGCCGGCGACGAACGCCGCGATCTTGCCGCGCACGTAGGCGCGATAGCCCTCGTAGAAGTCGAGCACCGCGTAGAGATCCTGGTCGCCGGCATGCAAGGCGTAGCGGGCCACGAGATACTCCGACGAGGCGACCTCGCCGTGCTCGCTGAGGTCCATGGCCAAGAACGCGAGGTCGGCCGCGACGTCGGCGTAGCGAAAGCGATCGTTGAACTCGATGCAATCGATGATGGTGACCTCGCCGTCGTCGCCGAGATACACGTGCTCGAGCCGGAGATCGCCGTGGCCGTCGCGCACGCGGCCGGCCTCGATGCGCGCGGTGAAGCGATCTTCGTGCTGCTCGAGGAACGCGAGCTGGGCGTGCTCGATCTCGTCGGCCTGCGCGACCTCGAGGTACTGGCCGATCGACGCGCGCGTCTGCGCGAAGTTCTCGCGCACGTTGAGCGCGATGGCCTCGCGCCGACCGTACGCGGCCGTGACCGCGTCGCAGCGGGCCTCCGCGTGGAACTCGGCCAGGCGCCGCGCGATGCGATCGATGTCGTCGCGGTGCAGCCGGCCCTCGCCAAGGCGCACGTCGGCGCGATCGCGGTCGGGGAGCCGCTGCATGTGCACCGCCCAGTCCACCACCTCGCCCTCGCCGTCGGGCCCCTCGCCGCGACCATCGATCACCAAGCGCCCCGTGGACTCGCGGCGGACGGCTCGCAGCCCGAGATACACGTGCGGCGCCAGGCGGCGATTGAGCGCGAGCTCGGCCTCGCACGCGGCCTTGCGCCGAGCCAGCGTGCTGAAGTCCAAGAACCCCAGCGAGACCGGCTTCTTCAGCTTCCACACCTCGCTGGGGCCCAGCAGCACCCATGAGATGTGGGTCTCCACGAGCGTGGTGTCGTCGTCGGGTGCGAGGTCGCGCAGAATGGCTTGACGATCGAGCATGGGGGGCACGGGCCGCATGATGCCGCTCGCGGCCCGCGGTGTACGGGCAAGCTCTGCGCGGGCTTGCTCACACCTCGCTTGCATCGCGCGCAGACGCCGACGGATGATGGGCGCATGAATGCTCGTCGTTGGATTGGCGCCGGACTCTTGGCCCTGGGCTGCCAGGCTGCGCCCGGTGAAGAAGGCTCGGGCACCAACACGGCCACCACCACGGTCGGCCCCGTGACCCTGACCAGCAGCGGATCCGGCGAGGGCACGGCGAGCGCGGGCCCAGGAACCAGCAACGGAACCTCTGGCGCCGACACCACCGCGGGGTCGGAGTCCGGCTCGGACATCAAGTTCGACAACGCGAGACCCGGCGACTTCAACCTGCCGCCGGTCGACATGTGCACGGTCAACGACGACGGCAACGCCGTGGGCAACTGCCGCAAGCAGGCTCCAGCCGACAGCTTCGAACCGGTCGAGCAGTGGAGCTTCACCCCGCCGGGCGAGCCGCAGGGCTACGTGACCCCGCTGGTCGCCAACCTCACCGACGACGACGGCAACGGCACGATCGATCTGTGCGACATCCCCGACGTGGTGCTGGTGGCCGGCGCCAACACGGGCCCGCCGGGCGCCGTGGGCCACATCTACGTGCTCGACGGCGCCACGGGAGCGCTGCACTTCATGATCCCCGATGCGGTGGCCGGCAACTTCACCCCCGCGCTCGGCGACATCGATGGCGATGGCTTGGTCGAGATCGTCACCCTCACCCCGGGCGGGGCGTTCCAGGCCTTCGATCACGACGGCACCAAGAAGTGGGAGCTGCCCACCACCTGGGGCTCGGGCGACTTCGGGCAGCCGCTCGACTACTCGGCCGCGGCCGCGCTGGCCGACCTCGACAACGACGGCGACGTGGAGATCATCGCGGCCAACAAGATCGTCGATCACCTGGGGGCCAGCGTGCTCACGCTGGCGCAGCTCTCGGGCAACTGGTCGGCCACCGTGCCCGCCGATCTCGACGACGACGGCGATCTCGAGGTCGTGCTGGGCAACTCCGCGTTCCACCACGACGGCACGCTGTTGTGGAGCACCGGGCTCGAGCGCGGCTACCCCCAGGTGGCCGACCTCGACGGCGACGGGCGCCCCGAGGTGCTGCTCACCAACAATCAAGGGCTCTCGCTGATCGAGCACGACGGCGTGGTGACCTACTCGAATCTGCGCCCCACGGGCGCCCCGGTGGGCTTCACCACGTGGCTGCGCCCGGCCACGATCCACGACTTCGACGGCGACGGCGTGGCCGAGTACGCGTCGAGCTCGGCCAACACCTATACCGTGTACGAGGCCGACGCCACGATCGTGTGGAGCGCCCCGGTGCAAGACTCGTCGGGGATCGCCGCCGGCACTGCGTTCGATTTCCTCGGGGATGGGATCGCCGAGGCCATGTACGCCGACGAGGTCGCGATGTACGTGTTCGATGGCAACGGCAGCGTGCTGCTGCAGGTGCCGCGCGGCAGCGGCACGCTCAGCGAGTACCCCGTGGTCGTCGACGTGGACAACGACGGCTCCTCCGAGATCCTGTTCGTGAGCAACTCCAACGCGCCCACGCTGCAGGTCACGGCCGACATCCAAGATCGCTGGATTCAGTCGCGACGGATCTGGAACCAGCACGCGTATCACGTGACCAACGTGCGCGAGGACGGCACCATCCCGCAGTTCGAGCCGCCGAGCTGGGAGGCGCTCAACACGTTCCGCACCAATGCGCAGATCGAGGGCGGAGGCCTGTGCGTGCCGCCACCGCCGGGCTAGGGGGTGTCCCTCATTGCCGGGTGAGTGGGGAACGCCGTCAGCGGGCCGCAGGGCAAGGCGCGAGGAGGGAGTTTGTCGGGTACAAGTGACGGAC
>JBFIJN010000147.1:0-17513 GCA_041600735.1 Nannocystaceae bacterium
ATCGCGCTCGCGCCCGGGCTCCCGCTCGAGCGCGGGACGCTGGCGCAGCATCCCGACGCCGCTCGCGGACACCTGCGGTTCTACGCGCAGGAGTACTTCGAGGCCAAGAAGCGCGGCGAGATCACGCGTCGCTATCGCAAGACGATCGATGCCACCCCGAGCGCTGCGGGCCCCGCCGAGGGGCGCGGGGTGGTGGTCGAGGCCGGGCCTCGTCCGGGCGCGATCGAGCGCGCGAGCGCGTGCTTGCTGCCCTCCGGGGTCGCCGCACGCGTGCCCGCGCAGTGCGGCGAGCTCTCGCGCATGCGCTTCGACAACGTCATCGAGTTCGCGGCGAGCTACGACGGTCATCGCGTCACGCTCGACTACGATCGCGCGCGACTGAAGACCCTGGGTGCGGACATCGAGCCGGCGCTCACCGCCGCGGTGGGCTCCGAGCTCGTTGCCCAGCACCCCGGAGCGCTGCTCTACCTCACCAAGTACTTCACCCCGCATCCGCCCGGCGAGCCGCACTTCTTCGTCAAGCCGTGGGCCTTCACCATGCTGCCGCCCGGCTGGTCGGCGCTGATCGACGGGGTGCACGACGCGGCGTACGACGTGATGCGCGGGGTCGTCCACGCCGACCAGTTCTTCGCCACGCCCGCGGTGTTCCAGCTGTTCGCGCTGCAGCAGCGGATCGAGGTGCCCGCCGGTCGTCCGCTCGTGCGCGTGACCCCGATCCCTCGCGATTGCCTGACCGCGACGGCCGAGGTGACCACGCTCGAAGGGGTGGCGCCGCTATGACCCCGTGGGCCTTCGACGACGAGGCCGGGCCGCCGCGGCTGCACGCTGCGCTGGCGGAGCACGGCTACGCGCGCTGTCTCGCTCCGGGCCTGGCGGCGGCGGCCGAGCGCGATCCGTGGGCGGTCGCGCGGCGCCTGTGCGGCGAGGAGATCCAGCTGCTCGAAGCGCATCCGATCCACCCGCTGCCCCACGGTCGCTCGTTCGCCGCCACTAGTCGCTTCACCCCGCTGCACACCGACAGCCAGAGCCGCCGCGGTGCGCCTCCGCGCCTGCAGATCATGCTGTGCGTGCGCCCAGCCGCGCACGGCGGCGAGACCGTGCTCGTCGACACCTGGTCGCTGCTCGAGCGCATCGAGGCCGCGGACCCCGAGCTCCACCACGCGCTGCTCACCCATCCTCGCCGCCTGCCGTTCGTGTTCGGCGATGTCGTGGGGCCCACCGTGGCGCTGCGCGGGGAGAGCGTCGTGTTCACGCACTCGCCCGTGGCCGTGGGCGACGAGCTCGAGCGCCGTCTCGCGCCGTGGATCGAGCAGGCGCCGCGCATCGAGCTGCGCGTGCTCGCCGACGAGGTGCTGCTCGTCGACAACCACCGCATGCTGCACGGTCGCCAGGCGTTCGCCGATCCGCAGCGTCGCTTCGTGCGGCTGCTCGCGTGGACCCGCCGCCCCACGAGCGCGCCGCCGCGGCTGCAGCACGCGGCTCGGGCCGCGCACGAGCGACTCATGGCCGCCCTCGATCGCGAGCCCGCCGTCGTGCGTGAAGCCTGGGCCGGTCCGCCGCCCGCCGAGCCCGAGAGCGAGCGTCGCCTGCAGATCGTGCTCGAGATGCTGCGCGGGGTCTCGCCCGGGATGCTGGCCCACCGCCACCGCGTTCCCGAGCCCGAGCTCTATCGCTGGCGCGACGCGGTGCTGCGCGCCGGGCAGGACACCCTCGACGAGCCCAAGCACGCCGAGCCGCTGCGGGTCGCGATCGAGCGGCTGCGCGCCAGGCTCGAGCGCATGCTTCGCTGACCCGGACGGGCCGCGGCGTCGATCCTCGCCGGCGTTTCCCGCCGCCGCCCCTGGCCGATCCGCCCTACGCCCGCCTTGCCGCCCCCTTCCCCCCATCGCCTGCCGCGTGTTGCTCGATGCGCGACCCGTTCGCTAAAGTCGCACCGTGCAAGCGATCATGATCGCGGGTCTGCTCGGCATGCCCATCGCGTGGTCTTCCCCCCACGTTCCGGCTCCTGCGCTGCTCACGGCCGCCGCGTGCCCCGCCGCGCAATCCGATGCGCATCGGCCTCTGCTCAAACAAGCCGACGCCCAGGTCGACGCCGGTGCCGACGACAAGGCGGCCCGCACGTTCGTCTCCGCCTACGACGCGATGGATCTCGCCGACCAGGTCGGAAGCACGGGCAAGTTCGCCGCCGATCGAGCGGCGGGCTCGTTCATCAGGGCCTGGCAGATCGCGAAGGACGTGGCGCTCCTCCAAGAGGCCGAGCGCTTCTTGCTGCGCTACATCGCCGACCTCGAGCGCGGGCGCACCGAAGGCTGCATGGCGGTCGATCGCGCCTGGGCCGACGAGAAGCTCGCCGAAGTTCGCGAGCTGATGCCCAAGACCACCGATGATCCCGGCGAGGGCCCGGTCGTCGGCCCGAACACCCCGCCCGCCAACTGCCCCGCCGGCGAGGCCGCGATCATCGGCATCGATCGCGCTGGCGTGGCGCTCGTCACCGTGGGCTCTTCGCTGTTCGTGGGCGGCACCGCCATGCTCGTCGCAGGGCTCGTGCGGCCCCAGGTCGACGGGGGCACCAAGGCGCTCGTGATCACCGGCAGCATCCTCATGGCCGGTGGCGTGGCGTTCCTGATTCCAGGGGCCGTGCGGCTCGGCACCTGGAAGCGCAAGCAGACTCGGGCTCGCTTGGGCGTGGCGCCGTGGACCGGGCGTGGCCTGGCCGGGGTCATGGTGAGCGGCCGCTTCGGGGCCGGTCGATGACCGACGAACGCGCTTCGCTCAATCCTCGTGCGATCTCGCCCGGGCTTCCCGCGGGGGCGGGGGGCGGCGGGGCAGGAGCGGGCATGCCCGATGCGCCGCCGGCCGTCGCGATCGCCGAGCCCGACCTCGTCGGGCAGATGCTCGACGGCCGCTACCAGGTCATGCAGCTGCTGGGCGAGGGCATGCTGACCCTCGTCTACGAAGCGCGGCACTCGGCCAGCGGGCGCCACTTCGCGATCAAGGTGCTGCGCTCATCGATCGCCGCCAAGCCGCACATCCTCGATCGCTTCCTCCAGCTGGCCCGCGCCGCCTCCCAGATCCGCCACGACAACGTGGTCGCGATCGAAGAGTTTGGCTACACGCCCACCGGCTCCGTCTATGCGGCGGTCGAGCTCGTCGTCGCCGACACGCTCCAGACGATCTTGGATCGCGACGGTCGCTGGCCGTGGGACAAGGCGCGGCCGGTGGCGCAGCAGATCCTCACCGCGCTCGTGGCCGCCCACAACGCGGGGCTCGTCCATCGCGGCCTCAAGCCCGCCAACTGCTTCGTCGTGCTCGACCCTCGGGGCAAGCGCGATCCGTTCGTGAAGGTCGCCGACTTCGGCCTCGCGCAGGTGGGCGTCGAGGCCAACCAGGCCGCACCCGGGGCCACCACCAGCACCCTGTTCGGCGACCCCGAGTACATGGCGCCCGAGCAGGGCTTTGGCGGGCAGATCACCCCGCAGACCGACCTCTACGCCTACGGCGTGCTGCTCTATCGCTTCCTCACCGGGCGCGTGCCCTTCTCCAGCAGCAACGCGTTCCAGACCCTCTCGCACCACGCCCAGAAGCCCGTGCCTTCGCTGCGCGAGGCCGATCCGCAGATCCCCGAGGCGGTCGAGCAGCTGGTGATGCGGTGCCTCGGCAAGACGCCCGACCAGCGCTTTGGCAGCGCGGCCCAGCTCGAGCAGGCGTTCGCGGGCATCCCCGCGCAGGCGGGTCACTCGGCGCCCAAGGCCCCGGGCGCCGGGGCCAGCGGTCCGCGCTTTGCGCGCTTCAACAACGGGGCCGGTGGAGCGGTTGGACCCGGAGGTGCGCCGCCGCCGCCAGTCTCCAAGCAGCCCTCCGTGATCGTCGCAGGCTCGATCGGTGACAGCTCGGGTGGCATCAGCGGCACCCTCGGCGATTCCTCGCCGCCGCCGTACGACCCCTATGCGGCCCCGGGCGGCGGCGGCATGCCCCATGGGGCTCCACCCGATCCCTATGGCAGCGCCGCCCCGCCGCCCTTCGCCGGCAGCACGCCTTCGTCATTCCTCGCTTCACGACCCGGCTTGCGCATGGGCCTCGGTGCCGCCGTCCCCAACGACGGACCCGCACCACCCCCCACCGTTGCACCCGGAATGGCGCTGCCTTCGCCCACGATGGCGCCGGGCAGCATGAGCGCGCCGTTCGATTATGGTCTCGATCACGGCCCGCCGAGCTACTCGCCGCCCGCCGCGGCGGGCCCCGGCATGCCCCCGTCCGCGGCGGGTGCCGGGTACCCACCGCTCGGTTCCGGTCCCGGCATGCCGCCGCCGGGGTTGGGTGGCGGGTACTCGCCGCCGGGCGGCGCCGGCCCTGGGATGCCTCCGCCGGGTGTGGGGGGTGGTTACTCGCCGCCGAGCGGCGCCGGGCCTGGGATGCCGCCTGGGTCGGGCGGCGGATACTCGCCGCCGAGCGGCGCCGGTCCGGGGATGCCACCTGGGTTGGGTGGCGGATACTCGCCGCCGAGCGGCGCCGGCCCTGGGATGCCTCCGCCTGGCTCGGGTGGCGGTTATTCGCCGCCGAGCGGTGCGGGCCCTGGAATGCCTCCGCCCGGAGCGGGCGCTGGCTACCCGCCGCCAGCTGCCGGGGCCGGCTACCCGCCGCTGAGCGCGGGCCCTGGGATGCCGCCGCCAGGTGCCGGGGCCGGCTACCCGCCGCTGAGCGCGGGCCCTGGCATGCCACCCCCCGCCGCAGGCCCTGGATACCCCGGCATGAGCGGCGCAGGCATTCCCCCGCTCAGCCAGGGTCGAGGAATTCCGTCCGCAGGGGTCGGCCCTGGCATGCCCCCACGCGACGATGAGCCTGGCCCGGACGATGGCCTGCGCCGGGGCGTGGGCGCCGGGATGCCCCCGCGCGTGGGCGTGCCCGGGGCGGGCGTGGGCGCCGGGATGCCGCTGCGAACCGGCATGGACCGATCGCATTCGGGGCCGCACGTCGTATCGTCCCCGGTATCCATGCAGGACGACCGCAATGCGCCCGGGGGCCTCGGTGCTGTGGAGTACGACGAGGAGGACAAGCCCAGGCGGCGGACGCTGCTGATGGTCTTCATCGGCGTGGCCGTCATCGGCCTCGGCATCGGGCTGGCCTTGCTGCTCGCGAGCGGCCTCAACGGCGACAAGGGCGAGGTCGCCCAGGTCACGCGCACGCAGAAGGCCCAAGACGTCTCGGTCGACAACGAGCCCGAGCCCGAGCGGGAGCCCGCCGAGCCCGAGCCCGTCGTCGAGCCCAAGCCCCAGAAGAAGGTCGTGCCCAAGAAGACGACCGTGACCTTCGAGCAATCGCTCGGCAGCATGAAGGCCAAGATCCGCCGCAAGTGCGCCGAGGTCGGGGCGGGCCCCGTCGACATCGACACCTTCGTCGATCGATCGGGTGGCCGCGCCAACACGCCGAAGGTCAAGCCCAAGAACCCCGTGGGCACCTGTGCGCTGCGCATCGTCGAGCAGTGGGACTTCCCTGCGAGCGAACAGGATCACCCCGTCAACGAGCGCGTGAGCTGGTGACGGGCGGCTAGCGACCGCGCCGCCGGAACAACCCGCGTAGCATCGGGAGCAGCCCCGAAGAGGACGGCTCTCCCGCGAGCAGCGCTTCGGCAAACTCCTGCGCGGTGGCGTAGCGGTCCTCGCGGTCCTTCTCGAGGGCCCGTCGCACGAGCGCCTCGAGGTGCCGGTCGATCTTGCGGTCGGGCGCCACCTGGCTCATCGCCGGCACTTCCGAGTACACCTGATCGTACAAGAGCCGCGAGGTGTCCTTGCCCGCGAACGGCGGACGCCCGGTGAGCATCTCGTAGGCGATGATGCCCACCGCGTACAGGTCGGCGCGGGCATCCACCGGGTCTCCCATGCACTGCTCGGGCGACATATAGGCGGGCGTGCCGAGGATCGTGCCCTCGATGGTGAGCGGCTTGGCGGGGTGGCCGTCGTCACCCAGCAGCACCTTGGCGATCCCAAAGTCGAACACCTTCAGGAAGTCGTCGCTGCCCATGCGCGAGATCCGGAACACGTTCTCGGGCTTCATGTCGCGGTGGATCACCGCCTGCTCGTGGGCGGCCTGGAGCGCCGCGAGCAGCTGCAGCAGCAGCGGGCGCGCGCGCTCCCACGGCAGCGGGCCCTGCTCGCGCAGCGTGGTCGCGAGGCACTCGCCCTCGAGGTACTCCATGATCATGAACGGGCGCCCATCGGAGGTCTCGCCGAAGTCGGTCACCTCCACCACGTTCTCGTGCCGCACCTTGGACGAGGCCCGAGCCTCCTGAAGGAAGCGCACCACGACCGAGGGCTTGCTGGTCAGCGCCCGGCTCAGCACCTTGATCGCCACGGCGCGCCCGATGGTCGTGTGCTCGCCGCGATACACCGAGGCCATGCCCCCGCCGCCGAGCCGCTCCCGAACTACGTAGCTCTGCCCGAGCCGCGTGCCCGGAGGCAGCATGTCGGGGAGCATTCGCCGATTCGAGGTGCTCATGCCGGCGGCAAGGGTAGCCGATGCTGCCCAGCCCTAGGCCCGGGTCTCGCGGACGAGCACTGAGCCCCCGCTGCGATGCAAATTCTGCGTCTCGAGCTCGAGCCGCACGACTCATGCTGTCCCTCATACGCGAGGACTCGCGAGGCCCCATGACCCTCTCCAACCGACACATCTCCGAGATCATGAGCCCGCTGCACCACACCATCGGATTCGATCAGTCGATGTTCGAAGCCACCATGCGCATGCATCAGTTCGAGATCCGCCACCTCCCGGTGCTGCGGGGCGGGCGGCTCGTCGGGATCCTCAGCGATCGCGATCTCGCCATGGTCGAGAGCCTGCCGGGCGTCGATCCCAAGCAGGTGACCGTGGGAGAAGCCATGACCTCGGAGCCCTATGCGGTGCCGCCCAACGCTTCGCTGCCGGCGGTGCTGCGCGAGATGGCCGATCGCAAGTACGGCACCGCGGTGATCGTGGACGCAGAGCGGCCCGTGGGCATCGTGACGACGATCGACGCACTTCGCCTTTGCGTGGACCTGCTCGTTGGCGCTACCTGATCGATCGTGCCCACTCAGCCACCGGTAGCGCCCATCGGCCTCGGCGCGGCCGAGGCCCAGGCTCGCCTGCAGCGCGATGGGCCCAACGAGCTCCCTCGCAAGGAGCTCCCCGGGTGGCCGCGGGTGCTGCTGGCGCAGCTCGCGAGCCCGCTGATCGCGGTGCTCGGGCTGAGCAGCGTGGTCTCGGCCGTGGTCGGGCACGTGCTCGACGCCGCGGCCATCGGCGTGATCGTGTCGATCAACGCGGTAGTCGGCGCCGCGCAAGAACATCGCGCCGGCCGGGCGGTGCTGGCCCTGCGCTCGCTGACCGCTCGACGAGCGCGCGTCGTTCGCGATGGTCGTCGCCTCACGATCCCCGCCGCCGAGGTGGTCGCCGGCGACGTGCTCGATCTCGAGGCCGGCGACGTGGTGGCCGCCGACGCGCGCCTGCTGCAGGCCCACATGCTCTCCACCATCGAGGCCAACCTCACCGGCGAGAGCACCCCGGTCGAGAAGGATCCCACCCCGCTGCCCGAGGGCACGCCGCTCGCCGAGCGCCGCGACCACGTGTTCATGGGCACGGCGGTCGCCACGGGCACCGGCTACGCCGAGGTGGTCGCGATCGGGCGGGCAACCGAGCTCGGGCGCATCGCAGGGCTGATCGCCGACAGCGAGGCGAACGCATCGCCGCTCCAGAAGCGCCTCGTCGAGCTGGGGCGCACGCTGCTCTACGGGTGCGTGACCCTCGTGGGCGTGGTGGCGGCGATCGGCCTGGCCCGCGGTCTGGGCGGCCTCGAGGTGCTCATGACCTCGGTGAGCCTGGCGGTGGCCGCGATCCCCGAGGGGCTGCCGGCGGTGGTCACCGTCGCGCTGGCGGGCGGCGTCCGCCGCATGTCCAGCCGCGGCGTGCTCGTGCGACGCCTGGCCGCGGTGGAGACGCTCGGCTGCGCCACGGTGATCTGCACCGACAAGACCGGCACCCTCACCACCGGGGAGATGACCCTGCGCGAGGTGTTTCATGGCGATGGCGAAGGGGCTCGCGCGGCGCTGCTGCGGGCCGCGGTGGCGTGCAGCGACGCCGAGCTGGGCGGTGATGGCGGGGGCGAGGGTGATCCCACCGAGCTTGCGGTGATGCGGGCCGCGGCCGCTGACGGCATCCACCGCGCCGATGTCGAGCGCGAGGCCCCACGCGTGGAGGTCCACCCGTTCGAGACCAAGCGACGTCGGATGTCGATCCTGCGCGAGGACGGCGTGCTCTACATCAAGGGCGCCGTCGAGATCGTGCTCCCGCTCGCTCGTGCGCCGCTCCCGGGCGTCGACGAGGCCCAGCTCGACATGGCCAGCCGTGGCCTACGGGTGCTGGCCGTGGCGCGGGGCCAAGGCGCAGAGGAGCGCGATCTCGAGCTGCTCGGCCTGCTGGGGCTGGCCGATGCTCCGCGGGCCGAGGCCACCGAAGCGGTCGCCGCCGCGCGTGCAGCCGGTGTTCGCGTGGTGATGATCACCGGCGACCATGCCGTCACCGCCATGGCCATCGCCCGCGAGATGGGCCTCGTGCGCGATGGCGAGGACGCCACCGACATCGTCCACGCGCGCGCCACGGCCGAGGACAAGACCCGCATCGTGCATGAGCTGCGCGAGCGCGGCGAGGTGGTCGCGATGACCGGTGACGGGGTGAACGACGCCCCCTCGATCCGCGAGGCCGACATCGGCGTGGCGATGGGCCGCACCGCCAGCGAGCTCACCCGCGAGATCTCCGACATGGTGCTCATCCACGACGACCTCTCCGGCATCGTCGACGCGATCCGCGAGGGCCGAAGGATCTACGAGAACATTCGCCGCGCGGTGATCTACCTGCTCGGCGGCAACGCGGCCGAGATCCTCGTGATGCTGGGGGCCGCGATCGCCGGCTTGCCGCTGCCGCTGCTGCCGCTGCACCTGCTGTGGATCAACCTCGTGACCGAGCCGCTGCCGGGGCTGGCGCTGGCCACCGATCCCGCGACCAGCGATGTGCTGAAGCGAGCGCCACGCTCACCGAGCGAGCCGCTGCTCGGGTGGCCTCAGTGGCGTCGGATCATCATCGCCGCCGTGCTTCAGGCGACCGCGACCCTCGCCGTCTTCGTGTGGGCCGTGCACCGCTACGACCTCCCGCACGCCCGCACGCTCGCGTTCTGCACGCTGGTGTTCGCGATCCTGCTGCGTGCCCCCGCGGTGCGGCGCGCAGGCAGGCCCGGCATCGGCGGCGATGCGCGCCTGCGGCTGCTCGTGCTCGCCTCGATGGCTCTGCAGGCGTCGCTGGTCGCGATCCCGTGGCTGCGTGGTGTGTTCCAGCTCGGCGTCCCCGATCTGCACCAGTGGGTGGTGGCGCTCGGGCTCGGGTCGATGCCCGCGCTCGCCGAGACCGTGGGGCGCCGGCACAGCGCGGCGAAAGAACTGCGCGAAGCCGCGCCGACGCCGGCAAGGCGTTCGAGCGCACGAAGCTCCCAGGGCGACTAGACCAAGAGGGGGCGCACGCGGCCTTCGAGGAGCGATGACGATGGAGTGGTTGGTAGGCATGGACTTGAGCGACCGCGGCCAAGGGGCGCTGAGCTACGCACGGTGGCTGAGCGAAGTGCTGCCCGCCGAGCGCGACTACTTCACCGGCGTCCACGTGCTCGAAGAGACGGAGCTGCGTCAGCTGCTGCGCTACCATCACCTCGAAGAAGTGGAGCGAAACGCCGCGGCCGCGGCCGACCGCGTGGCCCGGAGCGTGGGGGCCGAGCGGGCGCTCGCCAAGCGCAACGTGATCTGCGGGCGCTCGGCCGAGGAGGCGCTCGGCCAGCTCGTGCGACACCCCGATGTCCGCGGGCTGCTCATCGGCCGTCAGGCAATGCGCGGTGAGAAGCGCGTCGTGCGACTGGGCCGGGTTGCGCGTCGACTGCTGCGCAACCTGCCCGTGCCCGTCATCGTGGTGCCGCCCGACTTCCGCCGCCAGAGCGTGGGGGAGGGGCCCGTGCTGCTGGCCGCGAGCATCGAGGCCGACGCCTCCGGAGCGGCCGTGTTCGCGAGGCAGATGGCGGCCGACCTCGGCCGTCCGCTCGCCGTGGTCCACGTGGTGCCTGGCGACGACTACCTCGCCGCCGAGATGGTGCCGGCCGGGATCGCCAGCGACTTCTTCCGCGAGCTTCGCCAGGATCACGAGCGCAATCTCGTCGAGTGGATGGCCAAGCACGAGCTGGCCGGAGTGCCCTACTCCATCAGCGAGGGCTCGGTGGTCGATCGCCTGGCCGAGGCGGCGCACGACGAGCGCTCGCCGATGATCGTGTGTGGCTCGCGGGGCCTGGGCCTCGGCATGCGGCTGTTCAGCTCGAGCGTGGCTACGGATCTCGCGGGGGCCTGCGAGGTGCCAGTGGCGGTGGTTCCGAACCGCCAGTGAGGGCTCGTCCTCGGCGTGGTCCGTTTGGGCCAGGTGGCCGCCCGATCTCATTCGATGGACCGCCAACTGCGTGAACCGCGCGGTGGCCACCGAGCGGCGCCGCCGGTTCCGGACGCAGGGGGTGGTCACGTCAACCCCTCGGGAACACGCAGCTTCGGACATGGCATGGACGTTGCGAAGTCCGGCGCCACGATGTCCGAGAAGAAGCTCTCCCCCCACTGGCTCACCTTTGCCCTGCTGCTGCCCGCCCTCGCGTGCGGCGACGACCCGACCGAAACCAACCCCAGCGAGGCCTCCAGCGAAGGCTCCGGCGAAGGCTCCGGCGGGGCCTCGTCGGGGACCGAGGGCGAGGATCCTCCGACCGACGAGAGCACGAGTGCCTCGGGCGAGAGCACCGACGGTGCCGTCGAGGACGACTGCGGCAACGGGGTCGTGGACCCTGGCGAGATCTGCGACGACGGCGAGCTCAACGGTAACGCCGGGGCCTGCACCGCGAACTGTCAGGGTCGGCTGGTCGTGTGTGGTGACGGGCTCGTGCAAGGCGGGGAGGCCTGCGACGACGGCAACGCCAAGGACGGCGACGGGTGCAATAGCGACTGCCGGGTGTCGGGCGCGATCGTGTGGGAGCACCCGTTGGGCTACGACGGGCGAGCCTATGGCGTCGACGTCGGAGCCGACGGGACCCTCTACGTAGCGGGTTCGATCAGTGGAGCGTACACGACCGCGTGGGCCGCCGGCTTGTCCGGCGCGGACGGGGCGGTCGAGTGGACCTACGAGCTCCCCCCGACGAACGGGGCAGCGTCCAACGTGTTCCGAGACGTCACGACCGGACGCGGTGGCGAGCTCGTGCTGGGAGGACAGCACAATGGTGTTGGGCGCGTGGCGGTGCTCGACGCTGCTGGGATGCACATGCAAAACCTGCCTCCTCCTAACGGTCTTTCGATTGGTTGGCTCGCCGTGCTCCCGGACGGAGACTACTTGGCCTCCCACGGTGCGAGTGTGTCGCGCTTCCACGGCTTGGTTCAGGACTGGCAGACGGCGGTGGCGGGTCCGGCCCTCACCTATCGCGCCGGGGACAACATCGCCCTGGTAGCTATCCCCGACGCTGCGAGCTTTCAGCGGCTGACCCTCGACGGCGTAGCGTATGAACCCGTGGTGTTCGAGGTCCCGGAGGAGCTCCACGCCACCAGCCGCGAGGTTGCGCGGACGTCCAATGGTGACGTCGTTGTGGCGGGTACTGTGTTCGAAGGCGGCCACGGTGAGGCGTTGGTCATCCGTTCCTCCCTAGATGGGAACCCGCGATGGATGTACGGCCCGGAGCAGCTTCATCAGCAGTTCCGTCAGGTTCGTTGTCTCGCCGTCGACTCTCAGGACTCGATCATCGTCGGCGGCTACGCCTATGTGCTCGGCGAGCGACGGCCCTTGGTCATGAAGCTCTCCCCCGAAGGCGAAGTGCTGTGGGTTCGCTCGTTGGAGTTCGCGGCCGTTGACGCCGACGTTCTCGATTGCACCACCACCGCCAATGACGAAGTCGTTGCGGTCGGCGACGCCAACGGTCAGGTCTGGGCCGCCAAGCTCACCCCGTAGTCACCCCACTCCCGCGCGAACGAGTACCCCCCGCTCGTTCGCGCGTCCTCATTCGCACTCACGCCGCACCCATGCTCCACCGCCCCCTCACCCCGCCGCGCTGCTCACCCCGTCTCGTCACGCGTCGCCGGCCACTGCAAGCCCAGGCGCTCGTACAGCCCCCGCAGCCCCTTGCGCGTATACCCAGCCAAGGTGCACATGCGCTCGATGTCCCCCTCGCACTGCACCTCGATCTTCGCCAAGTAATGCCGCGTGAATGCATCGGTCGCTTCCTTCGCGGGCATGGTGCACCAGCTGGCGAGCTGGCTGCCGTCGGCGGCATCGTGGAGGCGACCGCGACCGGCCACGCGCTGGAGGTCTTCGAGCGTGATGACCTCGTTCTTGGCGAGGTGCGCGAGGGCTTCGATGGTCTGGCGAAGCTCGCGGACGTTGCCTTCCCAGTAGCGGCGCGCGAGGGCCTCGAGCACGGGCTCGCCGATGCTGGCGGCAACGCGCTCGCCGTGGAGCGCTCGCGTGTTCTCGAGGAAGCGATTGGTGAGCACGGGCACGTCTTGTGGGCGCTCGCGCAGCGGAGGCACGCAGATCTCGACCTGCCGCAGGCGATGCAGCAGGTCGAGGCGAAAGCGCCCGTCGGCGACCATCTGCGCGAGGTTGCGGTGGGTGGCCGCGAGCACGCGCACGTCGACGGGCTTGCGCTTGTTGCTGCCCACGCGCTCGATCTCGCGGCGGTCGAGCACGCGCAGCAGCTTGGGCTGCAGCTCGAGCGGGAGCTCGCCGATCTCGTCGAGCAGCACGGTGCCGCCCTCGGCCGCCTCGAACGCGCCAAGGCGATCGGCGTTGGCCCCGGTGAACGCACCCTTCACGTGCCCGAGGATCGCGGACTCCGCGAGGTTCGAGGGCAGGGTCCCGCAGTCGAGCACGACGAACGGGCCGCTACGACCCGACAGCTCGTGCAACGTGCGAGCCACCTCCTCCTTGCCGGTGCCGGTCTCACCCGTGATGAGCGTGGTCAGCGGGGTTGGAGCCAGGCGCGAGAGCATCGAGAAGATCTCGCGGATCGCGGCGCTCGCCCCCTCCATCGTGCCCAGGCGCGGTCGCTCGGAGCGCGCGATCTGGCCGACCTCGATCTGCACCAGGCGGAGCTTGGTATCGCCCGCGTAGAACACCGCGCCATCGAAGAGGCTCACGGTGCCGTCGACCAGGCGGCCGCGACCGACCCATGTCCCGTTCGTGCTGCCGAGGTCGCGCAGGATCACCCCCTGCGCGGTGAGCCGGATCTCGAAGTGGCTGGTACTGACCGAGTCGTCGGAGAGCACCACGTCGTGGGTCGCCCCGCGCCCGCCCGTGATCGTGCGGCGATGGGGCAGATCGAAGCGACGGCCCGCGTCTGGGCCGCTCACGACCTCGAGCGAGAGCCCGACGGGTCGCCGGTGCAAAGACTCTTGATCGCGCGGACTGAGGAGGGTGGCCGCGAGCACCAGCGCTTGATCAGCTGCTTCCATGGGGCGGAGCGGCAGCCTAGCACGGCAATGGGGGTCGTTTGGGCCATTTCCCGCGCGCCACGACTGCGCTACCCTCTGACTCGGCTCGGCTTGGCATGAAGCGTGGAATCCAAATCGGCAGCTACCGACTGGCGGAGCTGCTCAACACGGGTGGCATGGGCCAGGTATGGCTGGCCCATCGCGAATTCGATGGAGGGGGTCAGACCGCGGTCGCGATCAAGTTCCCCCATGCCGCGGGCGTGCTCGACCCCCGCATCCGCGAGGGCCTGCTCGACGAAGCTCGCCTGCAGATGCGGCTGCAGCACCCCAACATCCCGCGCGTCACCGACATGGGCGTCCACGAGGGGCTGCCCTACTTCGTGATGGACTATATCGCGGGTCGCAGCCTCCAGCAGGTGCTCAGCCGCATACGCGACGTGGGGACGCCGCTGCGCTTCGAGATCATCGCCCACGTGGCCCGCGAGATCGGCTACGCGCTTCGCTACGCGCACACGTTCCAGATGAACGGAGTGTCGCAGCAGGTGATCCACCGCGACGTCGCGCCCAAGAACACGCTCATCTCGGGCCAGGGCGGCGTCTATGTCGTCGACTTCGGGGTCTCCGAGGCCGTGGGCATGGAGACCTCGCGCAATCATGTGAAGGGCACGCTGCTCTACATGGCCCCCGAGCACGCGATGGGCTTCCCCAGCCCCAAGTCCGATGGCTGGGGGCTAGGGGCAATCTTGTGGGAGATGATCGAGGGCCGGCAGTTCCGCGGCGAGATCGAAGGCGACGACCTGCGGCGGGCGGCCAACGATGGCCGCTTCGCACCGCTCACGCGCAAGGGCCTTCCCGAGGCGCTGCGGTTCGTGACCGAGGGGCTCTTGCGCCGCGACGAGCGCGAGCGGCTCACGTTCGACGAGGTGCTCTCCCCGCTCGAGACCGCCGAGTTCCCCGCCCAGCGCATGGCGCTCTGCGACCTGATGAAGCGCCGCTTCGGCGGCTCGGTCCACCGCTCGGGCCAGACCCTGCACGAGTTCAAGATGCCCGAGCAGCTCGACCGCGTGATCGCGGCGGCGCGGGTCATCAAGGATGCCGGGCCGCTCGCGGCCGAGTCGTGGGCCGACGAGGCGTTCACCGCGGCCGGGGCACCCGCCGTGGTCCCGGTCTCGGGAACGCGACCGATCCCCCGCGCGGTGGCGCTCGACGACGACGACGAGAGCTCGCCGCGGATCGTGAAGCGACCGAGCTCGGACTCCGGGGCGATCTCCGAGCCGATCACCGACCACGGCTCCGACCACGGCTCCGACCACGGTTCCGATCATGGCTCCGGAACCACCGTGGAGCCGAGGGTGCGCCCGGGGCAAGCCGCCGCCGACGAAGAGCGGCCGATGCGAACCGAGTACCTACCGCGGATGGGGATGGAGAGCCTCTCCGAGCCGGCGCACCACCGCACCGAGGCCATCCTACCGCCGAGTGTGCCAACCGGGTCGCGGGATCCGGATGCCCCGGTCCCGCGCCCGCGGGGGAGGACTCAGCGGTCCTCCGGTGCGGCGGTTGTCGCCCCGCCGCCCTCCGGGTCCGCGCGCGTGGCAGCGGCACCCTCGGCCGTGTCGCGCTCGAAGCCGTCCACGGCCGCACGCCCATCCGCGCCCCACTCGGAGCCCGCGACGGAAATCCTCGAGCTCGACCCGCAGTGGCAGGCCGCTCCGCCCGAACCCGAGCCGGAGCCCGAGCCCGAGCCGGGGGCTCCGCATGCCGTCGTCACCAATGAGAGCTGGCCCGATGCTGCGGTTCACCGCGAGCCGCCCTCGTCGGTACCGATGCTCATGTCTCCCTCGGCCACGCTCGCGGCGGCGCCGACGCAGGCCTTGGCCAATGGGTCGTCCGAGGGGCGGGACTGGGTCCCCTACGTGGTGCTCCTCGTGTTCATGCTCACGGGTGCCGCGGGGACCTGGTTGTTGTGGCCCAGCCAGGAAGAGCCGCCGAGGCCCGCCAGCGCCGAAGACGTGCAGCCCGCCGAGCCCCCCCAGGCAAGCCCCGCGGAGCCGGTCCTCGAGGTGGGTACTCCGCTGGCCATCGAGCCCGAGCCCGAGCCCGAGCGGGATCCCGAGGCGGAGCCCGACCTCGTGCCCGAGCCGCAGCTCGATTCCGAGCCGAGCCCCACGGATCTCGAGACCGGATCGGCCGGCCCCGCAGCCGAATCCAAGACTTCCAAGCCGGGGAAGAAGGCCGCGACCAAGCCCGGCCGTTCACAGCTCGTGATCATGCTTCAGTCCACGCCCGCGATGGAGGTCGAGATCGGGGGCACGGAGCTCTCGCTCACCACCGACCATCCGGCCGACAAGCTTCAGGTCGCTCCCGGGAAGGTGCTGGTGCGCTGGCGCCCGCCCGGCGGCAAGTGGAAGGAGCGCATCGTCGTGATCGAGCCCGGCTTCGACTATAAAGCCGAGCTAACGACCTCGGGGCCAACGTTCAAGCCTGCCCAGAGGAAATCGACATGATGCCCGAGCAGCGCCCCGATCTCGACCCCGACAACCTACCGCCCGGCACCGCGGTGTGCGGCGGGGAGTTCGTGATCGAGGCCTGCCTTGGTCGCGGTGGCGTGGCCACCGTGTACCGCGTGCTCGCGACCGACGGTCGTCGGCTCGCGCTCAAGCTCATGGTCACCAAGCGCGCCGCCGATGGCGACCAACGCGAGCGGTTCGACAACGAGTGGAGGATCCTCGATGCGCTGCGCGACCGGCCCTACGTGGTGGCCGTCGATCGCAGCGGCCGACACGACGACGGGCGCCCGTGGTTCACCATGGACCTCGTCGAGGCGCCCACGCTGGCCGACCTCATCATCGATCGCAACGTGTCGGTGAGCCGTGCGTGCTGGGTGGTGCGGGAGGTCGCGAATGCGCTCGATGATCTGCATCGGCGCGGCGTGATCCACCGCGACATCAAGCCCGACAACATCATGGTGATGCCGCAGAGCGTGCGGGTGGTCGACTTCGGCTACGCGTATGCGCCGGGGAGCGACCAGGTGCCGCGACTGGCCGGGCTGACCTCGGCCGAGCATCGGCCGGGCACGCACCTCTACATGGCGCCCGAGCAGGCGATCGGCGAGGCTCCAGCGCCCTCGTTCGATCTCTATGCGCTCGCGGTCACGCTCTACGAGGCGCTGGTCGGCCACGCCCCCAACTCGGAGCTGCCGCTCGCGCTGATGATGGGCGACAAGTGCGGCGCGGGGGCGGCCGAGCTCTCGATCGAGGGCCGCATGTTTGGCCTGCACGAGGGGTTGGTGCAGCTCGTCGATCACGGCCTACGCCGCCAGCCCGAGGAGCGCGTGGCCTCGGCCGCCGAATTTCGCGACCGGCTCGATGCCGTGCTCGCCGCGATCGGCGACGAGGATGCGCCCGCGGGCGTCCCGGAGTCGCCGGTGCGGCTCGCCAGCTCCACGGAGTCCGAGGTGCAGCCGCCACGAGAGGTCACGACCGAGCGCACGCCGCGAGAGGTCACGACCGAGCGCACGCCGCGGAAGGAGACCACCGAGCGCACGCCGCGGGAGGAGCCGCTGCGGCCGGCGATCGGGGGCGGGCGCGGCGAGACGCGGCCGGTGAGGGGTGCGGTTGCCGAGGGAACGAGGCCGATCGCCGAGGCCGAGATCGCCGGCGTCGTCACGCGCGAGGCCATCGAAGCCGCCGCTGCCCACTCGGGCTCGAGCTTCGCCGCACTGCAGGCCAAGCAGGCCGCCGCGGCCGAGGTCGCCCGACGAGTTCGCGAGGCCACCACGCTCGGCGCCGGCCAGAGCATGGCGTCGGCCAGCATGAGCGGGAGCACGAGGCGGGTGTGGTCGAGCACTCCGGTCCTGGCGGCGATCGGCGCGGGCGTGTTGATCGTGCTGCTGGCGGTGGTGTGGAGAGTGACCCGGGATCCGCAGCCGAGCGTGGCCGCGGAGCCCGACGTCGCGCCGGTGACGAAGGCCGCGGTGGCGGAGCCGGAGGTCGGGCCCGCGCCCAAGCC
>JBFIJN010000148.1:0-17504 GCA_041600735.1 Nannocystaceae bacterium
CATCGCGTGGGGCTGGCGTGGACGGGGGTGCTGGGGCTGGCCGGGGTGATCGGCGGGGCGCTCGGGGCGGGGCTGGGGTGGCTCGACGCGGGCAACCTGGCGGGGGACTTCGCCTGGCTGTGGCTCGTGGCCGCGGCGCTCGAGCCGGTGGTGCCGGCCGCGGGGGCGTGGCTGGGCCGCCGCTTTCCCGAGGAGCGGGCGGAGCGACGCTTGCAGCAGGCGCTGGGCGGAGGCTGGACGATTCCGGAGGCGGTGGTGCACCTGTACGCGCCCGCGCTCGGCGTGGGGCTGGCCACGCTGCTCGCGATGCCCGGGCAGCTGTGGCTCGATCGGCGGATCGACGGGATGGCCTCGCCCGCGGCGTTGGGCGGCATCGCAGCGGCGGGCTGGGTGGCGGCGCTGGTGCTCGGTCGCGCGGCGCAGCGGGCGTACGCGCAAGGGATGTTTGGCGCGGTTCCGTGGGTGCACGAGGCGGTGCGGACGCTCGCGGGACCGCCCACGCCAGAGCCCGTGCCGCGCTGGTTGCTGTGGGGGCACGACCCGCTGCGCACGCTGGTGCTGCGCCAGTTCTGGCGCGTGACGCCGGTGCCGGGGCTGCGGCTCGGGGCGCTGATCGGCGGTGCCGCGTGGATCGGCCTGGCTGCGCGGCCGTCGGTGGCCGCCGCCGCGATCGTGCTGGCTCTGGCCGCGGTCTGGCTCGTGCCCGCGGCGCGGCTGCGAGCGCTGACGGCCGGACGCGCGCGCCTGGTGGGCCCCCTGCCCTTGCCACCGGCCGCTCGCCGCGGATGGTCGCCGAGCGCCTGGCTGGTGCTGCTGGGGCCGGTCGCAGGGGCGGTCGCGGGGGTCGCCGTGGCATGGAGCGGTGCAGGATGAGCGCGCACGAGACCCCGTTGTTGGTCGAGGCGGTGAGCAAGCGCTACGCCGCGCACACCGTGCTCGATGCGGTGACGCTGAGGGTCGGGCCGGGCAAGACGGTGGTGCTGCGCGGGCCCAACGGATCGGGCAAGTCGACGCTGCTCGGCTGCATCGCGGGGACCGTGATCCCCGACGAGGGGCGGATCGCGATCGGAGGGCATGATCTCGCACGCGAGCCGCTGCGGGCCCGCGCCGCGCTGCGCTACCTGCCGCAGGAGCCCGAGGTGCCGCCTGGGCTGAGCGGGCGCGAGCTGCTGGGCTTCTTCGCGGCGGTGTTTGGCGACGAGGGCGGGGCCGAGCGCGCGGCGGCGTTCCTGGGCTTTGGCGACGCGCTCGATCGCTTCGCGACCACCTACAGCGTGGGGATGCGGCGACTGCTGATGTTCGCCGCGCTGCTGCCCGGAAGCGGGCGCCTGTGGGTGCTCGACGAGCCGTTCGCCGGGGTCGACGAGGACGGGCGGGCCAAGATCCGCGGCGCGCTCGCGCGCGCGCTCGCGGGCGGTGCGGGCCTGGTGCTCGCCGCCCACGATCGCGACGTGCAAGACGTGGAGCCGCTCTCGCCCGAGCGCTTCGACGTGGCCGCTAGAAGCTGAGGATCGTCTCCACGCGCAGCCCCTCGAGCTTCTTGCGGCCGCCGAGGGCGGCCAGCTCGATGAGGAACAGCGCGGCGAGCACGGTGCCGCCGAGCTGCGTGACCAGCTGCACCGTGGCATCGGCGGTGCCGCCGGTCGCCAGCAGGTCGTCGACGACGAGGATGCGATCGCCCGGCGCGATCGCATCGGTGTGGATCTGCAGCGCGTCCTCGCCGTACTCGAGGGCGTAGCGCACCTCGGTGGTGGCCGCGGGCAGCTTGCCGGGCTTGCGCACGGGCACGAAGCCCACGTGGAGCTCGGCCGCGAGCGCCATGCCGAACAAGAACCCACGCGACTCGATCCCCACGATCTTGTCGATGCTGCCCTCGATGTCGGCGATCTGCCGGTGGTGCAGCGCGAGCGCGTCGACGAGCGTGGGCGGGTCGGCGAGCACCGGGGTGATGTCGCGAAACAGGATGCCCGGCTTGGGGAAGTCGGGGATGCTGCGGACCTTGGCGCGTACGCGCTCGGTGGCCGCCTGGAGATCGGTCTGGCTCATGATTGGGGTTCCTGGACGGCGCGATCGTAGGCCGAGAGGGATACGGGGCGCAGCCCAGGGGCACGCGCGAGCAGTGCGACGGCGTCGCGGGGATCGGGATCGGTGAGATCGAGGAGTAGCGGGGTCACCGAGGCCAGTCCCTCGGCCACCGCCCAGGTGTCGTCGCCGACCTTGCCGCGCAGCTCGCCCGGGGGCCCGCCGATCCAGTAGTAGGGCCGGCCCAGCGGATCGGTGCGGCGCTCGACCGCATCACGGTACGAGCGACGACCCAGGCGCGTGAGCATCACGCTCTGCGCGCGGCTGCGCGCGTCGATCTGCTCGGGCGCTGCATTCTCGAGCCCGATGACATGGGGGACGTTGACGTTGAGCAGCAGCGGTCGGTCGCGACGCTCGAGCAGCGCGCTGGCCAGCGCGCGCACGCAGTGACGAGCCCAGCGGGCATCCACGCCGCGCTCGACCGAGACCGCCATCGCCGAGACCCCGCGCAGGTGGGCCTCGGCCGCCCCGCCCACGGTGCCCGAGTAGAACACGTCGGTACCCAGGTTGTAGCCCGAGTTCACGCCCGACACGACGAGATCCGGGGCGCGCGTGCTGAGGTGGATCATGCCGAAGTACACGCAGTCGACCGGCGTCCCGCTCACCGCCCAGCGCCCGGCCTCGACCTCGTGCGCCCGCAGCATGCTGTGGAACGTCATCGCGTGGCTGCTGCCGCTGCGCTCCGCGTCGGGGGCCGAGACGATCACGTCGCCGAGCCCGTGGAGCGCCTCGACGAGCGCGCGCAGGCCGGAGGCCGCGACGCCATCGTCGTTGGTGACCAGGATGAGCGGCGTGCTCACGACGTACGATCGCTGAAAAGGGGAAGGCGGCTACGGGAGTGCTCCCGAAGCCGCCTTGCCGTTGTCGGGGCGAGAGGATTCGAACCTCCGACCCCTTGACCCCCAGTCAAGTGCGCTACCAGACTGCGCTACGCCCCGAAACGGACGCGGTTTATAGCCGGGGGTCTGGGCGAGCGCAAGAGCGGGAATGGGGTTTTCGTGGAGGTGGGGCCTCGCGTGCGGTCCCACACCTGCTCGGCCGCGCAGCCCCGGGCCGGGGTCGATCTAGCCGCCGCGGTGGGTGTTCAGCCACGCGTCGATCTCGAGGCGGAGCGCCTCGTTTCCCTCGCTGGCGCGATCGATCAGCTCGGCGCGGGCGCGCTCGGCCAGCGCGACGGCGGGCTCCAGCGGTCGCCCCGCCAGGACCCGCGTCTGCGCGAGCCAGAAGCGAGTCCGGGGCGCTTCGAGGACGTCGAGCGGTGTGCCATCGCCCGGCTCGCCGTCGTAGATCGCGACCGCGTGCTCGTACGCATCGATCGACTGGTCGAGGCGGCCATCCTCGGCGTAGACGGAGCCCAGCCAGCGCCAGGCTGCGGCGACATCGGGGTGAGCGGGGCCTGCGTGGCGCTCGAGCCGAGCGATGGCGCTTCGGTACTGCGGATAGGCGCGCTCGTAGTCCTTCATGCGCGCCCGCGAGTGGGCGATGTTCAGCATGATCTTGCTCAGCAGGCTCTCGTCGGACTGGGGGGTCTGCTCGAGGATCTCCGCCGCTCGCTCGTAGAGGCGGAGCGCCTGCTCGTTCTCCTCGAGCTGGCTGTGCAGGTTGGCCAGGTTGTTGAGGCTGCCCACGAACGAGGGATGCTTGGTGCCGAGCCCCTTCTCGCGGATCGCCAGCGCACGCTCGAAGGACGCGCGCGCGTCGTCGTACTCGCCGAGCTCCAGGTCGAGGCCCCCCAGCGAGTCGAGGCTTGCGGCGATGTCGGGGTGATCGGGCTCGAGCGCTTGCTCGCGGATCGAGAGTGCGCGCTCCATCAGCGCGCGCGCCTCGGTCAGTCGGCCGCGCGAGCGCACCACCAGGCCCAGGTTGTTGAGGTTGCTCGCCAGGTTGGGATGCATCGGTCCGAGCAGTCGCTCCTGCATGGCGACGGCGTGCTCCAGGGTGGCGACGGCCTCGACATGCTGCCCGCGGCGATGCTCGAGCACGCCCAGGTTGGCGAGCTGGGTGGCGATCGTGGGGTGCTCTTCGCCCAGCGCGGCGCGGGACAGCGTGAGCGCCCGCTCGGAGAGATCCGAGGCCTCGTCGACCGCACCCGACAAGAACGCGATCGCGGCGAGGTTGCCGAGTCGATCGGCCGCCCGCAGCCGCAGCGGATCCCCGGCGAGCGCCTCGGCAACCTCGCCCAGGCGGGACCACAGGCGCCCCTCGGCGTAGCGTGCTTGGGAGTAGCCGACCACGCGCACCTGCGAGTTCGCGGCCTTCGACGCGACATCCCAAGCCCCGGCCTTGGCGGCGATCATGTAGGCATCGCTGAAGGCCTGCTCCGCGCGCTCGTAGGCGGCGGTCGCCTGGAGCAGCGCACCCTCGACCCTTCGCAGTCGCGCCACGAGCGGGGGCCACCCCAGGCGCTCGACCTCGGCTCGCGTGGCCTGGACGCGCTCGAGGCCCTCGACGTACTTGGCGGTGGACGCGAGCGCCTCGATCTCCGCCACCACCGCCAAGAGCTCCTCGAGAGCCGCGCGATCGGCTGCCGCGGGCACGCGCGGCAGGTTGTCGAGCACCGTCGTGTCGAGGCAGGTGGTGCTCGGCAGCAGGCCCGACGCGGCCGGGACCGCGGCATTCAGCCTTGGGACATCGGCCTGCTCGAGCTGCGCGACGAGCTTCACCAGCTCGAGGCGTCGCTCGTCGAGGCACCACTGCGCGCGCTCGAGCACCGCGGGCGCCCACTGCTCGTGCACGTGGCCGCGCATGCAGGCCTCGGTACGGGCCTGCTGCCACTCGTCGGCGCCAGCGTCGAGCCAGGGCATCACCTTGTCGGCGGTGGTCTCCGCTTCACCCGAGCCGGTGGCGAGCAGTCCCGCGCGCACGCGGGCTCGCGCCGCATCGTTCCAGTCCGCTTCGATGCGTGCGCCCTCGCTCGCGCATGCGGCGACGCTCTGCGTGTGGTCGTGGCGCCGCATGCCCTCCACCCCCGCGCCGACGGCCACGAGCCCGGCGACCCCGGCGAGCACCCAGGCCTGTCGCCGCCGTGTGCGGCCGCGCTCGATCGCGAGGAGCAGCGCATCGATGCTGGCGAAGCGCGACTCGGGCGCGGTGGCGAGGCCGCGCAGGCACACGCGGCGCAGCCAGCGGGGCACACCGCGCTCGGAGGGCGGTGCCCGCACCTCGGCCCGCAGCACGGCCCCCACGAGCTCGGCGAGCGTCTCTCCGGTGAACGGTCGCTCGCCGTAGAGCGCCTCCCACAGGGTCACGCACAGCGAGAACTGATCGCTGCGGGCGTCGGCCTGCCCGCGCATCTGCTCGGGGGCCATGTACGCCGGCGTCCCCATCATCGCGCCGGTCTGCGTCATGCGCACCGAGAGCGCGCTCGAGCCGAGCTCGCGATCGGTCACCGGTGGGAGCTCCACCGAGCGCAGGCTCTGCGCCCCCACGCGCGCGAGCCCAAAGTCCATGACGCGCACGCGACCATCGACGCCGATCATCACGTTGTCGGGCTTGAGGTCGCGATGGAGCAGGCCGGCGGCGTGGGCCGCGGCCAGCCCTCGTCCCGCGCGATCGATCACCTCCACGATCTCCGGCCAGCGGCGCGGCGCCTCGCTCAGCCAGGCGCCGAGGGTCTGCCCCTCCACGAACTCCATCGCGATCCACACGCGCCCGTCCTTGGTGCCCACGTCGTGGACCGTGACCACGTTGGGGTGCGCGAGCTTGGCCAGCGCCTGGGCCTCGCGCAGCAGGCGTGTGCGCCCGCCGCTGTCGAGCGGGTCGCGCCGCGCATCCGAGCGCAGCAGCTTGAGCGCGACCTTGCGATCGAGCTCGGGATCGTAGGCCGCATAGACCACTCCCATCGCGCCCGCGCCGATGCGCGAGAGCACCACGTAGCGACCGATGGCGGTGCCCTGCTCGATCGCGTGGTCGCTCGCGCCGGGGCGCGGGCGCGCGTCCTCGCTCGCGCCCAGTCCTGCGGAAGCATCCACGTCATCGGCCGCGAGCGTGTCCTCGAGGTCGCTGGGATCCATCGACACCCGGAGCGCAGCCTATCAGGCAATTCACCGCGCACGGGCGAGCAGCGCGTCGATCGGCGCGGTGCTTGACGTGGCCTCCCCCCCCACGGGAAGGTCTCGTTCCTCGACCTCCGTGAACGCCGTACCTTCGCTCGTCCTCGCCGCGCTGCTCGCCTCGTCTGCCCTCGCGGGCTGCCAGGGCAAGCCGGCCGGCAGCGTTGGCAGCGCCAGCACCCCGGTCGGCCAGCCGGCGCCGCCGCTCGCGGGCAAGACCATCGATGGCGACCCGATCTCCCTCGCCGAGCTGCGCGGCCAGGTGGTGCTCGTCAACGTGTGGGCCACGTGGTGCAAGCCCTGCACCAAGGAGCTGCCCGAGCTCGCCAAGCTGCACCGCGAGCACGCCGCCGAGGGTTTCTCGGTGCTCGGCGTCAGCGTCGACAAGCGCCAGATGCTCCAGAAGGTGCGCGCCGACGTGCTGCGCTACGAGCTCGGCTACCCCACCCTCTTCGATCCCGAGAGCCGCGCCGTGATGCCGTGGCAGGTGCAGGGCTACCCCACGTCGGTGCTCGTGGGGCGCGATGGCACGATCCGCTGGCGCCGCGACGGGATGATCCAGCCCAACGACCCCGAGCTCGCCAAGCAGCTCGAGGCCGCGCTCGCCGAGCCCGCGAGCTAATCAACGAGGCAAGACCTCGCCTGTGGAGCCCTCGAAGTCATCGGCTCGTTGGACTCCGAACCTCAGTTCATCAGTATGGCGGGCAGCCGGGACAGGGCGCCGGATCGGATTCGAAGACCTTGGAGCTCGAGCTCAGCACGCCAACCTTCTTGCCGGTGTAGTTCGGAATGGGGCTCTGCATGATGAACGCGAACCCGGCATCACCCACGGCGCCGTCCCCCGGCTGGGCCCCACAACGAGCATCACCGCCCGTGTGCTCCAAGCAACTGGCGTAGGCCTTCAGCTGGCCGCCCTGCCACACCCAGACCTTGATGTCCCAGTCGTCGGTGTCGACCCTGATCTCGAAGGATTCATTCGAGAGTACGAGCGGGATTCCGGCACCAACGAGCACGTTCCCGCCGAAGTGGTGCAAGCTGTAGTTCTCGAACACGAGGCAAGGGTTCTTGGTCGGACACGACGATGCTCCCTTGGCCCAGAACGTCGGGCCCCGACCACGGATGACGGAGTTGAGCTGCGGGCTGTCTAGCCCCCCAGCAGCTGCAAGGTTCTCGCCCCAGAAGAACGCACTGCTAGCCCCCGACCCGAACCCGAGGTACTGAAGCGACGACTCCAGCGTCGTCCCGCGAGTCACGACGGCGAGGTGATCCCAGCCATTCGGGCCGTTCAGGAACCCTTCGTGCACGATGGTCGCGGTGACCCGGCTGAGCTCACCCCAGACGCCGTTGGGGGCGTTCAAGACCCAGGATGCGTTGTTCGGGTCTGTAGAGGGCACGGTCACGGAGGAGCCGCTCGACGACACATTGGACACCAATACGTATCCGCCGATTTGCTCGATGTCGTCGTCGACCGTGGCTAGGAGATGATTGTTGGCGTCGAGGTCGACATGAGCATCGTCGTCGGCCTCGGCGAGCAGGGCTTCTTCCTCGGCGAATGCGTCGGGATCTTCACAGCCGATCGTCGCGATCGCCAAGAGGACAGCGAGGGCAGGAGTGCGAGTAGTGGAGTGTTGAAAACGAGACATGATACGAATCATTGGAATGGCCGAGCAACGGACTGGAATGCGACGCGCCATATTCTATGCCTCCGACCAGTTGTCAATACCACTGGGGAGAATTGTGCCACCGCGCTCGAAATTACCCTAACCGAGGGCGTCTCGGTGCGACGGGATGATCCAGCCCAACGATCCCGAGCTCGCCAAGCAGCTCGAGGCCGCGCTCGCCCAGCCCGCGAGCTCAGGGTCCTAGCGCGCTCGCCTCGGCGATCCAGGCCTCGGCGGCGGCGAGCGCGGCCGCCTTGCCCTCGCCGAGCGCCGCATACCCGTCGCGGGCCAGCCGGGCCTGCCCGAGGGCCCGCGCTCGGTCCCCGCCGGTCTCCACCAGCAGTCGCGCCAGCCCGAAGCGCGCATCGAGCTCGCCGGGCTGCACGCCCTCGTGGTGGTCGTAGATCTCCACGGCGCCTTCGAACGCGGCCAGCGCCTCTCGCTGCCGCCGCTGCGCGAGGTGGATCTCCGCGAGGATCCCCAAGCTGACCGCCACGCTCGGGTGATCCACCCCTACCGCGCGCTTCCACGAGGCGAGCGCCCGCAGCTGGAGCGCGAGGGCCTGCTCGGGATCCCCCATCGCGCTGGCGACGAGTGCGAGGTTGTCGAGGCTGGCGGCGACGTCGGGATGATCGGCCGGCAGCGCGGCGCTCTGGATCGCGAGCGCCGCTTCGTACCGCTCCTTGGCCTGCGAGAGCTCGCCGAGCTCGTAGTAGAACGACCCGATGTTGCTCGTGAGGACCGCGAGGTCGGGGTGCTCGGGGCCGAGCGTCTCCTCGAGGATCGCGAGCGCCTCCTCGAAGTCGCGCTTGGCCGCCTCGTTGGCGCCCATGGCCCACTCGGCCAGCGCGAGGTTGCTGAGCGCGCGACCGATCGAGGGGTGCACGCGGCCGACGGCCGCGCTCTGGATCTCGATCCCGCGCTGATAGAGGGGCAGCGCCTCGGCGTGGGCCCCGGTGTTGAAGGCGATGGTCGCCAGCTGGTTGGACCGCACCGCCTCGTGAAGGCCGAGCGGGTCCCCGGCGAGTCCGGCGGCCACGCGAGCGTGCTCGGCCCACAGCCGCCCCTCGGCGGGGCGCGCCTGGGAGTAGCCGACGAGGTAGGTCAGCCCCTGCGCCGAGTGAGCCGCGTCGGACCATGCGCTGGCCTCGACCGCGGTGAGGTACGCCTCGATCCCCACGCGCTCGGCCTCGGCGTAGGCGCCGGTGCTCGCGAGCACCGTCGCCTCGAGCCCGAAGACCTTCGCCGACAAGGGGCCCCACGCCAGCGCGGTGGTCTCCTCGCGAACCCCCTCGACCACGACCAGGGCGGCCTTGGCCCTTCCCGCGAGCAGCAGCGCGCGCGCTTGCTCGAGCTCGGCTCGCACCGCGGCGATGCGTGGGCGCAGCTCGGCGCCGGGCGGCGCTGGGGCACGGGCGAGCACCGCTTCGTCGAGACACGCGGCGCTCGAGGGCAGCCCCGCGGCGGCCTGGACCGCGCGCTGCACGATTCCTGCGTCGGCGTCGGTGAGCACGCGAACCAACGACTCGAGCCCGAGGCGCCGCTCCTCGAGGCACCAGTGCGCGCGATCGTAGGTGTCGGGATCCCAGCGGCCCTCTAGCGTTGCGCTGCGGCACGCCTGGGTCTGGTGGTCCTGCCACGCCGCGGCCTCGCGATCGATCCACGGGATCGCCTTGTCCGCCGTGATGGCGGCGTAGCGCACTTCGGTCGCGGCGAAGGCCTCGCGCAGCTGGACGCGCGCCTCGTCGTTCCAGGTCGCGCCGAGCACCGCTCCCTTGGCCTCGCAGGCGACCAGCTGCTCGGCACGTTGCCACTGGTGGAGCCCCAGCGCGCCCGCGCCCACGCCGAGCGCCACGCCGATCCCGGCGAGCACGGTGTGTAGGCGCGCGCGCCCGTGCCCGTGGGCGAGCGCCCCGAGCAGTGCCCGCACGCTCGCGAAGCGCTGCTGTGGATCGCGGGCGAGCGCGCGCTCGACCACCTTGCGCAGCCACGCGGGCACGCGCACTCCGGCGGGCGGGCGCCCGATCTCGCCCTCGAGCACGAGCGCGGCGAGCTCGGGAAACGTCTCGGCCACGAACGGGCGCCGCCCGTAGAGCGCCTGCCACAGCGACACGCCAAACGCGTACTGATCGCTGTGGGGGTCCGCGGGCTGACCCGCGAGCTGCTCGGGCGAGATGTAGCCCGGCGTGCCCATCAGCGCGCCCACGCCGGTCACCGCCTGCGAGAGCGCCACGGGCTCGAGCCGCCGCACGAGCCCCGAGATCGTGCGCTCGCCCCCGCCCTCGACGCGTGCCCGCGCGAGCCCGAAGTCCATCACGCGCACGCGGCCGCTCCCGTCGATCATCACGTTGTCGGGCTTGAAGTCGCGGTGCAGCAGCCCGGCCTCGTGGGCGGCCGCGAGCCCCTCCCCGGCCGCGGTCATCACCCGCAGCACCTCTCGCCAGGGACGCCCGCGCTCGAGCCACTTGCCGAGCGTGTCCCCCTCGACGAGCTCCATCGCCATCCACACGCGCTCGCCCACGGTGCCCACGTCGTAGACGGCGACCACGTGGGGATGGCTGAGCTTGGCGAGCGCCTGAGCCTCGCGGATCAGCCGGGTGCGCCCCTCGCTGGAATCCGAGCCTCCGGGTGCGGTGAGCAGCAGCTTGATGGCCACCTTGCGGTCGAGCTCGGGATCGTACGCCGCATGGACCACGCCCATCCCGCCCGCGCCCAGACGCCCGAGGACGACGTAGCGGCCGATGATCGAGCCCTGCACGATCGAGGGCTCGGCCCGCCGCGGCGACGGCTCCGTTCCCACGAGCGTGGCGTCCTCGCCGAAGCCGTCGGAGGCCCGCCCTGGGCCCTCGAGCGAGGGGCCGACGAGCGTCGCTTCATCCCCCGTGGTGCTGGCCTTCATCGACCTCGCGAGGATACGCCGGAACTCCGCGGCGTGGATCGAGGGGCGGAGGCCGGGGCTACGCGCCGTCGGGCCCGCCCTCGCCGGGCCCGAACACCACCAGCGTGGCGAGCCGCTCGACATACGCGGTGCGCTCGCTGCCGCGCCCGAGCTCCAGCGTGGTCACGGCCACCCGCGCGATCCGATGGACCGTGTCCGGTCCCCCCGCGCACGGCACGAGGTACTCGCTGATCGCCGAGCTGATACCGTGCGCGCGTCATGACCTCCTCGACCGCTGCGCTCGTGTTCGGGTTCTTCGTCGGCATGGTCGTGCTGTTCCAGCTCGCGCTCGCCGCGGGCGCGCCGTGGGGGCACCTGGCGATGGGCGGCCGCTACCCCGGCCGCTTTCCTCCCAAGCTCCGCGTCGGCGCCGTGATCCAGAGCGGGCTGCTCGGGCTGCTCGCGCTCGTGGTGCTGGGCCGCGCTGGCTTCGACGTGCCCTTGGTCGCCGGATGGCCGGCGTGGACGCGCTGGATCCCGGTGGTCGTGAGCGCGCTGTCGCTGCTGATGAACCTGGCCACCCCGAGCAAGGCCGAGCGATGGCTGTGGGCGCCCGTTGCGGCGGCGATGCTCGGAACGAGCCTCGTCGTGGCGGTTGTGCGCTGAGGCATGCGCCCAGGCTCGCGGAGGCTGCAGATCCGGCAGTGGGTGTGCTCGCTGCCGTGGCGACTGCGGGTGCTGCTGGCCTACGACCGGGAGCTCTGTGCCGACGTGCTCGCGGGGTTCGTCGGGGCGCTGCGACGCTCGCTGCGACACCGGGCCAAGCGAGCGCTCGGGTTGCGGACGGTGGGTGAGGCGGAGATCGGTGCTGTCACGGTCGTGCAGCGCTGCGACTCGTCGCTGCGGGTGGCCTCGGCGGTCATGGCCCGAACACCACCAGCGTGGCGAGCCGCTCGACATACGCGGTGCGCTCGCTGCCCCGCCCGAGCTCCAGCGTGGTCACGGCCACCCGCGCGATCCGATAGACCGTGTCCGGTCCCCCCGCGCACGGCACGAGGTACTCGCTGATCGCCGAGACCGCGTAGTGCTGCCCGTCTTCGGCTCCGAGGTAGAGCATGATGTGACCGGGCATGTAGAGCAGCACGACGCCGCGCGCGGCCCACTCGTCGAGGGCGGCGAGCTTGTCGGCCTCGCTCATCCCCGACACGTCGACGCGGGTGGTGCCGAGCTTGGCCTGCACCCCAGAGTGGCGCGCGAGCTCGAAGCCAAAGCTGGCCATGACATCGTGCAGCAGCCGCGAGCAATCGCGATGGCCCCCGGTGTCGCCCCAGCCGTAGGGCGTGTCTTGCTCGGCGAGCACCAGGCTCCACAGGTTGCGGCGCGTGAACGGCAGCGGCCCCTCGTGCACGCGGGCGTCGAGGCGCACGGTGTCTTCCACGAGCCCCTCGGTCGTGGGGACCAGCACGCGCCGTGCGTCGCCGTCGCGGCCGACGATCGGGAACTTGGTGCCGAGCCGCAGGCGCAGGCCGCCCTCGCTGCGCGCATCGTCGTCGAGCGGCACCAGCTGGGGCCCGCGCACGATCGGCTGCAGGTCTGCGCCGGGCAGCGCGGGGGTGAGCACCGGCCGCTGCAGCCACCCGGTGGTGTGCCCCGCGTGCACGTAGACCCAGGCCTCGTCGGCGCTGCGCCGCAGCACTCGCGCCACCTCGCCGGGGTGCAGGCTCGCGCAGCGATTGCGATCGAAGTCGCGGTCGATCGGGAGCTTGTAGAGCCCAGAGTCGAGCGGGGCGCACCACAGCGGCGACTCCTCGACGACGATGTGCAGCGCATCGACTGCGCTGGCGGTGGCCACGAGCGCGGCGGCGGCGGCAAAGCTCCCGGCCTCGCCCTCGACCAGCTCGCCACGGGCCACGCGCTCGCCCATCCAGTCCATGCGCTCGCCGATGCTCTTGCCCACGGCCTCGGGCTCGCCGAGCGCGGGCTCGAACACGTCGCGCCAGGCCCCCTCGACGGTGGCGAAGCGCGCGTTGAGCTCGGGGATGGCCTCGGGCGCCACGAGCACCTCGTCGCCCTGGCCGGGGTCGAGCTTGGCGAGCCAGTGCTCCACGTCGCGGTGCTCGGGGCGGGTCCCCGGGGCCACCGCGACGTCGATGGGCGCAGCCGGGCACGCGGGCGCCTCGACGGCGGCCGGCGGCGCCGCGACGGGCTCGGCCGGGGCCCCAGGCCCGCCACAGCCGACGAGCGCCAGCCCCAGCGCGACGCGAGCGAGCGCGGCCGCCAAGATCGAGCCACCGCGCTGCACGCTGGAGCTTCGCACCGCCTCCGCGACGCGCCAGGCCCCGCGGCGATTCCCCTCGGGCCGCTCGCTCACCGGTTGGCTCCGATCTCCGCGCCCAGCGGCACGACGCGCGTGCGCTGCTTGGTGCCTTCTCCGGTCCACACCCCGTGCCATGCGAAGCGCTGCCCGTCCTCGTTGGTCACCTCGCAGCGATGCTCCGCCCCCGCCCGCGCGACCCAGGCCGGCCCCTCGCAGCGCACGCGCGCCACGGCGTAGCCCTGCGCGCGCAGGGTGGCGGCGACCTCGGGCTCCGCGCGCGCGGCCACCACCACGGGGGGGCTGGCCCGCACCGCGAGCGTGCCCTCGTCGTCGGTCACGGTCACCGTCACCTCGATCGCCTCGGCGCCGAGCTCGGCGCGGCACACGGTCGAGGCCTCGCGCGCTCGCGCGAGGGCTTGGGGGCAGTCGACGACATCGAGCGCGATTCCGTCGCGCCCAAACCAGGCGGTGATCGTCTCGTGAAGCGCGGCTACGGGGAGCTCGGTCGTGCACGCGCCCCCGACAACCAACGTTCCACACAGTCCCACGATCGCCCTCGCCCCGCGCATGCCCATCCCCGATCTACCACGGC
The DNA here is from genome assembly GCA_041600735.1 of Nannocystaceae bacterium. Classification (GTDB taxonomy): domain Bacteria; phylum Myxococcota_A; class Polyangia; order Nannocystales; family Nannocystaceae; genus Paraliomyxa. The sequence goes on from JBFIJN010000148.1 coordinate 13,583, forward strand.
TGGCCATCATGCTCGCGCACGCCCGCGGCCCTCCGCCACCGCGGGGCGCGGCGCCCACCCCGTGGTACTGTTCGCCGCGGCCGCTCGCGGCCCCCTACCCTCCCGTGTCCGCACCCCTATTCTCGTTCCCCGATCCCGGCACCGTATTCGAGGACTTCGAGATCCTCGAAGAAATCGGGCGCGGATCGTTCGCACGCGTCTACAAGGTACTCGGGTCCGCCAGCGACGGACCCGTGGCGCTCAAGCTCACCGCGCTGCCGAACATGTCGGTGGACCTCGTGCAGCGAGCCATCCGCGAGATTGCGGTGCTGCGCACGCTCTCGTCTCCGCATGTGGTGCGCCTGCACGGCTCGAGCATCGGTGAGGGCTACTTCTACTTGGTGATGGAGTTCCTCGAGGGCCAGCAGCTCGACCAGCTGCACCCGTTCGATGGACCGATGAAGGTCGCCGAGGCGCTGGAGATCATCCTGCAGGTGTGCGTAGGACTGGCCGAGGCCCACGCCAAGGGAGTGGTGCATCGTGACATCAAGCCCGCCAACATCTGGATTCAGCCCGATGGGCTCGTGAAGCTGCTCGACTTCGGGCTCGCGCGGGCGTGGGGGGTGCCGTGGGTCTACGGGCGCAATGCCACCGCGGCGCAGACGGTGGTGGGCACGCCGCACTATACCCAGCCCGAGCAGCTCCATACCCACGAGCTCACCCCGGCCAGCGATGTCTATAGCGTGGCCACGATCCTCTACGAGCTCTTGTCGGGCCATGCGGCACTGTTCGCCCACCAGACGGTGAGCGAGGTGATCGAGGCGCTGCACGACAATCCGCTCGGCTGGCTCGATGCGCACGCGACCCGCGAGGTCGTGCCGATCACTCGGTATCCGGGGTGCGCCGGGCTGCCCGATCCGCTGCTGCAGCTGCTCGAGCGCGCGCTCGACAAGGACCCCCAGCGCCGCCCGCAGCTCGCGGGCGAGCTCGCGTCCACGCTTGGCGACATCCTGCACTACGACCTCGGTGCCATGCCCGCGGCCGAGGTGCAGGTGCGCCATGGCGGTAGCTGGCGCAACATCCCGCTCGTACCCGGCCGTCGCCGCGTGGGCGCGGGTGAGGTCTGCGCCGTGCAGGTGACCGGCCGCGATCTCCTCGACGTGCACGCCCTGCTCGAGTGGAGCGGCGCGCCACGGCTGGCCCAAATTCGCCCGGCCGCTCCCGGCGCGCCAATTTCGATCGATGGACTGATGGTCGATCGGGTCGCCACGATCCGCCCCGACAGCGAAGTGCTGATCGGGCAGACTCCGCTACGGATCGTCTATCCATGACCCTCATGACCATGGCAAGTCGGCCGTCGCCAGACGAGCGGCACGGATGGGCCACTCGCGCCCACCGCGGCGGCGTAAGCTAGACCGACCAGCCGCCCGCTGGCGGGCGCCGCAGCGACAAGCAGCTGAGCGCGCCGTCGCCCTCGTGGAGCGCCGACAAGGCCACGCGCACCACCACGCGGCCGCTCTCCTCCAGCCAGCGGGCGGTGGCGGGCGCGTCGGCGGAGACCAGCACGCGATCCCCCAGCGCCAGCACATTGGCACCCAGCGGCTCGCGAACGGGGTGCGCAAGGATGCCGAGCGCCTCGAGCACGGCGGGGTCGAGGGCCAGGGGATCGACGAGCACCGTGCGCTCGTCGAGGGCGGTGCATGCCGACTTGAGGTGCAGCCCGGCGCGCACCTCGATCGGCACCACGCGGAGGCCGAGCGGGCCGGCGAGCTGCTGTAGCTGCTCGATCCCCGCCGCATTCGTGCGGCTCGATCTCCCCACGAGCAGGCGCGAGCCCAGCCGCAGCACGTCTCCGCCGTCGAGGGTGGCGGGTGCGGTGAGGCGCTCGAGGGCGAGCGTGCCGCCGAGCGCGGGCTCGAGCGTGGCGACCTCGTCGCGGCGGGAGGCGGCCCCCGGGCGCGAGAGCACCGCAACCGCGTCGCTGAGGATCACGGCGGCGTCCTCGACGAAGCACGCATCGGGGAATTCCGGCTCTGCGGGCAGGATCTCCACCTGGACCCCGGCCTGGCGCAGGGCTGTGACGTAGCCCTCGTGCTGCTGCCGCGCCAGCTCGGGGTCCGGATCGGGCCCTTGGTGCAGGCGAAGGCAGCGAGCGTAGGCCGGCGTGGGCGCGCGGACCCATGCGAGCGTTGGCGTGGCGGGTCTAGACGGGGGCGTCATCCTCCCCACGACGGTATCAACTCTCGGGAGATGGGACACCGCGAACAGGCACGAATTGGTCCGCCCGCGTAGGAGTACGCCCCACCGCCCTGCGGCGGCGAATCCACTACGATGTCGAGCCCAGCAACGGGGCACGATGATGATACCCTGGTCACCGGCGTCGCGGCGCCACCTTCCCATGGGCCACGACCCCCAAGCGACCACGTTTCGCAGCCCCAGTGGGCCCCGACGCGCCGCTCGGACGCGTCAGAACCCCAACCTCCAGGCGGCGGCGCTGCTGGTCGTGTTGGTGGGGCCCGACGCGGGCAAGCGCATCACCGTGGGCGAGGGCGTGATCGTCGGGCGCGACGTCGATGGCCGCGGTCTCATCATCGACGAGGGCGTGTCGCGTCGACACATGCGGGTGTCTCGGCAAGCCGATGGCACCCACTTGGTCGAAGACCTGGGCAGCCGCAATGGCACCTATGTCAATGGGCAGCGGGTCGAGGCCGCGCCGCTCCAGTCGGGCGACAAGGTCGCGGTGGGCTCGGGCACGATCCTGCTGTTCACCCGCAACGATCGATACGAGGAGCAAGTGGTCCGGGCCCAGAAGATGCAGGCGCTCGGTCAGCTCGCCAGCGGGGTCGCGCACGACTTCAACAACCTCGTGCTCGCGATCCTCGGCAACGTCGACTACCTGAAGGGGCGCGACCACGACGCCCCGCGCGACGTCGCGGACAGCCTCGACGAGATCGAGACGGCAGCCCGTCGCGCGGCCCAGCTGACCCGACAGCTGCTCTCGTTCGCCCGCAAGCGCGAGTCGGTGATGGAGCCGGTCGACATCCCCGCGCTCGTCCACGAGGCCACCTCGCTGCTGCGGCGCACGCTGCCGCGCGCGGTGGAGCTGGTGGTCGACGTGCAGCCGAACCTCGCGGTGATGGGCGACTCGGCCCAGCTGCTGCAGGTGTTGATCAATACGAGCATCAACGCCGGCCAGGCCATGCCGCACGGCGGGCGCCTCAGCATCCGGGCCGAGCGCTACTCGATGCACGGCGACACCATGCCGCTCGGGCTGTCCTCGGGTCGCTTCGTACGCATCGAGATCGAGGACACCGGCATGGGCATGGACGCCGACACGCTCTCGCAGGTGTTCCAGCCGTTCTTCTCCACCAAGCCCGAGGGCGAGGGCACCGGCCTGGGGCTGTCCACGGCACAGAGCGTCGTGCGCGACCACGGGGGGGAGATCGACATCCGCAGCCGCGTGGGCGAGGGCACGCGGGTCTCGGTGTACTTGCCCGCCTCCGACCCCAGTCGTCCGCTGCACCTGGCCGACGCCGACGAGCTCACGCCGCTCGAGGGCGTGGTGCTGCTCATCGACGAGGAGCCGCTGGTCTGCAACGCCGCGCGGCGGCTGCTGCAGAGCTTTGGCGTCGACGCGCTCGTCGCGGCCGATGCGGTCGAGGCCGCCGTTCACATCGAGCAGCGCGGTCCCGAGATCGATCTCGTGCTGTTCGGCGACGAGCTCCCCGGCAGCACGGTCGAGGCGCTGCTCGTCGATCTGCGCAAGCAACTGCCGCAGGCCGAGCTCGTGATCTCGACCAGCAAGACCGATCCCGAGCGCATGGCACGACTCGAGCAACTCGGCGTGCTCGGGCTGCTGCGCAAGCCCTACGGGGCCCGAGCGCTGTGGGGCAAGGTCTGGATGGCGCTCGAGCGGCGCAAGCTCGGCTCGGCCGGGTGATCC
>JBFIJN010000149.1:0-17334 GCA_041600735.1 Nannocystaceae bacterium
AGCACCACGGTCACGCCCAAGATCGAGACGGAGTACGATCTGGTGTTGCTGGCCACCTCCGAGACCAAGCCCGAGACGCGCACCAGCCCCACTCGCGCGCGCTTCTACGTGGAGCGCAGCACGCCGGCGGTGGCCTACCTCGGCGACGCCACGCTGACACGCGACAACCCCAAGCTGCGCGTGTTCTTCGACGCCGAGTGCAAGGTGGAGATGAACTTCAGCAGTAACAACGTTGCGGTGATTCCCAACGCCGCGCTGCTCGTGAAGGACACGATCTACTATCTGCGGGGCGTGGAGGCCGGGAAGGTCAAGCTCACGCTCACGCCGGCCAAGCCCGCGGGCGGGTTCGCCTCGCTGCCGCCGGTGCTGGTGGGAGCGGCGGCCACCAAGGATCTCGCGGTCGTGGCGGTCGATCTCACGATGTACCGCGATGCGGGCGAGGCGCGGCCCGATGCGACCTCCAACACCGTGGCGCTGACCAAGCTCGAGCAGCGCCGACGCGGGCGCTTCGTGCACGTGCAGAGCGCGGGCAAGTATGGTCGCGCCAAGCTCGTGCTGAAGAAGGTCGAGACCGGTGACTGGCCCGGCTCGGCGGATCGGCACCAAGTGTGGGTCTCGATCACGGAGTCGGCGGATCGGATCCGCTTGTACAAGGGCGAGGCGGGCACCGATCTGTGGGCCAAGCGGGACGAGCCGGCCAAGCTCGACAAGGGCGCGGTGGGCAGCGATGTGACGCTGTGGGCCGAGGGCCAGGCGGTGAGCGATGACGTCAACGACGTGCGCATCGACGTGGGCATCGGCCGCACCGACGATTCCGGGTTCACCGAGACCAAGCCGCTGGCGAACGGCGACTGGGCCGCGATGACCTCGGTGAAGATCACCGAGGTCAAGCCGAGCGCCGCAGACTGGAAGCAGTTCGTCAACCTCCCGCCCGACTACACCAAGGCCACCAACGACAACGGCGATGAGGTGAAGAAGGGCCGCAAGATCCTGGTCACCGCCCGGCTCGACCCGCCCAAGGCCAACATCGGCGTGGACTTCATGCTGTGGGGGTTCAAGAACAACGGCGATGCGGACCAGACCATCGCCGAGAACCTGCGCGTGCCGAGGATTCCCGACGCGCTCAAGGCCGAGAAGAGCCACGTGACCTCGGTCTCCAGCGCTGCGGGGCTGGCGAGCGCTCGCATCGAGCTCTCACGCTACGGCGGCGACAAGTTCTACGCGGTGGCGTTCCTGGCCGACGACGCGGCCAAGGGCGAGGCCGAGCTGGGCAAGAAGGGGGATACTGCGCCCGACAGCACCAAGTCCAAGCCGATCGAGGTGTGGCAGAAGATCTTCTACACGCTCGCGGCGATGCAGCGCTACAACGCGGGCGACTACGTGGCGCGGGCGAACACGGCCGGGTTCGAGGCGAAGTTCGTCCCGGCCTTCCTGAAGGTCGAGCAGCCGCCGGGCGCGGCCGTGGCGTTGATCCCCCACCAAGCGACGACCTCGTTCAACGCAGCGATGAACCTGCCGGCGCTGCCTGCCCCGGCCGAGCGCACCGTGAACGTGGGCCTGCTCGACATCATCGCCGATGGCGGGCCAGACTCACGCGAGCATAGGATCGACGCACCGGCGACCACGACGCCGAGCGTACAGATCTACGGGCTCTACGATCCAGCCGACTGGATCGTCAGCGGAAGTGGCTCGATGTGGAATACCGCGACGGCTGCTCCCATCGGGCCGGTCGTAGACGGGAAGTTCGCGCTCGCCCGCGACGGGCAGGCGATGTATCGCCTGAGCGTGGACATCACGGGGCTCGTCCCGATGGGTGTCGATCTCGCCAACGTGAGGGTCTCCGTCCGAGCCAAGCATCAACCAGGACCCTCTGGGTTCAGTTGGTATACGCGAACGTTCGTGGGGTTGCGCACCCGCGAGCAGACCGCCAATTATGCCGTGGGCTACGATGCGACCGAGTCTTGCGTGCACACGATGCACCACGAGGTCGGGCACTACCTGGGGCTGACCGCGAAGAAGGTCCCTGATCCCGCTCAGTTGCTCAATCGCTACTGGTACATGGGCCGATCGGGTGGCCCGACGGACTACAACACCTTCAACGGGGTCAACGTGGTCACGGCGGTCGATCCTCCAGAGGTCGGGGTAGGGGGGCACTGCAAGTATGCTCGTGACGACTACAGCAGCGGCCAGCTGCGCGCTGGTAGGCTCCCCGGAGGAGGACCTCCCGTGTGCATCATGTTTCACATGCTCACGACCCCGGTGACAACGGACTTCTGCGCCAATTGCATCCGCCTGCTGCGAGGTCGGGACCTCTCGTCGCCCCCCGTCGCCGGCACCGATGACTTCTGATCCCCGTTCTTCTACTCCTCCTCACACCGCTCGAGTCGAGACACCATGGCCAACGGCACGCCCATTCAAGTCCCCTCCACGGTCTGGTTCACCCGCACGGATGTGTCCCCTGTGATCTCGCCCAGCGAGTTCGCGGCGATCCAGTTCGTGCTCCAGCCGGGGTCGAGCCCGCTGGGCGATACGACGGTGCTGTCGGGCGCGTATGTGCTTGGTTGGCCCTACACCGAGCTCTATCGCCAGCAACTGCCCAAGCCGATCGTGGTCGTCGCCATCGACAGTAGCTCGGGCAAGGCGTTCATGTCCGATCTCAATGTCACCTATGTCGATCAGACCGAGGACCCCGTGTACCTGGGGCTGAGCGATGCGGACGCCAATCAACCAGGTCCCACGCGCAACGTGCAGAGCACCGGCGGTTACTTCAACGTAGACCTCCCCGCGCTGCTCGGCCTGCCCCCCGAGGCGGGCTACTACCAGGTGTTCTTGTGGCTCGACGATCTCGTCACGCCGATTCAGACGATCCAGGTCCCGGCCAACGAAGCGCGCCGCGGGATCGCGCCGGGGCTCTACCAGGTCACCGGTTCGAACCTCGTCACGGTGCGACAGTCGTCGAAATCCCCCACCGCCACCGTGGGTGAGATCCGCACCGATCTCGACATCGGCAGCTCGCTGCGCGCCTACGGCACGCTGCCGCCCGGCGCGGTCCAGACCCCGCCTACGGGAAGCGCACCGGGCAACCCGGTGCTCACGATCCTCGCCGCCAACCGGCAGGCGCGCTCGTTCGCGTGGTACGTGGCCTCCGACGCCTATCGCACCATGCAGACGATGAACGTGGGCAGCTTCGACTTCGACCCGTTCCAGATCATCGCGCGCCCCAGCCCGGCGGCCAACGTGTTCGTGGTGACGGTGCTCGGGAACATCCGCAACGAGGTGCTCCCGGTGCTGATCGACTACCAGCAGTAGCGCCGGGCGGCGCTACACGGCGTCCTTCACCTGGCCCGCGGCGGTCACTTGGAACGTGATGTCGCGGCGGCCCCCGGTGATGTCGACCTGGATCGTGTCGGAGTCCACGCGAGAGAAGCTCATCGCGATCTCGCGGCCGGCCGGGTTCATCACGGTGTAGCGACCCGACTCGGGCACGGGGTCGATGCTGCGCGCCTCCACGTCCTCGATCGTCATGTCCCACTCGCCGCGGGGGCTGGTCCAGTGGCGATCGCCCTCCACGTGCACGCACACCGCTTCGGCGTCGGCGCAGCGGCTGAAGGCTTGAGTGCGGTCGGAGTCGAGCTCGACCGTCGCGTCGTCGCTCGTGAACGTCATGTCGGTCACGATGTGACGCGTTGCATCGCTCCACGTCACGTGCGAGGTGCCGTCCATCGTCACGCGGCCGCCGGTGAAGCCCTCGTAGGTGTGGGTGACCTCGGCGCGATCGCCCGGCAGCTCGAGCTCCACGGTGACCACCCCCGCGTAGGTGCGGCCGCGGTAGACGCAGGCATCGCCCAGATCGCCGAAGTCGATCGAGACCCGCCCCGGCTCGACGGTGACCGTGGAGCAGGCCACCTGGCTCTCCACGAAGCTGCGGATCTCCTCGGCCGCGGCCTGCACGCCCTGCCCGAGGGTGAAGCTGGTGGTCAGCTCGATGATCTCGTCCTGGCTCCCCATGCCATCGCCGAGCTCGGCGACCTCGAGCACGGCTTCCCGCATCTCGGCGCGCGAGGCCGGGGCTTGATCACAAGCGGCCAGAACGAGAAGGGCGGGGGCGAGGGCGAGCGGGGCGAGGATCTTCGTGGTCATGGGGTGGGTAGATAGCAAGAGTCGATCGCAGTGGATCTTGGCGGATTTTGCCAATGATCTCCAGCGGACGGAGCTCCACACCGTGGCAGGATGCAGCACCGGCCTCGACCACGGTCTAGGCTGATAGAGTCCGGTCCCGGTGCCGAACATCGAACCGAGACCCTCGAAGCTGCTCCGCCTCGTCTTCGGCGCACGTCGCCGGGTTAGCGGCGTTCAGCTCCGAGCGCTCCGCGCGGGCCGCTTCGACCTCCCGACGCTGGTCGGCGGCCCTGCGCACGACGCAACCCCGCTGGTGCTCTTGCACGGGTTCTCGGACACGAAGGACAGCTTCGTCGACGTGGCTCGGCTGCTCACGCCGTCGCGCCGGGTGATCCTCCCCGACCTGCCCGGATTCTCCGAGGCGAGCCAGCACGCCGATCACCACTACACGGTGCCGAGCATGGCGGCGCTGCTGGTGGAGGCGCTGCGCGAGCTGGCGCCGGGGGGCGTGCACCTGGTGGGGAACTCGCTGGGGGGCGCGATCGCGGCATACATTGGGCTCGAGCACCCGCAGTGGGTTCGCTCGCTCACGCTCATCGGGGCCGCGGGAGTGCGCATGCCCGTGCCCAGCGCGATGCAGCGTCACATCGAGGCGGGGCACAATCCGTTCGTGATGCGGCGCGAGGAGGAGTACGCCGCATTCTTGCGCTTCGTGCTCGAGCGCGTGCCGCCGCTGCCGGGGCCGGTGGCGCGGAGGATGGCGCGCGTGTTCGTGGCGCGGCGACCGATGAACGAGAAGATCCTCGCCGAGCTGGTGGAGGACGACCTCGATCTCACCGAGCGGCTCGCCGCGATCGAGGTGCCCACGCTGCTGCTGTGGGGGAACCGCGATCGACTCATCGATGTGTCGGCGGGCCAGGTGTTCCACCGCCGGATCCCGCAGGCGCGACTGGTGGTGATGCATGGCATCGGACACTGCCCGCAGGTGGAGGCACCGCGGGCGACGGCGCGCCGGATCATGGAGACGGTGGCGGCCGGGGATCGCTGGGCGGAAGCTGCGCCGGTTGGCCGGTGAGCGCAACGGCGCGGCTGGGCGAGTAGAAGATATTGAGATCATTGATGATTACGCAGAGCGAATGCCGACACTTGAAAGTAAGTAAGTGCTTACTACCCTGATTCATCCCTCACCAAGGAGATGAATGAGATGCAATCCCCCCTCCCTCTGTCGGCTGGTCTTGGCGCAGGACTCTCGATCGATCAGGTGACCGCAGCGCTCGCGGCGGTCCGGACTGCGGTGGCACCCACCGGTGTGTGGCCGGAAGGCGCGCGTCGGCTCGCGGAGGCCGTGCTGTGGAAGACCGGCTTCGCGCTCGACCCGGATGCGATCGCAGCGGCCACGCTCGAACAGACGGCGGCGGCGTTCCCCGAGCCCGAGCTGCGCGTGCAGCTGGTGCGCCTTGCGATCGTGGCGTTGCTGCTCGACGGTCGCCCGGACCTCGCGACCGCGGGCGGGGTGCTCGCGCTCGCGGCTGCGCTCGAGGTCGAGGAGCCCGACGTGGTGGACCTGCGGCTGCTGGCGCAGGGTCGCATGATGCGGCTGCGTCGCCACCTCATGCCGCGGGTCTGGGTGTTCCCGATCCTGCGCGCCTACTTCCGTGCCCACGGCTGGTGGTCGCTCGTTCGCATGCTCGCGGTGCTGCTGCGGCTCGCGGTCGATCGCGAGGTGCAGGCGCGGTTCGAGGCGCTCGACGAGCTTCCGCCGGGGAGCCTAGGTCCCACGCTGCTCGCGTTCTGGCGCAAGGCCGGCTTCACGCTGCCCGGCGAGCGCGGCGCCTTGCCCCACGTGGTCTTCTATCACGACATCTCGCACGTGATCGCAGGTTACGGCACCGACCCGCGCAGCGAGGTGCAGGCGGGTTGCTTCCAGGCCGGCTACCAGCGCAGCGATGGCTTCATGCTGGTGCTGTTCGTGCTGTGCCAGTTCCACCTGGGCATTCGCCTCACCCCGATCGCTCCGGCGGAAGTGGGCATGGTCGATCCGTTTCGTGCGCTGGACGCCGTGTGTCGAGGGGCGGGGATGAGCCGCGATCTCACCGACGGCACCTGGGATCCGTGGGCGCACATGGGCGAGGATGTCGAGGCGCTGCGAACTCGCTACCATGTGGCCCCGCCCGCGTGGCCCGTGGCCGCGCAGTAGGGTGCTCGCACCGATCATGCCGCGCCGATCCGACCGCTCGGGCCCGAGGCCCCGCCCCACCGAAGCAGGCGGCCGCGGGTCCGAGGCGCTCGCACCGGTGTTGTTCGAGGAGGGGCGCCTCGACGCGCCCGTCCCGGTCGAGGACAACCCCACGCGCTGCAAGATCCTCACGGCCGCGATGGAGGTGTTTGCCGAGCAGGGCTATCGCGGCGCCGCCACGCGGGTGATTGCCGCCCGCGCGGGCGTGGCCGAGAAGACCGTGTTTGCCCACTACGGCAGCAAGGCCGCGCTGTTCAGCGCGGCGATGGCCCCGGGGCTCGACGCGATGATGGGGGCGTCGGCGGTGCTGGAGATCGCGGGGGAGCTCGCGCGTGCGGGCACGCTCGCCGATCGCTTGCGGCTGGTCGGGCTCAATCGCGTGCAGTTCGCGGGTCGCAACATCCACCTCGTGAAGGCGATCTTCCAGGAGGTGCTGCTCGACCCCGAGTTTCGCGCGCGCCTGCAAGAGCGCTTCATGCAGCGACTGCTACCCACCGCGCAGCTGGCATTCGCACGGGCGGTGGAGGCAGGGCAGCTGCGAGATGTGCGGGTCGATCGCGTGGTCCGCATGTTCATCAGCCTCGTCGCCGGCTACGTAATTACCCGATACATCCTGGTGCCCGAGCGCGAGTGGGATGACGAGGCGGAGCTACGGCTGATGATCGACGTGCTGCTGCGGGGGCTCGCGCCGGGAGCCGAGGTCGTGCGATCGTCCCCGCCGTGAGCAACGGCCTCGCGCTCGAGCCCTGCCCCGACGAGACGACGATCGCCTCGTTCACCCAGGGCGAGCTACCCACGGCCCAGGCGAGCGCGCTCGAGGCCCACCTCGATGCCTGCGAGGCCTGCGGCTTGCTGGTGGCCGAGCTCGCGCGGATCTTCGAGAGCGATCGGCCGCCGGAACCCGAGCGCGAGGCCGGCGCAGGGGGGCCGCTCCACAGCGAGGAAATGGCGGCCACCCTCGGGCCCGACGACGAAGCGGGTCCGCGTCCGCTCGGCGCGCTGCTGTCGGCCGGGGCGGCGGTGGGTCGCTATCGCGTGCTCGACTGCGTGGGCGTGGGCGGGATGGGGGTGGTCTATGCCGCCTACGATCCCGTGCTCGATCGCCGGGTCGCGCTCAAGCTGCTGCGGGGCAACAAGGACGCGCCGGGCAGCCAGGGGCGCAGCGCCCGGCTGCTGCGCGAGGCCCAGTCGCTGGCCAAGCTCACCCATCCCAACGTGATCACCGTGCACGACGTGGGGACGTGGGAGTCGACGGTGTTCATGGCGATGGAGTACGTCGAGGGGCTCACGCTCAAGGGCTGGCTTCGCACCAAGCGGACGTGGCCGGAGCTGCGCGAGGTGTTCGTGGCCGCGGGTCGCGGGCTGGCGGCCGCGCACGCGGCCGACCTGGTGCACCGCGACTTCAAGCCCGACAACGTGCTCATCGGTCACGACGGGCGCGTGCGCGTGACCGACTTCGGTCTCGCTCGCTGGGGCCCGGGATCGCGCGCAGCCGAGCCACGCTCGCAAGAGCTGCGCGGGACCGACGAGCTGCGGATCTCGTCGCTCTCGTCCAGCCCCGGGAGCTTCGACGAGGGCGCGGCGCCGCTCGGGCCCGATCCGGGGGTCTCGCTCACCGAGACCGGCTCGCTGGTGGGAACCCCGGCTTATATGGCGCCCGAGCAGTACGAGCAGCGCCCCGCCGATGCGGCCTCGGATCAGTTCGCATTCTGCGTGGCGCTATTCGAAGCGGTCTACGGCGAGCGCCCGTTCGCGGGCCGCACCGTGGCCGAGCTGGCCTCGAACGTGCTCGACGGGCGGCTGGCCGCGACGCCGCACGAGGTTGCGGTGCCGCGTGCGGTTCGGCAGGCGCTGCGACGCGGGCTGTCGCGGCAATCGAGCGAGCGCTTCGCGTCGATGGACGAGCTGCTGGCCACGCTCGATCACCGACCGGTCCGTCGCCTGTGGTCGTGGGCGGCGGTGGGCGTGCCGCTCGTGGCGTTGGGCGCGGCGGGGCTGTGGGCCTATGCGCAGGCCGAGATCATGCGCTCGCCCTACTGTCGGACCGAGCGCGGCTTGGCCGAGGTGTGGAGCTCGGAGCGACGCGAGGCGGTCGGCGCCGCGTTCTTGGCTACCGAGGTGCCCTACGCGGGCGAGACCCTGGAGCGTGCGCTGCCGGCGGTCGATGAGTACGTCGCGGGGTGGGAGCGGCTGCGCGCGCGCTCGTGCGAGCCGGTGGCGAGCGAGGGGCCGACCTCGACGAGCGGCGAGAGCCCGGGGGTCGCGGCGCTCCGCGAGCGCTGTCTCGACCGGCGGCGGGTGGCCTTGGAGACGCTGCTCGAGGGCTTCGAGCAGGCCACGCCCGAGACGGTGGCGCGCGCGGTGGGCTCGGTCTCGGCGCTGCCCGATGTAGAGCGCTGCGGCGATCCAGAGGCGTTGATGGCCGAGCTGCCCCCGCCCGCGCCGCCCGAGCTTCGCGCTGCGGTGGAGGGCGTGCGCGACGAGCTCGCGCGCGGCGATGGCTTGCTCGCCGGTGGTCGCTATGGGGAAGGCCTCGAGCTCGCGCGGCGGATCGACGAGGACGCGCGAGCGCTCGGTCATCGCCCGCTCGAGGCGGAGACGCGACTGTTTCTCGCGCGGATGCTCGATTTCACCGGCGATGCCGTGGCCGCGAGCGCGGCGTTCGAAGAGGCGGGGCTGCTGGCGACGGCCTCGCGACACCGTCGCGTCTTGGCCCACGCGCTGATCGCCGAGGTCTATGTGCTCGGCGTCTCGCAGCCGTACATGGCCGAGGCCGACAAGGTCGCGCGGCGGGCTCGGGCCGAGCTCGAGGGCACGGGCATGCTCGCGGAGGGTGAGTCGGCGCTGCTGCTCAACCAAGGGAGCGTGGCCTATCGTCGCGGCGACTACGATGCGGCCTCCGAGCTGTTTCGAGGGGCGCTGGCGCTCCGCGATCGAGAGCGCGAGCCGCTGCGCTGGGCCGACGCCGCGTTCAATCTCGCGACGATGGACCTGCTGACGGGGCGCGAGCGCGAGGCCATCGTGCAGCTCCAGGCGTACATCGAGGTGTTCGAAGACGCGGTGGGCCGCATGCACCCCGAGGTGGCAGCCGGGTACCAGAACTTGGGCGTGGCGTACGCCAACGCGGGGCACTACGACAAGGCTCGGGTAGCGCTCGAGCGCGCGGCGGCGATCCGCCTGCAGACGCTGGGACCGCATCATCCGCTCTACGCGGCGACGCTCAATAGTCTGGGCTCGGTCTCCGAGTCGGAGGGAAAGCTCGAAGAGGGGCTGCGCTACTCGCAGCGCTCGGTAGAGATCCTCACCGCGCATGGGGCCGACCCGGTCGAGACGGCGAGCAATCGCGTCGATGTGAGTCGCATGTTGCTGGCGCTGGGGCGCCTCGACGAGGCCGAGGCCGAGGTCGGTGCGGCGCTCGAGGTGTTGGCGGAGGGGATGGGGGCCGACCATCCCCACGTGGCGCCGGCGTATGAGGTGCTCGCCAGCCTCGCGGCCGCGCGCGAGGATGTGGCCGGGGTGCGCGAGCACATGGATCGGTTCGAGGCGATTCGCGTGGCGACGTTGGGTGAGGGGCACCCGGAGCTCGATGCGTTGGTGGTCGAGCGCGCGACGCTGCTGGCCGAGGTCGGTGAGCACGAAGAGGCGCGCGCGGGGCTGCAGGCGCTGGTCGACCGCGCCGGCCCAGACTCCTCGACGCTGGGGCGCTGCACGGCTCGGTTCGCGCTGGCCGAGCTCTCGTGGGACGATCCGCAGCGACGGGCCGGTGCGCGAGCACTGGCCGAGGCGGCCGAGCGCTGCCTTCACGCGCGGGGCTTGGGCCCACAGGCCAGCGCCGCACGGGCATGGCTCGAGGCGCACCCGCTAGGTGCAGGTTAGGGAATACGGCCAGCTCGCCTTCGTGCACACTGCTTCGGATGCCCACGTCCCTTCGTTGCGCCTTTGCCGCACTGAGCGTTCTCCTGTTTGGCCTGTGGGGTACCGCCTCGCTCGCCGCCCCAGGGCTCGAGGACGACGGTGGTGAGCCTGCGTTCGAGGAGGGCGAGGCCGGCGAAGAGGGCGAGGCCGGCGAAGAAGAGGGCGAGGTCGGCGAAGAAGCGGGCGAGGCCGGCGAAGAAGGCGAGCCCGTCGAAGAAGGCGGCGAGCCCGTCGAAGAAGGCGGTGAGCCCGGCGAAGAAGGCGGTGAGCCTGCGGGCGTCGATGGCGAGCCCGCCGCGGGATCCGCCTATCCGCCGGAGGCACTGGCCCTGCTGCCCGCGGAGGCACTCGACGCGCTGCCCAAGGCGATCACCAACTTCTTGCGACCGGCGGACTACGTCGCGCTCAAGGAGGCCTGCCCGCAAGAAGACCTGGAGCAGGTCGTCGCGTGCCTCGACACGCCGCCGCTCGAGCAGCTGCTCGACACGCTGCACACGCGAGCGGTGGTGGCCTCGCTGCTCGGCTACATGGACCAAGAGCTCCCCAACCGCATGGCGCCCGAGCAGCTCGATGCGCTCGCGGCCGAGTGTGAGCAGGTGGGCGGCACCTGGGCCGAGTGCGTGTTCACCAAGGGAGCCGAGAACGAGGCCTGCTTCGAAGCGGAGGACGCACTGGCCGAGTGCCTGGTGAGCAACGACCTCACGACCGAGGCCTATCTACGGATCCAAGCCGAGAAGAAGGCGGCGTTCGGGGCGGATCTGTTCGTGCAGTTCCGCGGGCTGATGGCCATGATGACGATGGCCGACATCGAGGCGCTGCGCCGCGATTGCCCCCAGACCGAGCAAGAGCCGCTGTTCGACTGCATCGCGGCCGACGAGCAGGTCGACGAGATCATCGCGGCCTTTGCCGAGGCCGCGAAGGCCCTCCTCGCCGAGGCGCAGGCCGAGCTCACGGCGGCGGGCCATCCGCTCGATGACCAGCAGCTCGAGCACTACGGCGACGCCTTCACCAACCTGTTCCTCACGTTTCCGCCGCACGCGCTCGGCTCGCTCGCGCAGAGCTGCGAGACCAAGCACCCCGAGACCGCGACGCTCCAGGATGCGGCGGCGCTCGACACGATCCTGGCGTGCATCGAGGAAGAGGCGAACACCGACCCGGTCGCGAATCCTGCATACATCTCGCCGGCGCGCCTGCGCTCATGGCTCGAGATCGCACGCAAGAAGGTGACCGATGCGCTGCGCGAGAAGGAGGCCGGCTCGCAGAGCCGCTCGCTCGGCTACGTGATGATCTTCCTCGGCGTGGTGGCGGTGCTCGGCTTCCTCGGGGTGCTGCTGCTGCCGCTGCGCGTGCGCGACATTCGGCCCGAGGCCCGCGGTCCGCTGTGGAAGGCGAGCGCGGTCGCGGCCGTGACGTTCGTGCTCACCATCGTGCTGCTCGGGGTCACGCTGCTGGTGATGCGCACCGTGCAGGGGAGGGTGGCGACCGAGTCGACCAGCCCCAAGATGGTGATCGCCAACGGGGTGTTCGACGTGCTCCAGCGCGACGAGTACGTCGAGGACCTCAGCGACATGTCGAAGGTGAGGCTCGACTTCATCAAGACCCCGCTGCGCCGCCTGGTGGAGCCTGATGAAGGGATCGTGGCGGAGGAGGCCGAGCGCCAGCTGGCGTTCGCGGCCTACCTCTCGGAGCACTGGGTGGACCAGCTCGAGCAGCCCGAGCTGCGCCCGCTGGTCAAGAACGCGGCGATGCTGCAGGAGCACGTGGCCTCGTTCAAGCGCGTGTTCGGCCTGTATCGCAGCGTGGACTGGGTGATGGGCTACGTGCCCATCCTGATGGCGCTGCTGGCCGTGGTGCTCTACATGCTGCCGATGCGCGAGACGCTGGTGACGATCGCCACTGCACCGCTGCGCGCGGCCGAGAGCGGCGGCAGCGGCGAGGGCATGTTCCGCCGGGCGATGGGCACGGTCGCCGGCGAGCTCAAGCTGCTCGCGCCGTTCTTGCTGGTGATGGTGGGCTTCTTGCTGCTGACGGGGGTGTTCCTCTCGCTCGCGGTCGAGCCGCTCATCGAGATCCTCATCAACTTCTCGTTCATGACGGTGTTCTACATCTTGATCACCGAGGCCTCGGGCTTCGTGCTCTACGCCTCGCTCGGCGGGGCCATCCTGCTGCTCGTGGCGTGCATCACCCTCTACATCCTGGCGATGGTGTTCTTCGTGGGCACGGTGCGGAAGATCCTGCGCGCGCGCTTCCACTGGGGGCAGAGCCTGGGCCGCTACAAGTCGTTCTGGATCTTCGGCCTGCCGGCCACGCTCGGGGTGCTGCTGTTCCCCGTGGTCTATGCGGCCTTGGTGCAGTGGGTCGCGATCGAGTACGTGCTGCCCGGCATCGATCTCGAGAGCGGGACGATCACCGCCGCCGACATGCTGGTGATCCCGTTCGGCGGGCTGCTCGCCGTGCTGCCGCTGTTCTGGCTGGTGCGGGGGTTCAAGGCGCTCGGATACGTGAAGAAGTACCCGGTGGTGCAGGACGCGAAGCCTGCGGAGGCGAGCCCAGCCTAGAGCTGCGAGAGCACCGCCATGCGGCGCTGGCTGACGAAGTACATCAGGTTGTACTCCGTGCCCCCGTGGCCCCCGAGGTTGGGGCCCGCGGGGGCGTCGTAGCCCAGCGAGCGGTCGAAGATCGTGAGGTCTTGGATGTAGTTCGAGTCGGTCTCGATCTGCGGGCGAACGAGGTCGCCGAGCTCGGCGATCCAGGCGCTGTACTGCGCCTCGGTGAAGTAGTCGTCGACCAGTTGCTGCACGTAGACCAGGTACTGCGCGTGGAAGCTGGGGACGCCGAGGACGCGGCGCGCGAGCACGAAGTCGTGCCCGCGCTGGTTGCAGACCGCCTGCTCGATGCTGAAGCTGATCGCGTTGGCTCCACACGGATGCCCCGCATGCGACTCGTTCTGATCCCAGGGGATCATGATGAATTGGTCGGTATCGGGGCGGTGATAGAGATAATAGTTGTGCCCCATCCCCAGGTAGCCGTCGAAGCTCGAGGTCACCACGCTGACCGCCGCGAGGCGTAGGAAGGCGTCGACGTCGAAGACCTCGACGATCGCGCTTTCGAACTCGGCGTCGGCGCTGTGGTTGAGCACGTCGAGGAAGTGCACGAGATCCGCGTAGTCGTTGAGCGCGGGATCATCCTCGTTGGTCTTCTGCACCAGCCCACACTCCGGGAAATTCGCCGGACAGGTGGTGGTGGAGAAGTAGTCGTTGCGGGTGGCCCCCTGGTAGGTCAGCGCGCCGATGTCGGTGCTGGTGAAGATCGCCTTGTAGAGGTTGCCGTTGCCGTTCTCGAGCCCGAAGTGCTCCTCCAAGAAGCAGCGATCGATCTGCTGCACCGCGGTGTAGACCCCGTTGTCGTGGCCGTCGACGCTGACGCGAGCGTAGGCGGTGCGCGGTGCCGGCACGCCCATGGCGTCGTAGAGGCGATTGGCGAGGCGCTCGCGCATGTAGCTGAGGTCGGCCCAGTTGTTGCCGAAGTTGATCTTGCCGACCTCGTGGAAGCGCGGGCCGCCGAAGCGATCGAAGTCGACCTTGAGCGGGAACTTGCCGCCGGGCTGCGAGCCGCCCTGGATCGGACCGCCGCCGAGACCCGAGCCGTAGGCCAGGCTGGACCAGCCCTTGAGGCGGAAGCCGACCGAGGGGATCGCCTCGCCGTCGAAGGTCATCGCGCTCGCGTAGTAGCTCTTGGTGCTGCTCTGGTCCCACTCGGCGAGCAGCGCCTCCCAGACCCCGGGCGCGGGATCGAGGGTCACCGCGATCACGTGATCCTGGGGGAACACGTGATCGAAGGCGGCATCCCAGTCGACCCCGGGAGGCTCGCCCGTCTCACCGGTCGTGTCCCCGGTGCTGCCCTCGGACCCGCTGGCGTCGGTCGTCGCCGCGGTGGTCGTGCCATCGGCGGTCGCCGCGGTGGTCTCGTCGGTCACGGCAGGCGCGCCGCTGGTCGAGCTCCCGCTCGACTCGCTGCCCTCCGCTCCGGCGCTGCCGTCGGAGCTCCCACCCCCGCACGCCGCCTGCGTGCACGACAGCAGGAGCGCCAGCGAGGCCGTGAGTCGCGGGTTGAGCCATGCCACCATCGGTCGAGGCTACCAGGGCCCCTGCCGTGAGTCTCGCTCTTGGGTGGCTTCGGGCCGTGCTAGGAAGGGATCGTGTCGAACGCACCCGCCGATCGCTACCGCCTGCCGTTCGCGAGCGTCCCGTGGGAGGCGCTGGCCCCGGGCTGGCGGGTCAAGCGTTTCGTGCACGAGGGACGCGTCGCTCGCTTGGTCGAGCTCACCGACGCGCTCGCTCCCACTCCATGTATCAAGGGGCACGTTGGTTACGTGGTCTCGGGGCGCCTGACGATCGAGCTCGAGGGACGGACCCTCGTGCTCGAGGCGGGGGATGGCCTGGCGATCCCCGACGGCGAGGCTGCCCAGCACGTGCCGCGAGTCGCAGCCGGCGAGTCGGCGCTGCTGTTCCTCGTGGAGGACGAGTGATCCGCGAGGAAAGGCCAGATCGGGGTCGTAGAGCGGTCGCCATCACGCGCTGAAGCGGGAGCTCGCCGCGCGGTGACCTGCGAGTCACGCGTCGTAGCGGCGCAGCAGCAGGCACGCATTCTGGCCGCCGAAGCCGAACGAGTTCGACAAGGTGGCGCGGATCGGCCGGTCGCGGGCTTCGTTGGCCACGTAGTCGAGATCGCACTCGGGATCGGGGCAGGTCTGATTGAGGGTGGGATGGACCTTGCCCTGCACCAACGACATCACGCAGACGATGGCCTCGACGGCTCCCGCGGCGCCCAGTAGGTGGCCGATCATCGACTTGGTCGAGGAAATCCACAGCTTCTTCGCGGTGGCATGCGCGCCGAACACGTGCTTGATCGCGGTGGTCTCGGCCCGGTCGCCGAGCGGCGTGGAGGTACCGTGCGCGTTGACGTAGTCGATGTCGACGGGAGCGAGCGAGGCCCCGCGCAGGGCCATCTCCATTGCGCGCCGGCCCCCGTCGCCGCGAGCCTCGGGCGCGGTGATGTGGTGGGCATCGTTGGTGAGCCCGTAGCCGGCGACCTCGGCGAGGATCGTGGCGCCGCGGCGCTGCGCGTGGTGTTCTTCCTCGAGCACGAGCACTCCGGCGCCCTCGCCCATCACGAAGCCGTCGCGCTCGAGGTCGAAGGGGCGGCTGGCCGCGGCTGGCTCGCCATTGCGCACGCTCAGCGCCTTGGCCGAGCAGAAGCCGGCGAGGAGCAGCGGGGTGATGCCAGCCTCGGTGCCCCCGGCGAGCATCACATCGGCATCGCCGCGCGCGATCACGTGGGCGGCGTCGCCGATCGCGTGGGTTCCCGTGGCACACGCCGTGGAGACGTGCAGGCTGGGGCCCTTGAGGCCGTAGCGGATGGCGAGGTGGCCCGCGGCGAGGTTGCCGAGGAACATGGGAATGAGCAGCGGGCTGACCCGCCGCGGTCCGGACTCGAGCAGGATCTTCTGCTGAGCCTCGATGACCTGTAGCCCGCCGACGCCGGTCCCGATGAGGGTGCCCACGCGCTCGAGATCGAGCGTTGCGAGGTCGAGCCCGGAGTGCTCGAGGGCCATGTGCGCGGCCGCGATCGCGAACTGAGCGAAGGTATCGATGCGGCGCGCCTCCTTGGGCGAGGACACGTAGGGTGAGACGTCGAACCCCTCGACCTGCGCGGCGATGCGACAGTCGTAGGCGCTGGTGTCGAAGCGCGTGATCGGGGCGACGGCCGAGACGCCCTCGAGCAGCTTGGCGAAGGTCGTGGCCGCATCGAGGCCGAGCGGCGAGATGCAGCCCAGTCCGGTGACGACGACCCTTCGGGCCGAGCTGGATGGCGTGATCATGAGGGGTCTGCGGCTCGCGTGCTCTGGATGTAGGCGATCGCGCTCCCGACCGAGCGAAGCTCTCGCGCGCTCGCCGGCGGAATGCGGATGTCGAAGCTCTGCTCGAACAGGATCACGAGCTCGGCGAGATCGAGCGAGTCGGCGCCGAGGTCATCGACGAACGAGGCCTCGCTCGTGGCTTGCTCGGGATCGACGGAGAGGTGCTCGACGATGATGGACTTGACTTGGTCTTCGATGGACATGGTCGTCACGTGATGGGTCAGGTTTCGAGCAGCGCGGCCGACCCCATGCCGCCGCCGATGCAGATGGCCACGATCCCGCGGCTGGCCTGGCGGCGCCGCAGCTCTCGCAGCAGGTGACCGACCAGGCGCACCCCGGTCATGCCGAACGGGTGCCCCAAGCTGATGGCACCACCGTCGACGTTGACGCGCTCCTCGTCGAGATCGAGGGCTCGCAGAGCGTAGACCATCTGCGAGGCGAAGGCCTCGTTGATCTCGAGCAGCTCGATGTCGCGCAGCGCGTAGCCGAGCTGACGCAGCAGCTTGGGAATCGCGAGCACGGGACCGCGCGCCATGAGCTCGGGCTCACAGCCCACCATCGCGTGCGAGCGGAAGTAGCCGAGCGGCTCGAGCTGATGGTCGCGAGCGTAGCGCTCGCTCACCAGCAGGCAGCTGGCCGCCCCGTCGGCGATCGGCGACGAGTTGCCCGCGGTGACCGTGCCGCCGGGGCGAAACGCGGGCTCGAGCGCGGCGAGGCCCGCCGGGGTGGTCTCGGGGCGAGCGCAGCGATCGTTCGCCAGTCGCTCGACGGGGGGCGGCGGCTCACCATCTGGGTCGAGCTCACTTTGGTCGAGCTCACTGCGGACCTCGGTCTCGATGTCGATGAGCTCGTCGTCGAAGCGCCCGGCCGCCTGGGCGGCGGCGGTGCGCTGCTGGCTGCGACACGCGAATGCGTCCTGGGCCTCGCGAGAGATCTGGTAGCGCTCGGCCACGAGCTCTGCGGTGGCGCCCATCGAGCGGAACGCGCGCTTCCAGAACGGCACCCGCGGATCATCGATGTTCATCTCGAGGTAGGTGCCCGGTGAGCGTCGCTGGATCTCCGGGTTGAACAGCCCAAACGTGTTGACGTTGCGCATCGTCATCGACACCGACTCGACGCCGCCTGCGACCACGACCTCGCACAT
>JBFIJN010000150.1:0-17312 GCA_041600735.1 Nannocystaceae bacterium
GCTTGGGAGAGAGGGCTGCGCTCGTCGGCGGGAGTGAGCTCGGGATCGGCCCCCCGGGACAGCAAGGCCTCGACCTCCTCGAGGCGCCCCAATTTGGTCGCCGCCCACAGGGCGCTCTTACCGGTGTGCGTGAGTTGATTGGGATCGGCACCGAGCTCGAGGCACGCCTGCAGGAGCTCCACGCGCGAGCCGAGCGCGGCACACATGTAGAGCGCGGTCTCGCCTAGCTCGTTGGCTTGGTCGATGGAGGCACCTCCCGCCACGAGCCCGCGAAACAGAGGAATCGTGGCCTCGGTCTGCTTGCCCTTGGCAAGGCTCGGAAGGCTGGTGTCGCTCGGGATTGGACAGCCCGCGGCCACGAGCAGCGCGACCACGTCGGTGGCTCCGTGATGGAGGGCGAACTCCAGGATCGACCACTCGCCGGCCTGCGGCTTTGGGATCAGCTCTGCGGTCCAGTACGCGGCGCGGGCCTTCTGCTCGAGATCTGCGCCGGCTTCCAGCAGCAGCGTGACGACCTCGTGCCGATTGCGAACGGCCATGCGCACGATCGGCGAGTAGCCGTAGCCGTCGCGGGCATCGATCTCGGCGCGGTGCTCCGCCAGCCAGGCACGGACGGTATCGGGGTACGGCTCGTGGTCGGGGAATGATCCCATGCCGGCATGATAGGACCGTCGGCTCCGCCCCCCAAGGCGGCTCGCATTTGGCCGGACTCGGACGTACTGTCTACGACCGCTCGGGCGTGGTCGGCGGAGCACCAGCCGCCCTCGCCCTTGGCCCTGGGCCGATGCGGTTCGCCCCTCGGATGAACGTTCAGCCCGTTCATCATCTGAGTCGCGCATCCTGCGGGAAACCAGCGCGCCTCGAGCTCCCAGTTCATGGCCGTTGCGGCTCGATGCGATGGCTTGCTTGGCACGGAGGCTGGGAAGCATGCGCAGCCAATCCCGGCTAACCCGGGCGTTCTATCCCTCATGCGGCCCCCGAACCCCTGGCGACGGAGGAGGCGAGTGCAACATCCGGCGGCGTGACGAGCGGCCGGATGGGGGGCATGATCGATCCCGTGGAGACTCTTGCGAGCGATGGTGGACTCGGCGACGTCGAAGTCGAGCTCATACACGAACTAGCGAAGGTCATCTGGAACAGCGAGGATGCGACGACGCTCGTGTTGCGGGTAGGGCTTCCTACGCAGCACGTGCCTTGCTTCAGGACGCCTCTGGCGTTCTGGACCACGATGATCCAAGCGGCCCGTGAGCAGGTCCCTGGCGGAGTTCCGGCGATCGCCGAAGAAGCGGCGAAGTGGTTCCCCATGAACCCGACCTTCGCGGAGTACGGCTGGACCGGGGCGGGCACGTCCCGCGGGCCCGAGCTCCGGCTCGCGGATGCTTCGAGCCTCGGCGACCCTCCCGTCGGTCCCTACCCGATCTTGAGCCCTTACGACCACCCCGCAACTTTCGCCGGGCGAGAAGCCGAACTCGACGACTTTTCCACCGCTATCAGTGATGGTCACCTCATCTACTGCGTCTACGCTCCGTCGGGCGCTGGCAAGAGTTCATTCGTCCGTGCGGGGGTTCGGCCTAGACTCGCCGTCGAGCGCCCAGTCGCACTAATCCACGACAGCGACGACTACGGCTCCGATATCGCCGCCGCTCTGCTCGGGCGGCTCTTGGTGTCGCCGCGACTCCATAGTCCTTCGAGTGAAGCCAGTTTTCTCAAGCACCTCCGCTGGATCAAGGAACAAGCGGGATGCCACCCCGTCTTCATCCTGGATCAATTCGAGAAGCTCTTTCGCTACCCAGAGCCGATGCGGATTCGCCGAGCCACCGCGGGACGTCTGCTCGCGGCCACCGCGAACCGTCTATCCTCCGATGGCACATTTCCGTGCCGCTGGGTGCTCGTCTATCGCGAGGAGTTTCACGGCGAGATCTGCAGATGGCTGGGGGACGTTACGCGTGACTCCATTGACACGACAGGTGAAAAAAGTGGACCACTAGCCCATCGGGACCTGAGCCGCGCCGAGTATCGACGTGATTTTCCACTACCCATGGTCGGAGAGGGAGCTTTCGATGACCGCCTCGAGACGGCGAAGGGCGTGTTCGTGAGCATCATACAGAAACCCTTGGTCGATCCGAGGTACGGGAAATGGCGCTTTGGCCAGGGGGAGGACGAGCGCCTTGCAAAGATCTTCGCTGAGGCACGGGTCAAAGACGCGTCGACCCCGCTCGTGCCCGAACTGCAGGTGGTCCTCGACCGCCTTCATCAGGATGCCAAGAAGCCAGACGGAACCTACGGTGAGATGTGTCTCCCGCCCGATCCGGACGAACTCCTCGCCGACACTCTGATCAAGTTCGTGATTCGAGGCCTGGACCAAGCGTTTCCGACCGAGCGCGCTTCAAAGCGAGGGTCCCGGCGCGATGGCCAACACTCAAAGGTACTCGCCATCAACCTCCTCATTAGTATGGTCGACAAACAACGTCGGCGGTTGCCCGAGGTCCCGGAAGACGAAATGCTCTCTCGCCTGGGGAGGAAAGACGACGAGTTGCTCTCGAAGCTGCAGGATCAGCGTTTGCTCGTCAGAGTTCGCGGGAAGGACCGGTTTGGGTTCCAGGATCAGTATCGATACAAGCTCCCCCACGACCGACTCGCCGAGGCGATCGGGAGGATCCGAGACGAACTCGGGCTGCATCGCCGCTTCTCGCTGGACACGGAGGCAATCGAGATGCAACAATTCGTATACAAGCGGACCGAGCTCCACGTCGGTGGTGACGACGTTGCCACACGACTCCCTGCGTCCAAGCTCCGCCGCCTTCGACGCATCCACGGGCAGCTGATCTGGACAAAGGAACGCTTGCTCTGGTGGGAGGCCGCACAAAGAGAGTCGCGCAAGAGATGGCGCAGGTTCGGCATCATGGCGTTCGCAGCTGTGGTGATTCTACTGGTCTTCGTGTTTATTGCTCGCCGCTTCTACATCGAGAGCGTGATCCTCCGCGAGATCGAATCTCGTGACGTATGTACCTTTTCCAAGGCGACCGTAGAGCTTCATGCTGACTCTCCCTTCAGCGGGCGCGCGATTCTGACCAACCTGAGGGAGAAGAAGAGGGATGGCATGTTGCCTATGATATTTGCACAGGAACACCAATGCCCGGAGGCGGTGATGGATGCCATCACGATACTCGCACCCGCCACCGAAGTGATCGAGAACGATCGGAGGCTGCTAGGGTCGATGTTGAGGGCGGTTGACGAGTCGCGCGCTGGCGAAGATCGAGTTCAAGCCGCAAAGAGGGCAATCTTCGCACGGTTCCCGCCACCACCGAGCCTGGATCTGGACTGGGTTCCGTTGCGAGGAGGCTCTCTTGTCGTCAGGGTCGAGGATCGAGTGAGCACGGTGCAGGTACCGGCGTTCGAGATCATGAGAACGGAGGTTTCCAGCGCTCAGTACAGCCTGTTCGCCCCAGATCATCCGAACAAAGGTCGGCTCCCGGCGGAGCACATCTCGTGGTTCGAGGCCTATGCGTACTCCCGCTGGGTGGGAGCGAGCTTGCCAACTGTGGAGCAGTGGGAATATGCTTGCCTCGCAGGAGGCACCGGAGACTATGGCTTGGGCCTGCCGAGCGTGGAGGATGGCTGGCTCGATGAAAAGAAAGTGAAAGAGGTCGGCACGGGCCCCTCGAATGGATTCGGACTCCACGAAATGCACGGCAATGTCAGCGAGTGGTGTGCCAACGAGGGTGGGGTTCGGGAAGGAGTGGACCTCGAGCCCATGCGAGGAGGTTCCTATCTCACGGGGCGTGGGGATGCTCGTTGCTCCAGTCGCTTCGAGAAGCCTGGGGACGAGGCGTTCGCGGGACTGGGGTTCAGGCTTGCTCGGACTCTCCAAGCGGGACCGGTCGACCCATGACCGGGCATCGTTGGGGAGTCGTTGGGATTGCACTCCTCGCAGCCGCCTGGAGCTGCGGCCAGGAGCATGTGTACCTCGCAGGCAGTGGCACTGTGATCGAGGGGTTCGTGGCCCCGCTCCATGAGGAAATCCAAGCGTGTGCAGACTTGCAGATCCACACATCTGACGTTGGATCGGGCATGGCATTGCCCAACGTCCTCGAGGGACGAGCGCAGATCGGCATGCGCTCGGCCGAACTGGAGGAGCCTCCCGATGGCTGGGGATCGGAACTGGTCGGGTTCGACTACATCATCGGTATCGTAGCTGCTACGGATCGGGTAGATTTCTTGGTACATGAGAGCAATCCGGTCGGCGGCATTCCATTGGCACGGTTGCAAGAAGTACTGTACGGTGCAGAAAGGGAGGATGGGGCGTTCACCTGGAGTGTCCTGGGGGTAACGGACCCGATGATTTCGGGGGCGGAAGTCCTCCTGTTCCTCCCCAGAGGGCTTAGGAATCAAGAATCGGGCACGCGGCGGTTCGCCGAGCGCTCACTGGCGCCCCACGACGGCGCGATGTTCACCGCAAGCGGACAAGCGGGCAGAGAGGGCGACAACATCAAGCTGATACCGAGAGACGTCGCGCGAACTCGAAATGCGCTCGGACTCTCGTCCCGTGCGTTCGTCACGCCGGATATTGGAGTGCGACCAGTGAGCATCGTCGATGATGCTACGGGTGAGACGGTGCAGATGCAGCGGTCCCTATGGTTCTACGTGCCGGCGCGACGAGGGGTAGCGCTGGACGAGTCTATTTGTCGGCTCCTGCGGTGCGTGGGAACACGCGAGAGGATCCAGCAGATCGTTTCAACGGCGGGCTTCATTCCTCTCCCCACTGGACTCCGGCAAGAGCAAGCCACGATTCTCGACCATGTGTGCAGTTCTGGCCGAGAGAATCTGCCTCCGGGCAAGCGGAGGCACCTAGGCGGCGTGATGGTGGTTGAACCTGCAGGAGTTCGCCGAGCAGGTCCCCCCACGCCATAGACGAACCACGCGGACCACGAGGCGTGGACCCCCGCGACCGTCAGGTCGACGTTGGGCTCGCCTTGGTCCTTCGCGGCCCGGGTGCGTGCGCGAGTGAGAGGCGACCGAGCATTCGATGAGACCGCCACGGGCCAAGCCCACGCGTGCGCGGGAAGGAAGGGCCGAGGAGCGCATGCGAGGCGGAGGGAGATTGCGGACTGGGCGGCGACGCTCCAAGGCCCGGGCACGAGGCTCCGCCGGCCCCGTGGGCGCGGGCTCGTTGGCGGCCCCGAGAGCGAGAGATCGTGATATCCATGATCCATGACAGCTCGACGGACTGCGGCGCTCGGATCCGCGTTGGCGCTAACCCTGGCTTGCGGGTCCACGGCCGACGATGGCGATGGCGGAGCGTCGACCGCCGCCACGACCGTCGAGACCACCGGGACCACCCAGCCCGGCACCACTGCGATGCCGACCACCGACACGACCGTGGGCGACGACGAGTGGGGGGGCGGCTTCGACGACGGGCTCCACGTCGCCGACATCCCGACGAGCTGCGACGTGTTTGCGCAGGACTGCCCGGCCGGCAACAAGTGCGTGGCGTGGGCCAGCGAGGGTGGCGGCAACGTGATCGATGCCACCCGCTGCTTGCCGATCCCCCGCGAGGCCGACGCGGCGGGCGAGATCTGCATGGTGCTCGGTGAGCCCGGCGACGGCCTCGACACCTGCGCGCTCGGCTCGATGTGTCGCAACATCGACACGGAGACGCTGCAGGGCGTATGCCTCCCATTCTGCGAGGGCACGCTCGAGCGCCACACTTGCTCCGCGCCCGAAGTGTGCGTGGAAGGTGGCGATGGGCTGCTCGCGACTTGTGTGTACCCGTGCGATCCGTTCGCGCAAGACTGCCCCGGGGGGCAGCTGTGCTGGCTCGTCTTCCTGAACGCATTCGGCTGCACCACGGGTGGCCCTGGCCTTCCCGGCGACGCGTGCACGTCCGTCTACGAGTGTGCGCCCGGCAACATCTGCGTGGATGCCAACGAGGTGCCCGGCTGCGCCGCCGCCGAGTGCTGCACTGCGCTGTGCGATCTCCTCGACCCCATGCCCTCGTGCCTGCCGGGGCAGACCTGCGAGCCCACGCGCGAGCCGGCGCCCCCTGGCTACGAGAACCTGGGCTCGTGCCGACTGCCGTAGCGGTCGAGGATCGCACGACACCGTCGACGTGCACCGACGTGCACCATGGTCTGCGAGCGCGGGCAAGAGCTGCGACGAGCCGTACGTTGCCGCTCGGACGGCTCGAGCGCATCGAGGACAGGTCCTTGCATCCCCCACGGTCCTGTGTCCGAATGCGAGCGCCAATGCCCGATCGAGACGACGGATTTCCGCGTGTGCTGGGCTTTGCCCACGACTATGGGGCCGAATACGCCGAGCAGCTGAAGTCTGCGCTCGAGCTGACGCCCGGTGACGACGACGCGCAGGAGAAGTGGGCGACGGTGGCCCTGGCCTCCGTGATCAGCAAGCGCGAGCGGCGAGCTCGGCCCAAGGCGTACGAGGAAGCATTCGACGGCGCGCCCCTCGACGTTCGGATGCTCGTGGAGGCCGCCGCCTACCACGATTGCAGCATGCATCTGGGTCAGTACCAGCTTCGCGCCCTCGACCTGTGGATCGTGGGCTCGCCCGAAGCACTCGGCGAGCGCCTCTACGAGAACGCGACCGCTTGGGGCGGATCGGCGGGCAAGCGCGTGCGCGAGACCAAGCGCTGGTGCATGCCGCTCGGGTTCGGCATGACCGAAGCACTCCTCGCGTGGTCGCCCGGCGACGAGCATGGGAGCGTCGCGCAATATACGAGCCCACTTGCCGGCGTCGCGGACAGCGAGCGCACGAGCGCCCTTCGCAAGTCATTGGGCGGCTGGATCTTGGACATGCTCGGGTGGAATGTCTGGGACCTGGAGCTGAAGGACGAAGGCATCATGCACCCCACCTTCGTGAAGCGGCACGGCTGGCACAACGACCTCGAGGAGGTCTGGCAGGCGCTGCATGCAGCGACCGTCGATGAAGTCATCTGACGGCGTGGACGCGCGGCGCGGTCCATGACTGGCCGATCTACGCACTCGGGCGCTGTGCCTGACGACCACGACCACGACCACGGGCACGATCACCGACACCTGCGCGGTGGGCGGTCCGTACACCAACTTCTGAGGTCTCTGGATCGAGCCTAGCGGACGGGCGAGCCCGGTGCCCGCGGCGAGCTCGTCGGTGGATCGCCGGATTCGGGCATCGGGCGGGGGCTGCACCGCAAGCGATGGCGCGAAGGAGCGCCCGCGGTAGCATCACGGCCCCATGTCGATGCGACTCTCCTTCCTCGGCGCGGCGGGAACCGTGACCGGCTCGAAGTATCTGGTGCAGACCGCGGACCGCAAGGTGCTGGTGGACTGCGGGCTGTTCCAGGGGCTCAAGGCGCTGCGCCTGCGCAACTGGGGGCCGCCCCCGCTGCCGCCGCGAGAGCTCGACGCAGTGGTGCTCACCCACGCCCATATCGATCACAGCGGCTATCTGCCGCTCTTGTGCAAGCGCGGCTACCACGGGCCGGTGTACTGCACCGAGGGCACTCGCGATCTGCTGCGGATCCTCCTCCCCGACTCGGGCTACCTGCAAGAAGAAGAAGCGCGCCACGCCAACCGGTGGGGCTGGTCCAGGCACGCCGATGCGGTGCCGCTATACACCAAGGCCGATGCAGAGCGCTGCCTCGCGCAGCTGAAGGTGGTCGCGTACGGCGAGTCCTTCACGGTGGCTCCGGGCCTCGAAGGCTGCTTGTCGCGAGCGGGGCACATCGTGGGCTCGGCGTGCGTGCGTCTGTCCGATGGCCAGCGCTCGGTGGCGTTCACCGGCGACGTGGGGCGCCCGCACGACCCGATCATGAGGCCGCCGGCGCCGCTGCCCCAGGCCGACTACCTGGTGGTCGAGTCGACCTACGGCGACCGGCGTCATCCCGAGACGGATGTGCTCGACGAGCTCGAGGCGGTGCTCCTGCGCACGTTCGCGCGCGGCGGAGCGCTGTTGGTGCCGGCGTTCGCGGTGGGTCGCACCCAGCACCTCTTGCACCTCATCGCCACCTTGTTCGAGCAGGGGCGCGTGGCCCCAGTGCCGGTGTTCCTCGACAGCCCCATGGCGATCGCGGCCACCAAGGTGTTCTTCGCTCACGGCGACGACGAGCGGCTCACCCCCGCGCAGTGCCAAGCGATGGACGAGCTGTCCACGTTCTCGCGCACGCCCGAGGAGAGCAAGGCGATCGATCGTCGGGCCGGACCCATGGTGATCATCTCGGCGAGCGGCATGGCGACCGGCGGCCGCGTGCTGCACCACCTCAAGCGCTTCTTGCCGGGCAAGGACAACACCGTGCTGCTAGTGGGCTTCCAGGCGGCCGGTACGCGCGGACGGACGCTGGCCGACGGCGGCGACGAGCTCAAGATCCACGGCTCGTACGTCCCCGTGCGCGCCGAGATCTGCAAGATCCAGACGCTCTCGGCCCACGCGGACTGGGTGGAGCTCACCGAGTGGCTGGCGACGAGCGGGCTCGCGCCGCGCCACGTGTTCGTGACCCACGGCGAGCCGGCCGCCTCCGATGCGCTGCGCCGTCGCCTCGAGGAGCGCTTTGGCTGGCGGGTCGAGGTGCCCTTCGACGGCCAAGTCGTGGAGCTCGACGGCGCCGCCGACCAAGAGCCCGAGTAGGGCTGGGGCCGAGCCACAGGGGTAGTTGCCGCTGTCGAGCGCATCCCGCTCGTGGCGGCACCCGCCGTCGGCGTTTGCTCACGAGCTCTTGGCACTGCGCGCGTGATCGTTGGGCCGCCTCGGGGAACTGTCGCGGCATGTCGAAGCTTGGTCTTGGTCTACTCGCGCTGCTCATCCCGCTCCTGCCCGCCTGTGACAAGGAGGGGGAGGATCCCGGCACCGTCTCCATCGTGAACAAGTCGGCCGAGGAGGCCGCCGATATCACGACCGAGGTTGCGTGTGAGTACATCGAGCGCTGCGGCATTCTCGAGGTGAGCTGTGCCGACTGTGCAGGCGATGATGGTGGCTCCGACTGCGGCGGCTGCCATGTCGAGCTGCACACGGTCACCCCCACCGAGTGCGCCGACGAGATCCTCCCCGACCTCGAGACCGGCTTTGGCTGCCAGGCGCTCACCCCCCAGGAGGAAGCGCTCGTCGACGAGTGCCTCGCCGGGCTGCCGACCGCGCAGTGCACCACCGTCGAAGAGATGGAAGCATGGGTCAACGGCGGCGAGGAGGAACCGCCCGTTCACACGCCGACGGCTTGTGATGTGATGGAGGAGATCATGTCGCGGTGCATCGAGCACGGGAGCGACACGCCGCCGAGCGTGCCGCAGCCGGGGTGACTGGACGTGATCGAAGCGTTTCGACCCGAGTGACGAACGGCCTGGGTGAACCACTCGGGTCGATGTAAGCTGACCCTTCCTCGAGATGTGGAGCCTGCGCAACAACACCCCCTATGCGGTCGAGCGCAATTGGACTCGCGACGAGCACGGGGTCCACTGGTGGTTGGTCGCGGTCCGGGCCACGTTCACCATCGGCGCTCGCGGCCAGCTACGCCTGGCCGACGAGCAGCTCCCGCCGACGCTGCTCCCCGAGCACCACGGAAGGCCCGGCGAGTCGAGCCTGCGCTACGACTCCGATCTGCTGAGCCGCAAGCCGACCACCGACATCCTCGTCGTCGGGAGCGCCTATGCGCCGCGAGGTCGTGCCGTAGCATCCGTGCCCGTGGTGCTGCGCGTGGACGCACTGGAGAAGCAGCTCGTGGTCCACGGCGAGCGGGTCTACTACGACGGTATCGGCGGGCTGACGACCACTGCACCGCGGCCGTTCGTCACGCGTCCGCTCCACTACGAGCTGGCGTTTGGTGGCGGTGACACCTCCGACCCAGATCCGAGCCGCCATCGGATCGACGAGCGCAACCCCGTCGGTCGGGGCTTCGGTCGGCCGCGGGCGAGCCTCGTCAATACATCCGCGCATACGATCGAGTACCCCTCGGGAGATCCCGCGACACGGGGTCCCGCTGGCTTTGGGCCGCTCGATCCGGCTTGGCTACCGCGCCGCAAGCTGGCCGGGACCTACGACGCACGCTGGGTGGAGACGAAGAAGCCGCTGCTTCCCGACGACTACGATCCCGCGTTCGCGCTGAGCGCCCCGCTCGATCAACGACCACCTCGTCCGCTCCAAGGTGGTGAGCGCGTGGGGCTGCTCAACATGTCGCCGGAGGGCTCGCTGGTGCTCGAGCTGCCCAGGATCCAGCTGTCGTTCGTGACTCGCTTCGGCGCCTACAAGACGCCCCATGAGCGACCGCTGCTCGCGACGGTGTTGATCGAGCCCGATGCTTCGAGGTTGTCGCTCGTGTGGCAAAGTGCGCTGCGAGTCGCGGCTGCGGACGGTGATTTCCTCGATGAGACGCAGATCGAGGAGCGACGCTCGGCATGACCACTGGCTTCGACGTCGTCGCGATCGGTGGCCGTACCCCAGTGGGTCTCTTGGCCGAGACCAGCGCGGCCGCCGTGCGAGCGGGCATCAGCCGGACGAGCGAGTGTCCGCTTGCCGCGGTCGATGCCGATGGCGAGCCCAAGATGGTGGCGGCCGACCCGAGGTTGGGCTTTGCGATCGAGGGGGTCGCACGCTTGATGCCGCTCGCCTGCAGCGTCGTCGACGAGGTTCTCGGCAAGCTCGGGCCCGCAGCCACCGCGGCTCCGCTCGAGGTGGTGCTGACGCTGCCGCAGGCGCGGCCGGGGCTGTCGGACCGCGCCCTCGGGGCAGTGATCGGCAAGCTGACCGCCGAGCTCGGCCCGGGCCTTCGTGCACGCGGAATCACGGCGGCGATATCGGTCGGAGGGCGGGGCAACGCGGGCGTCGCCGAGGCCATCCAACGCGTGGTGCGCTCGGGTCGACGCGACGAGGTCTTGACGCTCATCGTCGGAGTCGACAGCTTCCATCATCCCGACACACTGCTCTGGCTCGAGCACGGGCGACTGTTCGGACCCGATGCTCGCAGCGGGATCGTACCGGGCGAAGGTGCTGGCGCCTTGGTCTTGGCCCCGACTCGCCTCCGCAAGCGCCTTGGCTTGCGTTTGCGAGCCACGCTCGCCGGCGTGGGTACCAGCCTCGAGCCGCGCTCGCCAGACAGCGAGAGCGGTTCGTTCGGTGTCGGCATGACCAGCGCGATCAAGGAAGCGGTGGCCGGACTTCAGCTCCCCGGCCAAGCGATCGACATGACGTTCACCGATGTCAACGGCGAGCGATATCGCAGCGAGGAGTGGGGGTTCGTGGCGATGCGGATCCCGACGGCCTTCAGGGCGCTGGAGTACGAGGCTCCCGCTTCGAGCTGGGGTGACGTGGGAGCGGCCAGCAGCGCCCTCGGCGTCGTCCTTGCGGTGCAATCCTGGGCGCGGGGTTATGCTCGTGGTCCACGCGCGCTGGTCCTCGGCGGCTCCCGCACCGGGGCCCGCGGCGCGATCTTGCTAGTGGCTCCGAACGAGGTGTGACCATGAGCGTCGAGATCCACCCGCCCAAGACGCCCGTCACCAAGGGAAGCAACACCGTGGCGGCCGCCACCGTGCCCAACGTGTGCAAGATGCCGGGGCCGCCCGCGCCCTTCGTGCCGGCGCCGCTCCCCAACATCGCGAAGTCTGGATCTTCGCCAAAGGACTACTCGAAGAAGGTCAAGATCGAGGGCAACACCGTCGCCATCAAGGGAGCCACCTTCACCAGCATGGGCGACGTGGCGAGCAAGGCGACGGGTGGTGGGCTGGTCTCGGCCAACACCCACGGGCCGGCCAAGTTCGCGAGCCCTGGCTCGATGACGGTGAAGATCGAGGGCAAGAGCGTCCATCTCCTCGCCGAGCCGATGCTCAACAATTGTGGAGGGAGCGGGAACCCGCCGAACTCTGCGACGTTGATGGGGGCCGTGCACAAGCCGGGAGGCGCGCCCGGACCCGACGAGGTGGCCAAGTGCGGCTGGTGCGGGAAGCCGCTCGAGGGCCACGAGTCGATCAAGACCGACGACAAGAAGATGGTGCAGGAGGCCGCCGATCAACCTGCGAAGGGCACGGGCAAGAAGGTCGGAGCGATGAGCGTTGGGGGCGGTCCGGTGGTCAAAGCCCAGTCGGGCGGCGGCACCGGGGTGCTGTACAATCTCAAGGCCAAGCAACCGATCCCGCTCACGGAGCCGCAGAAGGCTGCCCTGGAGGCCAAGGGCAACACGCTCGGCAATTGCTGCGAGCAGCAGATGCTCAACGAGGTGTTCATCTCCGGTGGTGCGCCCTTTCCTCCGCCTGGTGGCATCTCCAGCATCAAGATGGGGATCACCAACAAGATCGGTGGCCGACCCTCCCCCAAGGAAGTCAGGGGAGCGAAGCCAGAGAAGAAGTGCGGCACGTGTGAGGACGCCCTCAAGATGATGCTCTGCACCGATGAGAAGAAGAAGGACTGAGGGCGGCCATGGGCACCGAAAACACGGCATCGATCATCGCGTATCTGCGCACGCTCGCCCCGGAGTTCTTCGCGGAGCGCATGCGTGGGGCCAGCGAGGCGGAGATCCTGCGGCTCGAGCAGGTCGCGGGGCTGCGCATGAGCGACGGCCACCGCGAGTTCCTCCGGGCCATGGGGATGACGCCTGCGCGTGTCCTCAACCCGTTTCTCAACGACCGCGACTTCTGCATCGAGACGTTGGTGGCCGAGTACGAGTACCTGGGCCGCGAGCAAATCTCGCTGCCGCCAGGGGTCGTCTACTTCTCGTCCTCGGAGATCACGGGCTCGAACATCTTTCTGCGCCACGGGTCCGATCCGAGCGACGATCCGGAGATTGGGGACCTCCATCCGAAGTCCAACGAGTTCGTGGGCTTGGACGCGGGGCACCTCGAGAGCTACCTGTGCTGGTTCGCGTTCGTCTTCCGGACGAGTCAGCTCGACTACGAGCTTCACGTTCGACCGCGATGGAACGAGGAAGAGAGCCGCTGGGACGGCGATCCCGACAAGTGCCGCCAGCTCCTCGAGGACCTGGGGTTCGAGCGGGTATTGGCACTGTCGATGAACACCCGATCCGAGTGTCTTGAGCACGATGGCGTCGCAGTAGCGCTCTACCGCGACGGTGCCATGGGCATGGCCGGGGACGACCTCGACGAGCTGAAGCGGATCGCCGAAGCCCTCGCGGCGCAGACTCCACTCGTCATCGAGCCCGTACCGAGCCGCGGTCGGCTCCGCGCACCTCGTCACTAGTCGGGGGTCTGCACCACGCAGATCCCCGCTTCCAGTGCACAGTCGAACCCCGGCATCGCGAGCTCTGGCCGTCGTCGGCACGAGCTCTGTGACTCGAGGTAGTCCATCACCGTCGTGATCGAGGGCCCCACCCCTGCCTCGCCCGGCCACGCGCGCACGAACTCGAGCTCGGGCCCCGGCTCGAGGCGGTTGCCGTGGTCGTCGAAGCGCAGCACCACACAGCGCGGCGCAGCAAATGAAGCGCACTGGGCCACGGGCAGGCACGTGGGTCCACGGATCGGCGCGATGGGGGCCGGCGTGCCCGCGGCCTTGCTCGAGCGCTGGCTCGCCGCGGGAGCTCGCGTCGGCGTCGAGCGCTGCGGCTCGGCCGGATCCCCCGTCCGCGCGGCACAGCCGAGGGCCATGGCCCCGATGAGCAGTCCGAGCTGGAGCGTGGGGAGCATCGTTGGATCCTCGCACGGACTCGTCGCGGAGGGCACCTCCCAAGGCGCTCGTGGACCGCGAGCGGCACGGGATCGAGCGATGGCTCCTGGACATGACCTCGTCACGGTCCGATCCTCACCCAATGGACGCGCCCGATCTCGCTGCCCTCGAGGCCACGCTTGCCCAGGTGACCCGCGCTCACCGAGAGTTCTTCGTGCCGATCGTGCGTGCGCTGGCGGCTCTCGGGGGCGGAGCCCGAAAGCGAGACGTCGTCGCCAAGGTTCGCGAGTTGCTCGCCGACCAGCTCTCAGCGAAGCAACTCGACTACCTCGAGAACAACAACCGCTACGGCTGGGCCCGATCTTCGCTCAAGACGAATGGCGTGGTGGCTGGGGAGTACGGCCGCTGGGAGCTCACGGAGCTTGGCAAGGTATACGCGGCCGTGCATGCAAACGACCCGCTCACGATTGGCCTCGAGATACCGCAGGCCACGCGCCCCTCGCGGTCCACGGCGGTAACCGAGTCGGTCGAGGTCAGCAGCTTCCGTACGTACGAAGTCCCCGCGCTTACCGCGATGGCTGCGGGGTTCACCGCGAAGAGCGACATCTTCGACCACATCGAACGCGAGATCGGCGAGTCGCTCCTCCCCGGTGATCGACGCAGCATGCCGAGCGGCAATAGGGTCTGGGAGTTCCGCGCAGCATGGTCCCTTTCGAATCTCGGCAAGGATGGATTCGCGGACAACACCGGGACCGGAGAGTGGACGATCACCAACACCGGGCGCGAGCGGCTGGACGCGGAACGCAAGCAATGGCGCGCGGAATCGTTTCGGGGGTCCAAGGCTCGTGTGGTCATCCAAGGTGCACGACCGCGAGCAATGGCGCCCACCCAGGCTCCTGCGAAATGGTCGGCTTTGCGCGGTGAGATCTCCAAGGCGCTCTTCGACCAAGTGCAGATGCGCCTGCGCCCGGACCTCGGACCCTCGCCCGACACCGCGGTCGCCCGCAACCTCATCCTGTATGGGCCGCCCGGCACCGGGAAGACCCACATCGCCAAGCTCGTCTCGCGCGCGCTCACCGGCGAGGAAGACGCCCGTGAGGACGGCCGCTTTCGACTGGTGCAGTTCCACCCGAGCTACGCCTACGAAGACTTCGTGCAAGGCCTGCGCCCCGACCTGAAACAGACGCAGCTGCGATATCAGCTGCACCAGGGGCCGTTCCTCCGCATCGCCGTGGCGGCCGCTCAGGAGCCCGACGCGTTCTTCGTCCTCGTGATCGACGAGATCAACCGCGGAGATCCGGCCCGGATCTTCGGGGAGCTACTCTACGCGCTCGAGTACCGCGACGAGGCGGTCACGCTGCCCCTCGGAGGAGAGCTGCGCGTGCCCTCGAACCTCGTCGTGATCGGCACCATGAACTCGGTCGATCGCAGCGTGGCGCTGGTCGACTACGCCCTGCGACGCCGCTTTGGCTTCGTCCGTGTCGACCCCGACTCGGAGGTAATCGCCAGAGCCCGAGGCTCGGGAATCTTGGGCGAAGTGGGACCCATGGTACTCGACCAGTTCAACGCTTGGATCTGCGCACGCCTCGGGCGGGAATATGCCCTGGGCCACAGTTTCTTCCTCGCGCCGTCGATTCCGGACTCGGCCGACGACGCCTTCGATCGGCTGTGGGCCATGGACGTCTCTCCGCTGCTCGAGGAGTACTTCTTCGGCGACGAGGCTGGACTCTCCGAGGCAGCGGCCAAGTGGCGCTCGATCGTCGCCGCCGAGCTTGCAGCCCTCGCGGATGTGGTGCGCGACGACTCGACGCAGGACGCTGCAGGGTGAGGCGAGTCGTCTACGAGAACGAGCCCTTCAGCGCCTCGGCCGACGAGGAGGCGCACCTGCGTGCCACGCTGGGGAGTGGCGTTCGGCGTGATGGTCGACAGCTGCGGATCGTTCGCGTCGCTGGCCAGCTCCGCCTTCCCGGAGGCGGCTCCATGGTGATCCGTTCACGCAAGGCCGATGGGGCCTCACTGCTCGCGTGGCTCGCCTACGCGGACCCTACGCTCGATGCGCTCAAGTGTCTCGGCACGGTCCCCGACCTCAGCGACGACGCCGGGTTCGGCAGCCTCGTGGCCCGCATCTTCTGTGTGGAGACCTGGCGAGCCATCCAGGCTACAGGTCTCATCCGGACCTATCACCGGCGTGAGATCCAGTCGGCCGTGCTGCGCGGCCGCATCGACTTCGCCCGCCTCGCTCGCGGCGGAGGAGACCTCTCTCGTACGCCGTGCATCGTGTTCGCAAGGCTGCCCCAGACCCCGCTCAACCGGCTGCTCTCGGCCGCCGCGCGACGGGTCGAACGCGATCCGGAGCTTCGGCGAGCGGCCGGTGCTCCGTTGGGAGCGCTGGCGGCGATGCTGGCCGAGGTGCCCCCGACGGTCGATACGGCAGCGCTCGGCCAAGCGATCGAGCTCTCACGACTCGAGCGGCCCTTTGCGGTCAGCGTAGCCCTCGCGCGGCTCTTGCTTCGAAGCGGTGGTCTCGGATCCGGTGACGGACTGAGCAGCCCCGCATTCCTCGTCAATCTGGCCAACCTCTTCGAGCGCACGATCGTCCGCGCCTTCCTCGACTCCGGCGAGCGCGCAGCACCAGGCCACCCCGTTCGGGTCGCACGCATCGATGGGACAGCTGCGGTCGACATCTCGGCGCCCATGAGGATCGACTTGTTCCTCTCCGATCAACCCGGGGGCCCGATCGTGGTGGACGCCAAGTACAAGTACAAGATCTCCGCCTCCAACCTGCATCAGATGGTCAGCTACTGTTGGGCCACAGGTGCTCGCCGGGCCGTGCTGGTCGTCCCCAGGGGAGCGGTCTCCGATCGCCGCAGGATCGAGATCGAGGGGGCAGGTGAAGGTGTGGTTCGGATCCACGTGATGGAGATCGATCTCGGGGAACGGACCCTCGGGGGCTGGCATCGTGCGGGGCGCGACCTCGTGGAGGCGGTAGTGGGCGCGCATTGATGCTCGGACGACCGGGGGGCCGAGCAGCCCGCCAGGCGCCGGGCGAGAAACCCGGCACCCTGCTCGAGTTTCCAACGCACCAGCATGACCAACGACAAGGGACTCCTGCAGAGCGTGGCCGTCGCCGGGTTGCTTGCCGGTGGCGTGGTGCTGTGGCTCATGACCCGGGCCGATGCTGCCCCGGAAGCGGGGAAGACCACGCCGAGCGCGGCGCCGACTCCTGCAATCAGGGCCTCGGCGGCGGCCCCGACCCCGCCCACGCATCAGGAAGTGAGGCGCGCCAAGCGAGAGCGGATCCGTGCCGCCTGGCAGCAGCGTGCGCCCACGCTCACCGAGGCCGACGGGGGCACCGAGACCGATGCGATCGGCCACTGCACCGAAGAGTGCTGGGGCTCGCTGGAGCTACAGCTGCGCCTGGCCGGAGCGATCGGAGGTTGTCGCGAGCTGCTGCCGCCGCAGGCCCAGGGCAAGGCGCGGTTCTCGGCCAAGGTGCTCGCCGATCCCGAGCTCGGGTCCGTGGTCGACTCGGTCGAGGTTCTCGAGGACACGATCGCGGTCGAAGCGTTTCGCGAGTGCATCCTCGAGTCGGCACCGCTGGCCGAGCTGGCCGATTCGACCCAGCCCGTCTCCGATGAGTTCGTGTTCCGCTATTCCGTGGGGACGCCGAGCAACAACGCGGCCGACTTCCTGGCCGACCACCCCGAGCTCGTGGAGCGCTTCCC
>JBFIJN010000151.1:0-17289 GCA_041600735.1 Nannocystaceae bacterium
GACGCGGACGCGGCTCGGCGGAGGGCGGGACGACGGTGTGGTTGGGGCCGCTGCTCGGACGCGGACGCGGCTCGGCGGAGGGCGGGACGACGGTGTGGTTGGGGCCGCTGCTCGGACGCGGACGCGGCTCGGCGGAGGGCGGGACGACGGTGGCGCCCGTATTGGGTCCGCTGCTCGGACGCGGACGCGGCTCGGCGGAGGGCGGGATCACGGTGATGCCCGTGTTGGGGCCGCTGCTCGGGTGCGGACGGGCCTGCGCGGAGGCGGGGACGACGGTGTCGCCAGGGTTGGCGGTGCTGGTGGGGCCGCTGCTCGGGCGAGGTCGTGGCTGCGGCGCGACGACGGTGTCGCCGGTGTTGGCGGGCCCGCTGCTGGGGTGCGGTCGCGGCTGCGCGGCCGAGGACATCGTGTGCTCGGGCGAGGTCGTGCGCGGCTCACCGAGCGGCGTACCGATCGGAGTGCGCGAGCGTCCGGGGGGCTCGGGCGCGCCGGGCTCGGGCTCGGCGCTGCTGCTGTGCGGCGCCTTGGTGGTCGTGCTGACGACCGTCACGCGGCGGCCGGCGGCGGGCTTGGGCCCCAGCATCCCCGAGATTACGGTGGGCCGACGCTCGAGCTCGTCTTCCTCGTCGGCGTCGTGCTCGAGCTCGTCGATCTCGTGGATCTCGTCGTGGATCTCGTCGTCGGGATCGAAGATGGGCAGCGATTGCGTGGAGCGGGAAGCCTCGCTGACGATCTCGGTGAGCTCGTGCGCGTGTGAGGTGCGGGCCACGGCGAGGTCGGCCGTGGTGGTGCGCAGGCGCTCGGCCAGCACTCGCACGAAGCTCCACAGCAGCTTGACCGCCAGCGCCGGCTCGCGACGCAGCACCTCGTAGAAGTCGTCGCGGCTGATCGCGAGCACCTTGCCCGGCTCGATCGCGGTGGCGGTGACCGAGCGCAGCCCCGCGTCGATGAGCGACATCTCGCCCAGGTGCGCGCCGGGCCCGAGCTCGGCCACGTTGACCCCGTTGCGGGTGAGCTCGACGCGGCCGCGCAGCACCACCATGAGCTCTTGGCCCGGCTCGCCCTCGCGACACAGCACCTGCCCCGGCGCGAGCGCGCTCTGGCGCGACAGGTTCATCACCCGCACGAGCTGCTGGTAGCTGAGCTCGCGAAACAGCGGCACGTTCTTGAGCGTGTCGAGCGTGAAGTTGAGCTCGGCGGCGCGGTCTTGGTCGTCCTCGCCGCCCGCGACCTGCACCACCACCGCGGTGATGTTGTCCTTGCCTCCACGCGAGTTGGCCGCGTCGATCAGCATGCCCGGGACCTCGCGGATCTGGGGCAGCGCGATCGCGTTGGAGATGTCGTCGTCGCTCAGGTACTCGTAGAGGCCGTCGCTACACAGCAAGAACGCATCACCGGGGATGATGTCGAAGTCGAGCGTGTCGACCTCCACGCTCTCGTACACGCCCACCGCCCGCGTCATCGCGTTCTTGAGGTTGGCGTAGGGGCTGCTCTCGAATTCGTCGGCGGTGATCTTGCCCATGCGGATCAGCTCGTTGCGCAAGCTGTGGTCCTCGGTGAGCTGATACACGATGCCGCCGCGCAGCAAGTAGATGCGGCTGTCGCCGACGTAGGCGATGAAGCCACGCGCGCCGATGACGAGCAGCACGACGAGCGTGGTGCCCATGCCCCGCTTCTCGGGCTCGCGGCGGGCCTTGTGGAAGATCTGCGCGCACGTGTAGTGCACCGCGTACTCGAGCAGCGTGCATACCTCCACGTGCGACTTGGGATCGTCGTCGTCGTAGACGTCGAGGATGTCGCGCTCGAGGTCTAGGACCTCGCGGATCCCGTGCACCGCCATCGCGCTCGCGATCTCGCCCGAGGCATGCCCCCCCATCCCGTCGGCAACGACGAACAGTCGGAGCCGCTTGTCGATGAGGAAGTTGTCCTCGTTGTCGCTGCGCTTGCGGCCGACGTCGGTGCCGGCCCAGTACTTGATCTCCATGGACGAGCGGCAGAATAGTGGGTTTTTTCGCGGGGCGCTGGAGTCTGCACCGAAATCGCGTGAGGGACGCGAACGTAGGTCCCAGCGCAAGGGAAACGCGACCGGGGCTAGAGCTCGTCGCGGGGCGAGAGCAGCACCAGGTCGAGCGGGCGGCTCGCGGCGTCGAGCAGGCGCAGCGTGGCGTCGAGGCTGCCCAGCTCGCTGCGCGAGCGCGGGAGCCCGTCGAGCCACGCGCCATCCGGCAGATCGAGATCCACGGGATCGACCTCGTGGGCGCAGCGCGAGCCCGGCACCTCGTCGAGGGCCTCGATGAGGCCTTGGTCGACCGGGCTCGGCGACTGGCGCAGCAGGGCATCGCGGGCGAGGTAGTCGAGGTAGGCCGGCTGCAGCCCCAGCACCCGCGCGGCACACAGGCGATGGCGCAGCCGCTCGGCCCCGTCGGAGGTGCCGCGCGAGACCAGGTGCAGCGCGAGGCGGCCCGGCTCGGCGAGGCGCTCGGCCAGCACGGGCGGCAGCACCACGAACAAGGTGGGATCGTCTTCATCGCGCGCCATCAGCACGAAGCGGTGCGGCAGGCCGGGGCCGCCCAGCAGCACGCCGGACAGCGGAGGTCGCTGCATCCGCTCGCTGGTCGCCTCGATCGGGGGGGGCGGGCCCAGCCGCGGGGGATCTTCGTACGCGCGGCGACGCTGGCCTTCGCGGCCGATCTCGGGTCGCAGCCGGTCGA
Source organism: Nannocystaceae bacterium (assembly GCA_041600735.1). Classification (GTDB taxonomy): domain Bacteria; phylum Myxococcota_A; class Polyangia; order Nannocystales; family Nannocystaceae; genus Paraliomyxa. Next base: position 2,712 of record JBFIJN010000151.1, read on the forward strand.
GGTTGGGGCCGTCGTCGAACGCGAGCTCGCCCAGCACGAACGCGGGCAGGCGCGTCATTCCATCGATGTCGATGGCGAGCGCCTCGCGCAGGCGTCGGCTGTCGGCGACCACGCGGCGTCGGGCACAGCGGTCGCGCAGCGCCGCGCCGATGCGAGGGGTGGGCACGCCGAGCTCGACGGCGAGCTCGGCGTGGGCGAGCGGATCCACGAGCCGCGCATGGAGCCGCTCGAACCCATCGCGGCCGAGCACGCGCAGCACGGCCTCGGCCTGGCCCGTGTGCGCGAGCGAGACCACGAATGCCCGCACGCGCTCGGCTTGGGGCTGGCGCACGCCGCCGGCGCTGGCCCAGTACAGCTGCACCCGGACCTCGCCGCCGTGGTCGACCACGAGCCGCCGCAGCTCGAGCCAGGTGCGCCACGAGAGCGTCGATGCGGGATCGAGGAAGGCCTCGACCGAGGTGCGCGCCGTGGCGGGGCCGAGCTCGAGTCCCGCGAGCTCGTCACACGTGGGGGCCGGCGCCGCGGTCGGAGCGGCGCCCGGCAGCAGCGCGAGCCAGAGCGCGGTGACGGCGAGCACGGACCCCAGCTTGGCCCGATGCGTGGTCGCGAGCAAGGCGGTAGGCTCCCGCGCTCAATGACCAAGCCGAGCCCCGGTCACCTCGCTTCCACGCCCTCCTCCGTGGGCCCACGGCGCGTGGGCATCGTGTTCGCCGGAGGCCCCGCCCCCGGGGCCAATGCGGTGATCGCCGCGGCGGCCACCTCGTTCATCGAGGACGGTCGCCACGTGGTGGGCTTCTTCCACGGCTACTCGAACCTCCAGGACTACCACCCGATCACGCACCGCCTGCTGCCCGACGAGCACTACCGCATCTTCGAAGAGCGCGACCTTCGCGGGCTGCGCAACGGGCGGGGCATCATGCTCGGCACGGCGCGCGCCAACCCGGGTCGGGCGATCGAGGGGCCCGACGATCTCGCCGACCCCGAGAAGACCGCCAAGCTGGCGCGCGTGTACCAGGCCCTGTGTGATCTCGAGCTCGATGCGCTGGTCTCGATCGGTGGCGACGACACGCTCAAGACCGCCAACCTCCTCTACGAGTACCAGCGCCGCCTGCCCGCGGACGCGCGGCGCGTGCGAGTCGTGCACCTGCCCAAGACCATCGACAACGACTACCGCGGCATCGACTTCACCTTCGGGTTCTTCACCGCGGTCGACGTGATGGCCAAGACCCTCCAGAACCTGCGCGCGGATGCGCTGGCCACCAGCTCGTACTTCATCGTGGAGACGATGGGCCGCAAGGCGGGGTGGCTCTCGTACGGGGTGGCGATCGCGGGCGAGGCCCACATGGTGGTGGGGGTCGAGGACGTGGTCGACGAGCTCGCCTGCGAGGACGGCGGGCGCCAGTGCCTCTCGCTCGATGCGCTGGTCGATCACATCGTCGACCTCATGCTCACCCGCGAGCAGCGGCGCAAGCACTACGGCACCGTGGTGCTGGCCGAGGGCCTCGCGGAGCTGCTGCCCGACGCGCTGATCGCCAGCCTGCCCCGCGACGATCACGGGCACATCTCGCTCGCGCGCATGGACCTCGGCAAGGTGGTCTCCGGCCTCGTGGCGCAGCGCTACGAGGCCCGCACCGGGCGCAAGAAGAAGGTAGGCAGCGTGCAGCTCGGCTACGAGGCCCGCTGCGCTCCGCCGCATGCCTTCGACGTGATGCTGGGCAGCCAGCTCGGCATTGGAGCCTATCGCGCGCTGGTCGAGGAGGGCCTCGACGGCCACATGGTGAGCGTGAGCGGTCAGCTCGATCTGCACTACGTGCCGTTTGCCGAGCTCGTGAACCCGCAGACCCTCAAGACCGAGGTGCGCTTCATCGAGCGCGGCAGCGACTTCCATCGCCTGGCCCGCTTCCTCGAGACGCGGGTCGATCCGCACTTCGAGTGGAGCCCCGGGCGGCGCGACGAGGGGTGAGGCGGGTGGCTGGCGTGCCCGCCGACGGGCGCCGTATTCCCCCCCGCGCGTGCGGGCTTCGATCTAGAGTAGCGGCATGCACACGCGCACCCGTTCGCTCGCCTTCACCGTGGCGCTCCTCGCAGGCTTCTCCGGCTGCGGCAAGGATGCCAACACACAGCTGTGTCTCGACGAGTTCAAGCAGTTCGAGACCGCGATGGCGGCCAAGGACAACAAGGCCCAGCAGCTCGCAGGCGGGATCTACCAGAGCTGCGGGATCTCCTGCGACATCACCAAGGATGCGGAGGCTTGCGCCGCGTTCAAGACGGTCACCGAGGTGATCTGCGAGAAGGAGGGCAAGGAGGCGTGCCAGGCCCTGTGCGACGGGGGGAACCAGAAGAACGAGCACGCCTGCGCCGCCGTGGCGGCGATGAAGTAGCCGCGCGGCTAGAGCGTGGGAGGGTCGATCGGGAGTCGGCGAGCGAACCGGCGAGGCGCGCCGCCCTGCGCCGCCGCGGGGTGGCGCCAGCGCACGCTCGCGAGCAGCGAGAGCAACAGCAGCGCAAAGCCGAGGCCGATCGACGTGACGCCCCACTCGAGCCCCGATTGCGGGGCGGGCACGAGGCGCAGCGAGACGGCCAGGTGCAGCGACCCGAGCCCCAGCGGCACGAGCAGCGTGTAGCGGCGGATCCTCGCGAATGCCCAGAGGCTGAGCCCGACGAGCAGCGCATCGAGCCACCCCACGTGCGAGGGCCACGGCCCGCCGGGCCAGCCGTGGGTCCACGCGGCGAGGTACAGGCTGGCCGCCGCGCCCGTGAGCAGCCGCAGCCGCGCGGCCGCGGGCGCCACGACGAACGAGGGGAGCGCACGCGCAGGCGGCAGCGGGGGCTCCACGGTCGCATCCTTGCGGTAGGCATCGTCGGTGGCCACCGCCACAGACACGGCCGAGGCTAGTAGCCGGACGACCGGGCAGCGCAGCGCTCGCAGGGCCAGCGTGGCGGCGGCCATGACCGCGGTGGGGGAGAGCGCGAGCGGGGCCTCCAGTGCGATGTAGCCGAGCGTCCCGAGCGCGATCACCCAGGTGGTCGACTCGCGCTCCACCCAGCGCGTGCACAGCAACACGCCGGCCGCGACGACGACGGTGCCGTGCAGCCCCGCGTGCTGCGACATCGAGAAGCCGACATGGACGAGCATCATCGTGGCCCAGCCCACCCAGGTGGCCCGCAGCGAGCGACGCGCGACCGTGGCGGCCCACCCGTGCTCCGCCCCGCGGACCTCCACCTCGCGCGAGCTCCACTGGCCCGCGGCCACCACGGTGAACACCCCGAGGCCGAGCAGCGCCGATGCAGCGTCACCGTCGAGCAGCCGCAGCGACCACGGCAGGAGCGTGATCAAGGCCGCGCCCAGGCTCGCGACGACGAGCGCCGATCGTGAGAGGCGTAGCTTCATCGCCCAGGCCAGCGCGCGCAGCTTGACCACGAAGCCCACGAGCCACACCGCGCTGCCCAGCGCACCCACGACGCCCAGATGCGCGCAGGTCTCGGTGTGAAGCGTGAGGTCGCACTGGTAGAGCGCAGCGAGCAACGCCAGCATCACCGCGGGGCGGCGCAGCTGAATGCGCATCAGCAGCGCCGCGCCGCCGATCAGCGCCCACGCATACACCTCCGCGATCGCCGAGATCCCCAGCTGGGCCTCCAAGCCGCCCGTGAGGCCGCGAGAGGTGAGGATCACGCCGACCAGCACCAACGCTGCGCTGACCAAGTAGAGCGGGTTGTACTCGATGAACCAGCGGTGGAAGAGCCTTCGCCAGTGGAGATCGTCGGAGTCGTGCATACGCGGCACGCTCGTGTGCAACGAGCGTGCCGACAATGGGATCACCGTGGTCGTCGCGAGAGACCACCGTCACCGGCTGGGCTGGCGAGCGCCCGCTGTCACTTCGTCGCCGCGGCCGCTCGTCGCTCGCCGATCGGTCTCGAGCGCTACTCCAGCACCTTCACCGCCGAGACCTCCCACTTCGCGGGTCGCTGCATCGGCTTGTCGCCATCCATCGGCGCCGACTCGCGCGGGTCCGGGTCGCGCGGCGGCACATAGGTCGCGGTGACCTCGATGCGCTTGCCGTCGAGCTCGCGCAGCTGCTCCTCGGGGACGGCCGCGCTGGCCGCGAGGTTCCACGAGGCCTCGCCCTCGACCAGCACGAGAGACTGGTTGAGGAACGCCTCCACCGACTTGCTCTGTGGCGGCTCGGTGTAGCGCAGCACCCCTTGCAGCACGCGCGACTCGCCGGCCTCCGGCGCCGCGGCGGGGTCGGGCGCAGGCGCGACCTTGGAGTCGGAGTCGGAGGCGGGCGCGGGCGCGGGCGCGGGCGTCGAGGCTGGGGCGGCACACGCTCCCAAGATGACGACGAGGCTCAGGAGGTGGGTTCGGTTCATCGGTCGCGCGAGCATCTCATGCCCGTGCAGCGCGCCGCGCCAAAGCGACCCCGGGGGTGCGCACCACGGCACTGCGTCGCTCCTGCCGATCGAGCCAGGCCTCCACGTCGCGCAGCATCCCCGAGAAGCTCGGCGCCACGAACAGCTGGTCCTGCATCCGCGAGGTCTCGTAAGGGGTTGCCGCGATCTCCTCGAGGTCCCACCCCCGCAGCCGCGGCCCGCACTCGATCCCGCGTAGCTCGGCCACGCTCGACAGCAGCCCGGCCCCGACCGCACGCAGCTGGCCTCGCTCCTCGCACACCCCGAACTCGAGGGTGTACCAGTACACGCGCTCCAGCCCGCGCAGGCCGTCCTCGTCGAGCATGCGCGCGAGCTGGCCGAAGCGGCGATTGAGCTGCGCGACCCCGGGATGGCCGAGCGAAGCGGCGTGGCCCACGAGCTCGTGGATCACGTCGGGCTCGGGGGTGTAGCGCGGGCGGCTGGCGTGGCGAACGTACTGGGTCGAGAGGAACACGCCATCGCCCAGGCGCGAGAGGAAGCGTCGCGGCGAGACGAGGCCGGCCACCGGCGCCAGACGAAAGCCGCTCGTCGCCACGAGTCGCGCGTCGACCTCGTGGAGCTGGGGGATCCGCTCACGGCCGAGCGCGAGCGTGCGCTCGCAGGCGAGCAGCTCGGCGCAGGCCCCCTCGGCATGCGCAGCCGCGAGCTCACCCCACAGCTCGCGCCACACGGCGTGCTCGTCGGCGCTGTAGGGCGCGCACGGCAGCGGCTGGCCGGGGCGCCAGCGCTCCGCGAGCCTCGCGATCGCGTCACGGCGCTCGCGGTACTCCGCGTCGTGAAAGCCGGGGTGCGTGGGGGGCAGCTCGATGGCGTGGGTCATGGTCGTGGTCCAGAGGCTGGAAGACACGACCCGCACGACGAGCTTCGATCGCGAAGCGCCGCCCTGCGGGCGGCCTTCGGAAACGAGAAGGAACGCCCGCGCTACGCGTAGGCGTACACGTAGCGATGGGCGACGGGAGTGCTCACCACGGCGCAGGCGCTCGACCGCACGAGGCGGGGGAGGGCGGCCGGCACGAGGCGGTGAGCCATTGGCTTCATGCTACCCGAACTCGAGCTCGGCGCAACCGCGCAGCTGTAGCCCGCGATGGGCGAAGACCGCGCGCAGCCGCGCGTGCCACAATGACCGAGCCCCGCGTCGCGGTCCTTCCGCGCGTCGAGATCGATCATGCAAGGCGAGCTGGTCGCCGCGACCTACGAAGACCTCCTGCGCCTCCCCGCCGACACCCGCGGCGAGGTGCTGGCGGGCGAGCTCATCCTCGCCCCGAGCCCGTGCCCTCGCCACTCACGCACCCAGCGGGCTCTCGGCCGCTTCATCGGCGGGCCCTTCGACGATGACGACGGCCATGGCGGACCCGGAGGTTGGTGGATCTTGGTCGAGGTCGACATCCGTCTGTCGGCCCACGACATCGTGCGTCCCGACCTCGCAGGCTGGGGACGTGATCGCCTCGGCGCCGACCCCTGGGACACGCTGCCCGTCGACGTCGTGCCCGACTGGGTGTGCGAGGTCCTCTCTCCAGGCAACGCCGCCCACGATCGCGTGACCAAGCGTCGCCTCTACGCGCGTCACCGCGTGCCCTACTACTGGATCGTCGACCCGCACCCGCGCACGCTCGAGGCCTTGCGTCTGGAGGGTGAGCTCTGGGTCGAGACGGGCAGCTGGGGCGACGGCGACGTCGCGCGGGTCGAGCCGTTCGAGGCCCTCGCGCTCGACGTCGGCCGCCTGTTCACCCCCCGCTGAAGCTCAGGCTTGGGCTCCCACGCGCGCGCGCGTCGATCTACGATGCGCGGGATGCCGGCCCAACCCGCTCTGCTCGTGCCCGTGGTCGCCCTGGCCCTTTGGACTCACCTCATTCTGCTGTGGATGTATGCGACGCGATTGCCGGCGATCCGAGCGGCCAAGCTGAAGCTTGATCCCAACGCGACCCGCGGCGCGCAGATGTCCACGCTGCCCGCGCCAGTGCGCTGGAAGTCCGACAACTTCACTCACCTCACCGAGCACCCCACGCTGTTCTATGCGGTCGTGATCGTGCTCGCGCTGGTCGACCGAGGCGGCAGCCTCAACGTGGAGCTCGCGTGGGCCTACGTGGGGCTGCGCGTGGTCCATAGCCTGGTGCAGACGCTGGTCAACAAGATCGAGGTGCGCTTCGTGCTGTTCGCCTCATCGGCGCTGGTCCTCATCGCACTCACGATCAATGCGGCTCGTCTGGTGCTGTGAGCACCTCGCAGCCGTCCTCGGTCACCACCACGGTGTGTTCGAACTGAGCCGAGGGCGAGCCGTCCTCGGTCACCGCGGTCCATCCATCGGCGAGCACCCGCACGGCGGGCTCGCCGATCGTGATCATCGGCTCGATCGTGAACGCCATCCCCACGCGCAGCCGCGGTCCTCGGCCGCCGGGGCCGTGGTGGGCGACGTGCGGCGGCATGTGCATGCGGCGGCCGATCCCATGCCCGCCAAACTCCCGCACCACGCCGCAGCCCTCGCGACGCGCGAGCGCTTCGATCGCGGCGCCCACGTCCGAGAGCCGCGCCCCGGGCCGCACCACCGCGATCCCCCGCGCGAGCCCACGCCGCGCGACCTCGACCACGTGGCGAGCCGCGTGGCTCGGGGTGCCCACGCATACCGTGATCGAGGTGTCCCCGTGCCACCCGTCGAGCTCCGAGGTCACGTCCACGTTCACGATGTCGCCCTCGCCGAGCACCTCGTGCGGCGAGGGGATCCCGTGGCAGACCACGTGATTGCGGCTGGTGCAGACGGCGGCCGGAAACCCGTGGTAGCCGAGCTGGCTGGGCCGTGCACCCCGCGCCGCGGTGTCCTCGCGCACCCAGGCATCGATCTGCGCCGTGCTGACGCCCGCGCGCACGCGCGCCGTCACGGCCGCCAACGTCTGCGCCGCCACCCGCCCGGCGCGGCGCAGGCCCTCGAGCTCCTGCCGTCCATGGATCACGATCGCCACGTGACGAGGCTGCGGCCGCCCGGGCCTCGCGGTCCAATACCGTTTTGGCATCGCTCGTCGCGCGGCGCCGTGATATCGAGAGTGCTCCCATGTCGCTCGCGCAGCTCGAATCGTTCGTCGCAGTCGCCGAAGAGGGCCACGTGGGCCGGGCCGCGCGGCGCCTGCACCTGAGCCAGCCCCCGCTCACGCGTCGCATTCGCAGCCTCGAGGACGAGCTCGGGGTCGAGCTGTTCGAGCGCACGGCGCGAGGCATGCAACTACGACCCGCCGGGCACGAGCTGCTCCCGCGCGCTCGCGAGATCCTGGCCTGCGTGGAGGCGCTGCCCGCCTCGCTGCGCCGCTGGACCGCGCCTCCGCGCCCAGGCTCGTAACCTCGAGCTCGCGGCCGCGTACCGTGGCCATGGGAGATCCGGCGATGCGTGCGATTGCGGCCCTCGTGCTCACCCTCGCGGCCTGTGCCGCGCCGGCCTCGCCGTCGACCACCGCACCCCCCGTCCAGCAGGCCGCCCACGCGTGGGGCTACATGGGCCCAGGAGCCCCGGATCAGTGGGCCTCGCTCTCGCCCGAGTACTCGCGCTGCGCGTCGGGACACTTCCAGTCACCGATCGATCTGCGCCCGATCGCCCAGGCCGACGTGGATGCGCTGACGGTGTCCTACCAGCCCGATGCGCTGCGCATCGTCAACAATGGCCACACGATCCAGGTCGATCACCGCGCCCCGAGCACGCTACGGATCGGCGATCGACCGTTTCGCTTGCTGCAGTATCACCTGCACAGTCCCAGCGAGCACACCGAGTCGGGTCGAGCCCACGCGCTCGAGCTCCACTTGGTGCACCAAGACGAGCAGGGGAACTATGCGGTGGTCGCCGTCTTCATCGATGAGGGGTCGAGCCCCGACGAGCGCGGACCGTGGGCCCACCTGCCGGAGCTCACCGACCGGGTGGAGCACGTCTACGAGGGCGAGCCGGTCGATCCGACCGAGCTGCTCCCGTCCTCGCTCACGCACTACCAATATCACGGCTCGCTCACCACGCCGCCGTGCACCGAGACCGTCACGTGGAACGTGCTGGTCACGCCGATCCAGCTGCCTGCGGAACGCATCGCGCAATTTCGCGAGCTCTACGCCGCCAACGCCCGTCCCGTGCAGCCGCGCCCCACGTGGTGCCTCGCGCCGCACGTGATCGGTGAGCCCAGCCCGTAGCCGGGCGCGGGCCGAGACCGCGCCGCCGCTCGATGCTGGTGGCGTGGCGCCAGCCCGCCGTGCTACGAGACGAGCAGCCCCATGCAGCCGCGGTTCGAAGCTCTGTTCGTGGTGATGCTGGCGGCCGCGTGCGTCGAGATCGAGCCGATCGAGCCGGACACCGCCACCGCTCCCGCCACGACCTCGAGCTCCACCACCAACGGCGCCACCGAGGGCGCCACCGCGAGCACGGCGGCCGACGAGACGGCGACGAGCGCCTCGACCTCCGCGGCGACGACGACCGCCACCACCGCCGCGTCATCGAGCGGCAGCGAGGGACCGTGCAGCGCCGGCCAAGAGGGCTGCCCGTGCACGCCCGGCGGCAGCTGCGACCCGGGGCTCGAGTGTCTGTCGGGCTACTGCGTCGACGTGAGCGGGGGCTGCCCGGTGGGCAGCGAGGGCTGCCCGTGCACGCCCGGTGGCGGCTGCGATCCGGGGCTCGAGTGCCAGGCGCAGATGTGCGTCGACCCGAGCGGCTGAGGCTCTGCGCGGGCTGGCGCGCCAGCGTCGGCTCCCGTGATACCAACGGGGCGTGTCCGCCTCCGTCGCCTTCTCCGTGCTGCTCGCTCTGGCTGCGCCCGTCGCGTCGGCGGCCGCGCCCGCCGAGCCCACGCCGGTCGAGCCCACGTCCGCCGAGCCCAACGCACCCGCGCGCGCACCCACGCTCACGCCGCCGAGCCCGAGCGATCCGCTGCACGTCCACCAGCTCGTGCTCGACAACGGGCTCACCGTGCTGCTCAGCCCCAACCACGAGCGCCCCGAGGTGTTCGGCGCGGTGGTGGTGCGCACCGGCGGCAAGAACGATCCCGTCGATCAGACCGGGATGGCGCACTACCTCGAGCACATGCTGTTCAAGGGCACCACCGACTTCGGCACGCTCGACTGGGAGGCCGAGCGACCGCTGCAGGAGCAGCTCGAGACCCTCTACGACGAGCTCGCGGCGGCCAAGGACGACGCGGCCCGCAAGGCGGTGCAGACCAAGATCGCGCAGACGGTGAAGAAGACCTACGCCTACGCGGTGCCCAACGAGCTCGACCAGATCCTCGAGGAGATCGGCGGCACCGGGGTCAACGCGTTCACCACCTACGACGAGACCGTCTATCACAACACGTTTCCCGCCTCGCAGCTCGAGTCGTGGCTCGCGATCTACGCCCATCGCTTCGAGAACCCGGTGTTCCGCTTGTTCCCCACCGAGCTCGAGGCGGTCTACGAAGAGAAGAACATCGCGATCGACACGACCGGCTACGAGCTGTTCCGCCGCTTCATGCAGGGGGCCTTTCCCACGCACCCCTACGGCTCCAACGACATCCTCGGGGAGATCGAGCACCTCAAGCGCCCGCCGCTGCGCGCGATGAAGGCCTACTTCGAGCGCTACTACGTGCCGGGCAACATGGCGCTCGTGCTCTCGGGCGACTTCGATCCCGAGGCGATCGTGCCGATGATCGAGGCCGAGTTCGGGCGCTGGAAGGCGGGCCCGGATCCCAAGCCGCCGCACCCCCCGGTGCAGCCCTTCGGCGAGAACGAGCCGCTGCGCGTGCGCGCGAGCCCGCTGCGCGTCGGCGCGATCGCGTTTCGCACGGTGCCCGAGTCGCACCCCGACTTCGCCGCGCTGCAGGTGGCGCGCGGGCTCTTGTCCAACGAGCAGCGCTCGGGGTTCATCGATCGCATGTCCGACGACGGCGCGGTGCTGTTCGCCATGCACATCCCCGCCGACCTCGCCGAGCACAACCTCGATGTTGTGGCCTACGTGCCGCGCATCGTCACCCAGAGCTTTCGCGGCGCCGAGCGCCGCGTGCTCGAGCAGTTTCGCCGGGTGCGCGACGGCGAGTTCGACGACGCGACGTTTGCCGCGCTGAAGGAAGGCCTGGTCACCGAGCGCAAGGCGATGCTCGAGGACAACGAGGAGCGCGCGCTGACGATGGCGCACGCGTTCGTGGCGCGCGGCAGCTGGGACAGCTACGTGCGCTACCTCGAGCAGCTGCAGGGGCTCACGCGCGCCGACGTGGAGCGCGTGGCCGGCGAGCTGTTCGGCGAGCGGCGGCTGGTGCTGCGCTCGCGGCTGGGCTTCCCCAAGAAGACGCGGCTCGACAAGCCCGAGAACCCGCCGGTCGAGCCGCCCAAGGGCAAGCACTCCACGTTCTTCGAGCAAGAGCGCGCGCGACCCAAGCCGGCGCCGCGCATCGCGTTCGTCGAGCCGACCGAGGACCTGCACACCAAGATCGTGCGCCCCGGGGTCACCGTCACCACCGGCGGCAACCCCTTCAACGACCTCTATCAGCTCGAGCTGCGCTTTGGCGTCGGCCACGACTCGATCCGCGAGCTCGACGTGCTCGCGCAGTACCTCCAGCGCGTGGGCACCGAGGCCTACACGGCCGAGGAGTTTCGCCAGCGGCTGTTCGCGCTGTCGACCACGCTCGAGGTCGAGTCGCAGCTCGATCGCTTCGTGCTGCGCCTGTCGGGGCCCGAGGCGCGCATGCCCGAGGCGCTCGAGCTCCTCGCGGGGCTGATGCGCGCGCCCCGGGCCGAGCGCAAGCCGCTGCGCCAGGTACGGCGCGAGATCTGGGGCTTTCGCCGCATCGAGCGCAAGGACGCGGTCAACGTGGGCCGAGCGCTCCGCGACCACGTGCTCTTTGGCGACGACTCCCCGTACCACCGCGAGCACGGGCCCTGGGGCGCGCGCGGGCTGACGCCGGGGCGCCTGGTCGAGGCCTGGCAGCGGGTGCAGACGCGCGCGGTCGAGGTGCACTACGTGGGCCAGGGCGAGCTCGCCGACGTGACCACGGTGGTCGCCGAGCAACTGCCGCTGCCCTCCGAGCCGCGCCCCGCCAAGCCTCGCGTGGTGCATGCACGGTCGCAGCCGGAGGCGACCACCGTGTACTTCGTCCCGCGGCGCGACGCCGTACAGACCCAGCTGTGGTTCGCCGTCGAGGGCGATCCGGTGTGGCGCGCCGAGGTGCCCGCCGCCAACGCGTTTGGCGAGTACTTCGGCGGCAGCATGGCCGGGCTCGTGTTCCAGGAGATCCGCGAGTTCAGGGCGCTGGCCTACTCGGCCAAGGCCGCCTATCCGCTCGACGCCAACGTGTACCAGCGCGGCTACTTGCTCGGCTACGTGGGCTGCCAGGCCGACAAGACGTTCGAGGCGCTCGACGTGATGGTGGGGCTCATCACCGCCATGCCGCAGCGCCCCGATCGACTCGAGATGGTCAAGGGCGCGCTCGTCCGCAGCCAGGAGACCGCGAGCCCCACCTTCCGCGAGCTACCGCAGGCGGTCGTCGACTGGCGCGGTCGTGGGTACGGCGAGGACCCCCGTCGCTGGATGCTCCCCGCCTACGAGGGGCTCGAGTTCGAGGACATCGTGCGGTTCTATCAGGCGCACGTGGAGGGGAGGCCGCTCGCGATCATGGTCGTCGGCGACCCGCGCAAGGTGAAGCCCGAGGAGCTGCGCAAGTACGGGACGCTCGTGCGAGTGCGCGAGGGGTCCCTCTATAGCAAGTAGGCCGCTCGCGCGGTACGCTCGCCCGCCGCCATGCTCGCTACGTCCGCGACGGCCCTCGTGCTCGCCCTTGCCCTCGCTGGCGCACCCCCAACGGTCAGCGCCCCGGCGGCGCCGCAGCCCGTCGCACCGGCCACGCCGCCCTCCGAGTTGCCCGCCGGCCCCGACGAAGCCACGAGCGAAGCTGCGCCGAGCACCGAGCCGACGCTCGCGGAGCCAGTGATCGCCGAGCCGACGATCGCCGAGCCCCCGAGCGAGTTCCCGCCCGCCGAAGCGAGCGAGGCCGACGAGGCCGACGAGGCCGACGATCCCTTCGGCGACGAAGCCGACGACGAGCCCTGGCCCGACGATGACGGTGACGGCGATCGAGCCGACGTCGAGCCGCTGCCCGAGTACGATCCCCTGCGCGACAGCCCGCAGGCCCTGCGTGCACGCCACTGGGTGCGCACGGGGATCGGCACCGGATCGGCCGGCCTCGCGCTGCTCATCGGCGCGATCATCATGGGTGCCTCGGAGCCCTGCGCGAAGGGGTCCGGCAACAACTGCCAGCTGGGCGCCCGCAACCGCGCCGCGCTCGTGATGGGGATCCCGGCCGCAGTCCTCATCGGTGGTGGTGCGACGATGCTGGGCATCGGCTTGGCGCGACAGCGCAAGCTCGCGGTCGATCTGCAGGCGAGCCGCCAGAGCTTCGGGCTCGGCGTGCGCGGTCGCTTCTGAGAGCCGCGCGCCCGCGGATCACGGCGCCGGGCAGCGATCGAGCGGCGCGGGCGACTCGCGGTGCCGCGCGCGTCGGTGGATCACCAGCGCGATCACGGTGGAGGTGAGCGCCACCGTGCTCGCCGCAGCCGCGCCCACGCCGAGCCCGAGTCGTGCCGGTCCGTCGTCCACGAAGGCCGCGCCGAGCCCGAGGCCGACCGCAGCCCCGGCCCCTCCGATCCCGAGACCCGCCAGCGCTCGCAGCCCGCGGGGGGGTGGTGCGCTCGGGGTGCCCACGAGCTCCACCGTGCGGCTCTCGCCCCCCTCGAGCTCGAGCATGCGCCGCTGTCGATCGACGTCGATGCGGTGCACTCCCGGCGTCGTCAGCCGTGCCCGCTGCCCCACCGCGTCGGTGGTGAGCGGCTCGCCGTCGAGGCACACGAGGCTGCCCTCGGGCTCGGCGATCACGCGCACCCACGCCACGTGAGCTCGGCTCGCCGCTTGCGCGGACGAGATGTCCTCTCGCTCCTGCTCGTCGCTCGCCTGCTCGAGCAGTGTCGCGAAGCTGTGCCACGCGTCGACGTGGTGCTCGGTTCGCTGCTGCGCCAGCGCCAGGTTGAACAGCGTGTCGGGATGCGGCGCCAGCTCTTGGGCACGAGAGAACTGCACGAGCGCGTCCTCGAAGCGCCCTTCCTTGTAGGCCTCGACCCCCTCGGCGAACGCCGCCCCGGCCTCCTCGATCTCGCTCGCGAGGGCGGGCTGCGCTCGCTCCGGCGCGTCGCGTCGTTGCGCGCTCACGCTCGCGGCCGCATGTCCCCAGGGCGACAACGACAGCACCAAGGCCATCCACATCACGGCTCGCGAGCATACGCCCACCACCGCAACCCCCGCGAGGCCCGATCCCCGCTACTTCTCGTAAGGGTTGCGCTCGCGCAGCGGCGTCGGGCCCGGGTCGCGGCGCTTGGTCTTGCGTCGGATCCTCCGCGCCGTGTCGCCGCCGGTGGACTCCTCGGTGACTTCGACCTCGGGGCCCGTGCTCCCAGCCTCGGGGGTGGTCGCGGGCGCGCTGGCCGACGCGGGCAGCATGGCGGGCCTCGGCGTTGGCTCCAACCCCGGGGTCTGCGGCGGAGGGGTGGTCTCCTCGCGGGTGATCACCTCGCGCGTGGGCTCGGGCGCCAAGCTCCCGGCTTCGAACCGCGGCGCCTCGCTCGGGGCCGAGGTCCCGACCGTGGGCAGCAGCGTCGCGGCGGCGTAGAGCCCCGCGAAGGCCAGCCCCGCCGCCAGTGCGCCCACGCCCATCCAGCGCAGCGATCCGAGCCCGCCGCGGGCCCCGAGCGCCGGGGCCATCGGCTCGAGCGCGGTCACGGTGCCGATCTCCGGCAGTGCGGCCCGCACGATGTCGGCGAGGCGGGCCTTGATCTCGGCCGAGCTGTGCCCGGTCTGCACCAGCTCTTGCGTCAGCGCCTCGGCGAGGTCGTTGGCGGTCTCGAAGCGATCGGCAGGGTCGGCGCGCAGACACGTGAGAATGATCTGCACGAGCCACGAAGGCACCGCCATGCGGGCGAGGCCGGCGGCGATCTCCGCCGCGTCGCAGCGCTGCAATCGCTCGAGCGTGGCCGTGGTGTGCGTGTCGCCGAACGGGACCTGGCTCGTGCACAGCTCGTAGAGCACGGTGCCCAGCGCGAACACGTCGCTGCGCGCGTCGAGGCTCTCGATCCGCGCCTGCTCCGGGCTCATGTACGGCAGCTTGCCGCACAGCACTCC
>JBFIJN010000152.1:0-17249 GCA_041600735.1 Nannocystaceae bacterium
AGAGGGCGTTGAGCTGACCACAAACGTGGCAGGCGAGGCCCAGCTGCATGGCCCCCGCATCCTGCGTCCACGGGCACTAGCTTGTCAATCGCGCGCGGGGAGGGGAATTGGGCCTTCGATCAGCGGTCCGAGGCAAACTCGGGCGTGATCGGCCTCGTCGCACTCGGCCCGCTGGGCCGCGTCGCGCTCGGTTCGGGTCCCGGCTGCGGCAGCCTGAACGGCTGCCTCGACCTGCTCGGCCCAAGGCGCTAGCTGTGCCGCAGGCAGAGGATCGACCTGGGGGGCCACCTGCGCCTCGAGCCAGCGCTCGATCGCCATGGCCCACACGTGGTCGTGCGCGGGGGCGGGGAGGGGCGTCCGCGCCTCGGTGACGGTGCCGCTCAAGAGCGTGACGAGGCCGGCGGCGGCGGCGTCTCGCGGCAGGCCAGCGGGGCCCAGGTAGGCCTCGAGCAGCGACTGCACGGCCTTCTTGGCGGCCGCGGTGGACTCTGGGGCGCTGCCGCGGGGCTTGGCGACCCGCCCTAGCCGCCAGGCGGCGATGCCCGCGAGCACGGGATCGGTGACGCGGAGCTGGGCATGGAACCGGTCGGCGCGAAGATCCGGGGTGAGGGCGGCCTCGGCAAACGAGCAGGCGTGCCGCACCGTGGCGCTGGCGTTCTCGCGGGCGGCGGAGGTGATCGCGAAGGCGGCATCGCGGCTGACCTCGCGGCGATCGAGCCGGCCCAGCACGAGACACCCCAAGGACGTGAGCATGGGGTCGTAGCCGGTCTCGACGTAGCGAGCGAGCATCTTGCCGACGTCGGGGCCGCCGATTCCGGCGAGCGCCCAGGCAGCGGCGTGGCGCGCCCCCTGCGACTGCGAGGGGTCGAGCAGCACGGACTGCAGCTCCGGAATCGCCGCCGGGTCGCGCAGGCGGCCCGCGGCGTCGATGGCGGTCATGCGCGTGCGGTCGTAGGCGCTGCGAATCGTGCCGGTCGCGTCGCGGGGGGCCCGCAGCGACGCGCCGAGCTTGGCCAGCGCAACCGCGGTGTCGGGCAGGCCGAGCGCGCCGAGGTGCTCGGCCGCGCGCTGGCGCGTGCTCACCGAGCCGCGGCCGAGTGCGACCACCAACGGACGCCGCAGGTGCTCGACGCGCTCGCTCGAGCGCGCGCCCCCGGGTGCTCCACCTCGCAGCCACTTCTCGACCTCGGCGGGCTCGATGCGCTCGAGCGTGTCGAGCAAGAACTGCCGCGGCTCGTCGGCTTCGGGCTTGTGGGTGGTGCGGCGGACGGCGAGGTCGAACAGCTCACCGGTGGTCGCCGAGGCCACGGCGAGGTCGAGCGCCCGCCCGCCCGCGGTGCGCAGGAGCTCGGGCGGGCCGCCGAGATCGAGGATCTCGCGGAAGGCGGCGGCCGAGCGCTCGGTGTCCCCCAGCGTGAGCGACAGCTCGGCCAGCCGCAGCCGCGCCCGTGCGTCGCGAGGGTCGGCGGCGGTCGCTTCACGGTATGCGCGTCGGGCCTCGTCGGTGTCCCCGCGACGCTCGTGCAGCTCGCCCAGGTGGATGAGGGCATCGACGCGAGTGCTGTCCTTTTGGGCGGCCTGGCTGGCCGTATCGAGCGCGCGCTCGGCATCCCCGGCCTCGAAGGCGAGCTCGGACATCTCGGCGAGGGTGTCGGCGCTGCGGGTGGGCTCGGCGAGCAGGAGCTCCTCGAGCGTTCCCAGGGCCGAGTCGACCTGCCCGGCGCGGCGCTGCGCGGCGGCGAGATCGGCGAGGCGCTCGGCGTCGTCGGGCGCGAGCTCCAGCAGCCGCTGCTGCACCGTGACCGCGCCACCGTAGTTTTCCTGGCGCGTGTAGAGCTCGGCGAGCAGGCGGCCGGCCTCGATCGCATCGGTCAGCGGGATCCCGGCGTCGAGGATGGCCTGGGCCTCGCGCTCGGCGGTATCGAGCTGGGAGCGGCGCTGAGGGATCGAGCCGCCGACGAGGAGCTCGACGATGCGGGTGCGCGCCTCGGCGCGCAGCAGCTCGTCGCCGCGCCCCGAGCTCAGCAAGCGCACCTGTTGCCACAGCTCGAGCGCGAGTCCGGGGCGCCGCTGATCCTCGGCCAGCATCGCGCGCAGCCGCAGGTAGCGGGGCTCCTCGGGCTCGAGCTTGAGCGCGACCTTCAGCGAGGCCACCGCATCGGTGGTGCGCCCGTGCTCGCTCAGCACCTCGGCGTGCTTGGCATGGCCACGATGCACCGGGCGCACGAGCTTGGGCAGCATGGCCCACTGCGCGAGCGCGTCGTCGATGCGGTTCATCTGAAACAGCTGCTCGCCGAGGGCCACGCGCGCGTCGGCCGAGCGAGGCTTGAGCGCGACCACCTGCTTGGCCACGTCGAGCGCCCGCTCACCCTCGTCGTTGAGGTTGTAGAAGTCGAGCAACAGCAGCAGTGCCTTGGGCTTGCGGGCGACGCGGCCCTCGATGTCGGCGGCGAGCTCGAGCCCGCGCTCGCGCTCGCCGCTCGCGATCAGGCGCGTCGCGAGCTCGAGGCCGAGCTCGACCTCCTCGGAGTGGCGCTGCATGAGGCGCGTGTACTCGTCGATCGCAGCGTCGGCGTTGCCCTTGCCTTCGAGCGCTTCGACGAGCGCGGTGTGACTCTCGACGTCGCGTGGCGAGAGCTCGAGGACCTTGCGCCACGCCGCGGTAGCGTCGAAGCCCGCGGTCTCCTGCGCCTGGGCGAGCGTGCGCCAGGCCGAGGCCTCTCGCGGGTGGTCGACGACCCAGCGAGCGATCCGCGTGACCAGCAGATCGGTGGTGCCGGCGCGACGGTGGGCGTCGGCGAGGCTCTCCCACCAGCCCTTGCGCGCGCCCTGGCTCCCGCGCCCGGCGGGCTCGAGCAGCGACCACAGCAGCTCCGCGGCGCCGTTGGGGTCGTCGGTGCTCATGCGGGCGCGGGCGCGCTCGGCCACGAGCTCGTCGCGGCGCCCGGAGGAGTCGCGCCCAGAGCCGCTGGTCGCTCGCGCATAGGCTTCGTCGGATTCCTTGCCCTCGCCGGCTTGCGCGGCAGCCCGGGCGAGCCGCAGCTGGGCCGCGCCGTCGCTGGGGTGATCTCCGGCCAACGTCCGCGCGAGGTGCAGCGCGGTGTCGTGAAGATCGCCGCGCTCGGCCATCTCGTAGGCGCGCACCAGCAGGCGATCGCGGCTCTTGCCGCGCGCGCTCTCGGCCCGCGCGACGAGGGCATTGGTGGCACCCCGGCGATCCCCCGCCGCTTCGAGCCAGTCGACGCGCTGCTCGAAGGCTTGCGCGCTCCAGCGACCCGCCTTGCTCTCGACGGTTGCGAGCGCGGCCGCGGCCGCGCCCGGATTGCCGTTGGCCGCGAGCACGCGGGCGGCGAGGATCTGGAGCGCGACGTCGCTCGGTCGATCGTCGTGGGCCTTGCGGATCCGTGCGGCCAGGCTCTGCAGGCCGATGGCCTTGACCAGGGCCCTCCACTGCGCCTGGTCGAACGGCTTGCGCTGCAGCTTCGCCATGCGCTGGCTCACGAGCTTGGGATCATCGTTGCGACGCTCGAGCGACCAATCGTCGGTGATCGGTGCGGCCCCGGCCTCCGCGACGATGCCCCCCACCGAGGTCCCCACCGCGAGGGCGAGGAGGGCATCGAGGACGCGGTAGCGCCGCGAGCGGGCAAGGGGCATCGGGTCGAGTCTAGCAGGCCCGCGAACGCGGTCCGCCCGATTGCTGCGGCCGTGGTGAGCCCTGCTTGGGGGTGGGGGGCGGTCCATCGTCCCGAGGACACGAATGAGGCCGGGATCGAGGTCCACGAATCGTGGCGGGGTGTCGGTCGATGTCCCCATGTGCGGGGATCTCGCGCGAGTCCGCGGTGCTCACGCTCTAGGCGCTTCTCTTGACGTTGCGGGGGCAGGGCCTAAAGTTCGCGCCGTCCCAATGCCTATCTACGTCTACGGATGCAAAGCATGTGGTGCGGTCGAGGAGCACATTCAGCGCTTCTCCGACCCCCCGCCCACGAAGTGCGAGAGCTGCGGTGGCCGCTTGAAGAAGCAGGTCACCTCCGCGGCGTTCCAGCTCAAGGGGGGCGGCTGGTACAAGGATGGCTACGCCAGCGCCAACGCCGTCCCCGACAAGGCCTCGTCGAGCGCCGGCGCGGAGGCCAAGGGCGGGGAGGCCAAGAGCTCCGACGCCAAGGGCGGAGAGGCCAAGGGCAAGGGCGCCAAGAAGGGCAGCAGCTCGACCGGCTCGGCGTCGGGAACGTCCGGCTCCAGCACCTCGACGGCCGCGGAATGACGGCCGCGGTCATCGACGGCAAGTCGATCTCGCAGCGGGTCCTCGAAGAGGTTCGTAGCGGGGTCCAGGAATGCACGGCCCGCGGCATCACGCCCACGCTCGCGGTGGTGCTCGTCGGGGACGATCCCGCCTCGCAGGTCTACGTGCGCAACAAGGGGCGCCGCGCGCTCGAGGTGGGCATCGCGACCCGCGACCATCGACTGCCCGCCGAGGGCACCACGACCGCGATGCTCGTGGCGTTGATGGCCGAGCTCGGGGCCGATCGCGAGATCGATGGGATCCTCGTGCAGCTGCCGCTTCCGCGCCACATCGACGCGGATGCGGTGCTGCTGGCCATCGACCCGGCCAAGGACGTCGATGGGTTCCACCCGGACAACCTCGGTCGCCTGATGATGGGCCGACCGCGGTTCGTGCCGTGCACCCCCGCCGGATGCATGCGGCTGATCCTCGAGGCCGGCGTCGATCCCAAGGGCAAGCGCGCGCTGGTGGTGGGGCGCTCGACGATCGTGGGCAAGCCGATGGCGCAGCTGCTGCTGGCGGCCGATGCCACGGTCACGCTGGCGCACTCGCGCACCACGAGCCTGGCCGAGGAGGTCGCGCGGGCCGAGATCCTCGTGGCTGCGGTGGGCGTGGCCGGGGTGATCCCGGGCGAGTGGATCCGGCCGGGCGCGACCGTCATCGACGTGGGCATCAACCGCTCGCGCGAGGGCAAGCTGGTCGGCGACGTGGACTTCGTGGGCGCGCTCGCTCGCGCCGGGGCGATCACGCCGGTGCCGGGCGGCGTGGGGCCCATGACGATCGCGGGGCTCATGCGCAACGTGCTGACCGCGGCCGGGCAGCGCAGCTCCTAGCGCGCCTCAGCCCTCGTCGCCGGGCCAGCGCGCGTGGACCTCGGCCACTGCGTCTAGCACTTGCTGACGCAGGTCGCGGTTGTCCACGGGGGTCGGCACCACGCGCGCGAGCGCGGCGGCCTTGGGGCGCAGCTCTTCGTCGCGGCCGGGGCACAGGGCGATGCGGGGGGGTGGCCGCGGCAGCGCCCCGAGCTCCTCGAGCACCACGATGCCGCGCTCGGGGTAGCGCTCGAGGTCCACGATCACGAGGTCGGCCTCGCGCAGCAGCGGCGCCAGGTCGGGCACGAGTCGATGCTCGTGGGTCTCGCAGGTCAGCAGTGATCGCACCAGCGCGGCCACGTGGTGCCAGGCGGCCGGACGCGCGCCCACGAGGTCGACGCGCAGCGGCACGAACCCCGCGACGATGGTGTCGATGGTGTCCCCGAGCACGCCGTCGATGTCGTGAAACGAGACGCCCATGCCCGCGGGGCCGCGGACCGAGTCGCTCTCGCGGGTCCAGCGGACCCGAGCCTCCACCGTGACCGGCCGATCGCGGCCGGGCACGCGCAGCACCAGCGTGAGCACCTCGCCCACGGCGAGCGGCTCGGGCGTGGGGAGGAACAGGCCGCCGCGCGAGAGATTGGTGCAGTAGCTGACCAGCAGGTGCCCGGCGTTGCGGTACTCGAGCGGGAGCACCAGCGAGGCGCGTGGGTCTCGGCGACGGGGGTCGGCGGACGTGCTCGACGCCTCGGGCGTTGCTACGCCATCACGCTCTTCTCCCTCGATCACGGACACCGGCGCTCAGTCTCGCCGATGATGCGCTCGGCTTGCCACCGGGCGCGGCATTTTGTTCGTGGGCGGGGTCGGGCTGCGACGCGTCGTGCTCTCAAGTGCCCGAAAGCAGCGGAGTCGCGGCCGCCCCTCGGCGGGCCGAGCAGCGGGGCGAGAGGTGAGGCGAGGGGGCGCATGGAGGAGCGCGCCCGGGGGCCGCGCGACACGGCTGCGCCGGCGGCGCGGGGTGCACGAGGCTCGAGTGGAACGCATGAGGTGCCGGCTCAGCTCGCGTCGCGGAGGATCATGTGGAGCACGCGGTCGAGCTCGTCGAGGCTCGTATAGGGGATCTCGAGCGTGCCCGCGCCCTTGCTCTTGCCCTTGGGTCGCAGCTTGACCCGCACGCCGAGGCGGCGGCGCAGGCGATCCTCGAGCTCCTTGACGATGATCTTGCGTCGCTGGGCCTCGTCGTCGGCGTCGGTGGCACCGCTCTTGGGGGCGGCGTTGTGCTTGCGCACCGCTTGCTCGGTGGCGCGCACGCTGAGGCCGGTGCGCGTGACCTCGCGGGCCAGGTTGATGATGTCGCCCTCGTGCTCGAGACCCAGCAGCGTGCGGGCGTGGCCCATGCTGAGCTGACCCTCGCGCACCATCTCTTGCACCTTCTCGGGCAGCCGCAGCAGGCGGATCGCGTTGGCGATGGTGCTGCGATCCTTGCCCACGCGCCCGGACAGCTCGTCTTGGGTCCAGTGGCGCAGCTGGAGCAGCTGTGCGTAGGCGCGGGCTTCCTCGATCGGGTTGAGGTCGGCGCGCTGGATGTTCTCGACCAGCGCGAGCTCGAGGCGCTCGTCGTCGTCGACCTCGCGCACGACGACGGGAACCTCGTGGAGGCCGGCTTGCTGCGCGGCCCGCCAGCGGCGCTCGCCGGCCACGATGAGGTAGCGGCGCGGCTGCCCCGGCGCGGTGGCGACCGGGCTGACGACGATGGGCTGGATGATCCCTTGGGTCTCGATGCTGCGCGCGAGCTCGGTGAGCAGCACCGGATCGAAGCGCTTGCGCGGCTGCTCGGGGCCCGGCGACAGCGCCTCGATCGGCACGCTGCGCAGGCCCTCGCCCGCCGCGATGCTCGAGCTCGGGGTCGGGTCGGCGGCCTCGCCGGTCGAGGCTTCGCCGCTGGCCGCCCCCTTGGGGCCGGCTCCGGGCAGCAGCGCCCCCAGTCCGCGGCCGAGCGCAGGTCGTCGCTTGCTGCTCATGCCGCTCCCTTGGAGCTCTTGGTGCTCTTGGCGTCGTTGGCTTCCATGCGCGAGAGCACCTCGCGAGCGAGCTGCAGATAGGCCTGCGCGCCGCGGCTCTCGATGTCGTAGAGGAGCGCGGGCTTGCCGAAGCTGGGGCTCTCGGACAGGCGAATGTTGATCGGCACCATGGTCTCGTAGACCGCGTCGGCGAAGTGCTCGCGCACCTCGGTCACGACCTGCTGCGCGAGGTTGGTGCGGGGGTCGAACATGCAGAACACGATGCCCTCGATGGCGAGGCGCGGGTTGAGACTGCCTCGGATCGCCTCGATGGTGCCGTTGAGCGCACCCAGCCCCTCGAGCGAGAAGTACTTGGCCTGCATGGGGATGATGACGCGATCGGCGGCCACCAGCGCGTTGATGGTGAGCAAGCCGAGCGAGGGCGGGCAGTCGAAGATCACGAGATCGTACTCGCTGCCCTCGAGCACCGGGGCGAGCGCGCGGCTGAGCGCCCGCTCGCGATCCTCGAGGTTCACCAGCTCGACCTCGGCCCCCGCCAGATCGGCCGACGCCGGGACGACCCACAGCGTGGGCAGCTCGGTCGGCTTCACCACGTCGGCGAAGCGGGCTCCGCCGAGCATGAGCTCGTAGGTGCCGGCCTGTACGGCTCCACGCGGGTAGCCCACCGAAGAGCTCGCGTTGGCTTGGGGATCGAGATCGACCAGGAGCACGCGGTGCTCACCCGCGGCCAAGCTGGCCGCGAGGTTGACGGCGGTGGTCGTCTTGCCCTCGCCACCCTTCTGGTTGCTGATGGCCACGACCCGAGGGCGGACCCGGGGCTTGCGGCGGGAGGCGGCGGAGGGGCTCGGCACGGCGCCAATCCTTACCACTGTCCCGTCATCGGCGAAGGCCAGCGGGGCCTCGGACCCCGAAAAGTGCCTGAGAGGCCAAGCAGGGGCGGTTGGGAGGGGATCTACGAGATCGGTAAGATTCTTGTACACATGTAGGTGCACGGAATACCTTTCGGTCATCGGGTCGTTGCGACGGCCCCGGGCGCCGCGGGTGTCCACGAACCTCGGGCCCCCTACGGCCCCGCCGTCGCAGCTTCGCGCCTCGAGGGGTCAATGGTGACCGCTCACCGGGGCCGGCCCGCGTCCACCTCTCGTCCAACCGCCACCCCGACCCAGGAGACGCCCACCTCATGAGCACCTACTTTCGCAGCGGCTACCAGACCTACCAAGAGTTCCAGCGTGAGGCGTTGAGCGGCTCGTACTCGCATCACGAGTCGCTCGGCAAGGACGAGCTGGATCTGCTCGACGAGCTCGAGGCCGACGATCTGTTCGATCTGCCCGGGCGCCGCGGCAGTCGCTGGGATTGACCGTCGCGCTCCGCTCGCACGAGCGGAGCGGCTAGACCTTGGCGATCTGATGGTCCTTGAGCTTGCGATAGAGCGTGGTGCGATCGATGCCCAAGAGCGCGGCGGCGCGGGCCTTGTTGCCCCCGGTGGCCGTGAGCGCGGCGGCGATCGCCTCGCGCTCGAGCTCGGCCAGCGTGCGGATCCGGCCCGGCTCCGCGCTCGCGGACGGCCCCGCCCAAGTCCCCGCCGGGGCGGCGTGGACCAGCTCGGGCGGTAGGTCGTCGAGCTCGAGCTCGGGGCCGTCGCCGAGCACGAGCGCGCGCTCGACCACGTTGCGGAGCTCGCGAACGTTGCCCGGCCAGCGATAGCCACGCAGGGCATCGAGCGCCGCGGGGGCGATCCGCTCGATGCGGCGCCCCATCTCGTCGCCGAGCGCGGCGGCGAAGTGCTGCACGAGCGGCTCGATGTCGTCGGGGCGCTCGCGCAGCGGCGGCAGCTCGGTCGCGATCACCGACAAGCGGTAGAGCAGGTCCTCGCGAAAGCGGCCCTCGGCGACCATCTGCCGCAGATCGCGATGGGTGGCGGCGACCAGCCGCACGGCGACCTGGACCTCTTTGGTGCCGCCCACTCGCGTGAACCGGCGGGTCTCGAGCACCCGCAGCATGCGGGCCTGCGTGGACAGGCTCATCTCGCCGATCTCGTCGAGGAAGAGCGTGCCGCCGTCGGCCTGGGCGAACACGCCGTCGTGCTGGCTGATCGCGCCGGTGAAGGCGCCCTTCTCGTGGCCAAACAGCTGGCTCTCTTGCAGCTGCTCGGGGATCGCCGCGCAGTTGATGGCCACGAACGGTCCGTTGGCGACCGCGGAGAGCCCGTGCACGAGGCCGGCCGCGAGCTCCTTGCCCGTGCCGCTCTCGCCGCGCAGCAGCACCGTGGCGGGGCTGCTGGCCACGCGCTCGATGAACACCTGCAGGCGCTTGCTCGCGGCGGACTGCCCGATCATGCGGGGCATGCGGTGCTTGCCCCCGCCGCGGGCGCTGCCTCCGAGCTGGGCTGCGGCCTGCAGCTGCGAGCGCTCGGAGGCGCTGTCGCCGAGGGCGGAGACCAGGTGCGCGGCGCAGACGAGCAGCAGCAGCGCATTCTCGTCGAGCGGTCGCGTGACGGCCTCGACCGCGCCCCAGTCGACGTAGAACACCAGGTTCTCGGCGGGAGCCGCCATTGCGCCCACGATCCCGCGGATCTGCACCGAGCGGCGATCGGCGAGGTCGGGCTCGGCGAGCACGTCACGCACCAGGAAGGCGCGCCGCTCGGCGAGCACCCGCGACAGCAGCGTGCGCGACAGCGCAAGATCGCTCTTGGCCCCGTCCGTGGCCGCGCCCAAGATGTCACGGCCGTCGGGCGAGAGCAGCAGCGCGCGCGTGGCGGGCAGCGCCTTCACGGCCCACGCGGTCGCTTCCTTGAACACGGCCTGCAGGCCTTGGCAGCGCGCGAGGCGGTCACCGAGCGTGGCCAGCGAGGCCAGCCGGTCGGAGCCGTCGGGACCCTCGGTCACGCGGGCGTCGATCTCGACGGTGCTGCGCCCCGCGGGCCGCTCCTGCGCGGGCGCGGCCTCGATGCGCAGCGTGGTGCTGCCGAGGGTGATCGTGCCGCCTTCGGGGAGGTGGTCGCCCGGGCGCACGTCGGTGCGGCGCCCCTCGACCAGCGTCCAGACCGGGTTCACCCCCGCGATCGCGGCCACGACGACCGCCGGGCGCCCCGCGGGATCGACCCCGGGCTGGAGCGTGAGGTGATGGCGGGAGACGGCGCTGTCGGTGAGCTGCAGCGCTTCGGCGGCGCCACGGCCCACGCTCACCTCGCCGTCTACGGGCACGCGGCGCCCTAGGTCGGGACCGGCCGCGACGACGACACACAGCGGGGGCACTGGGGGACGTTAGCACCGCCGAGGCCGGTCCGCGTAGGCTGGCCGCGAACCCGCCCGACCCGCCAGGTTGACACGAGGGGGCCCGGTGTTACGGTTGGCGCCGGAACCCGCCCTAGATGACCAATAAGACCTCCGAGAGCGACGAAAGGCCCGAGCTTCCGGAGTTGGTCTCCGTGTTGCCGTTGCGCAACTCGGTGCTGTTTCCCGGCTCCATCATCCCCATCGACGTTGGGCGGCCCAAGTCCGTCAAGCTCATCGAAGAGGCGATCCGCGAGGAGCGACCGATCATCGGCATCGTCACGCAGCGCGAGGCGAGGGTCGAGGATCCCAGCACCGAGGACCTCCACAACGTGGGCTGCGCGGCCCGCATCCTCAAGGTCATCAAGCTCGCCAAGGACAACTACAGCGTGATCCTCCAGGGGGTCATGCGCATCCGCATCGAAGAGATCACGGCGCAGGATCCGTTCATCGTCGCGCGGGTGACCGAGGTCGCCGATCTCGACGCCAGCACCGAGCTCGAGTCCGAGGCGCTGGTCGCCAACATCAAGGAGACGGCGAAGAAGCTGATCTCGCTGGTGCCCGAGCTGCCGCGCGAGGCGGCCACGCTGCTCGACAGCGTGACCGATGCCGGCCAGGTCGCCGATCTCGTGGTCAGCAACCTCGACATCGAGCCGGCCGAGAAGCAAGACGTGCTCGAGTCGGCCGAGGTGCCCGAGCGGCTGCGCAAGGTGCTGACGCTGCTCACCCGCCAGCTCGAGATCCTGAAGGTCCGCGAGCGCATCAACTCGCAGGTCCAAGAGGAGATGGGCCACAGCCAGCGCGAGTACGTGCTGCGCCAGCAGCTCAAGGCCATCAAGGGCGAGCTCGGCGAGATCGACGACGAGAGCGGCGACGTCGAGGAGTTCCAGAAGAAGATCGCCGAGGCCAAGATGCCCGTCGACGCGGAGAAGGTCGCGCTCAAGCAGCTCGATCGGCTCAAGCAGATGCAGCAGTCCTCGGCCGAGTACACGGTCACGCGCACGTACCTCGAGTGGCTCGTCGAGCTGCCCTGGTCGATCTCCACCGAGGATCAGATCGACATCAAGACCGTGCGCGAGGTGCTCGACGAGGACCACTACGACCTCGAGAAGGTCAAGAAGCGGATCCTCGAGTACATGGCGGTGCTCAAGCTCAACGCCAGCAAGAAGGGGCCGATCCTGTGCTTGCTGGGCCCCCCAGGCGTGGGCAAGACCTCGCTCGGCAAGAGCATCGCGCGCGCGATCGGGCGCAAATTCGTGCGCATCTCGCTGGGCGGCGTGCGCGACGAGGCCGAGATCCGCGGCCACCGGCGCACCTACGTCGGCTCGCTGCCCGGGCGCCTGATCCAGGGCATGAAGAAGGCGGGGACCAACAACCCCGTGATCATGCTCGACGAGATCGACAAGCTCGGGCACGACTTTCGTGGCGACCCGGCCTCGGCCCTGCTCGAGGTGCTCGATCCCGAGCAGAACAACTCGTTCTCCGACCACTACCTCGAGGTCTCGTTCGACCTGTCGCGGGTGATGTTCATCGCGACCGCGAACTACATGGACCCGATCCCGCCCGCGCTCAAGGATCGCCTCGAGATCCTCGAGCTGCCCGGCTACACGCGCCAAGAGAAGCTCGCGATCGCCAAGCGCTTCCTCGTGCCCAAGCAGATCGGCGAGCACGGGCTCGCCGAGGCCGGGGTCGAGCTCGCGTTCACCGAGTCGGCGGTGCTCGAGCTCATCGACAGCTACACGCGCGAGGCCGGGGTGCGCAACCTCGAGCGCGAGCTCTCCGCGGTGATCCGCGGGGTCGCGGTGAAGATCGTCGAGGGCGACACCAAGGGCCGCCTCGAGCTCTCCGAGCTCGAGATCCGCGAGTCGCTAGGCCCGCAGAAGTACATGCCCGAGATGTCCGAGCGCACGTCGGAGCCCGGCGTGGCCACGGGCCTCGCGTGGACCCCGGTGGGCGGCGAGATCATGTTCGTCGAGTGCTCGCGCATGCCGGGCAAGGGCGGGCTCATGCTCACCGGGCAGCTGGGCGACGTGATGAAGGAGTCGGCCCAGGCCGCGCTCAGCTACGTCAAGAGCCACCTGCCCGAGCTCGGGCTCGATCCCGAGGTCGTCAAGGATCACGATCTACACGTGCACGTGCCGGCCGGCGGCATCCCCAAGGACGGTCCCTCGGCGGGGGTGGCCATGATCGCCGCGCTCACCTCGCTGCTCGCGCGACGGTGCGTGCGCTCCGACGTGGCGATGACGGGTGAGATTACGCTGCGCGGCCTGGTGCTGCCCGTGGGCGGCATCAAGGAGAAGATGCTCGCGGCGCACCGCGCCGGGATCAAGCGCATCGTGCTGCCCGAGCGCAACGAGAAGGACGTCGTCGACGTGCCCGAGGAGATCCGACAGGAGATGGACATCGTGTTCGTCAAGACGGTCGGCGACGTGCTCGCAGCCGTGCTCGAGGACCTCGAGCCGGCCGACGTCGGCGAGGCCGCGCCGGCCAGCGCGGACTAGTCGCCTGCGTCGAGCCCCTGGCCCCGCCGGATTTGCTCGCGCCCTGGGCGGGCGGGGCGGATGCGCGGGAGGGCCTCGGCTGGGCGCTCGCCGTTCGGCGGCGAAATGGACCGTAGCCCGGGCGCGGGGTTGACTTGCCCTACCAGGGCCTTAGGCTGCGCCCGCCCAAGCAGTGCGATTCCGAGGCACCTCGGAGCGCGCGACACCTCACGTGATTCGCGGATCCCGTGCGGAGCAAGGGTCAACTCCACCGCTCCCTCTCATCTCTACGAGCAGCTCCACGTTCGCGCAGGGACACCGTCCCGCGAGACGCCAGAAAGGACCCTGAAGGCCACCCCATGGGCAAGATCATCGGCATCGACCTCGGCACCACCAACTCGGTGGTGGCGGTCATGGAAGGCAACGACCCCAAGGTCATCACCAACGAAGAGGGCGGCCGCACCACGCCGTCGGTCGTTGCGTTCGAGGCGAACGGCAACGTCCTCGTGGGCCAGCAGGCGCGTCGTCAGGCGATTACCAACCCCGAGAACACGATCTTCTCGGCCAAGCGCTTCATGGGCCGCAAGTTCGACGAGGTCGAGAAGGAGCGCAAGCGCGTGCCCTTCAAGGTCGTGC
This sequence comes from Nannocystaceae bacterium, assembly GCA_041600735.1. Taxonomy (GTDB): domain Bacteria; phylum Myxococcota_A; class Polyangia; order Nannocystales; family Nannocystaceae; genus Paraliomyxa. The sequence goes on from JBFIJN010000152.1 coordinate 13,501, forward strand.
GCGCCCCCAACGGCGACGTGCAGATCGAGGCCCGCGGCAAGGCCTACCCCCCGCCCGAGATCAGCTCGCGCATCCTGATGAAGCTCAAGAAGGCGGCCGAGGACTACCTCGGCGAGCCCGTCGACGCAGCCGTCATCACCGTCCCCGCCTACTTCAACGATTCGCAGCGCCAGGCCACCAAGGACGCCGGGCGCATCGCGGGGCTCGACGTCAAGCGCATCGTCAACGAGCCGACCGCGGCCGCGCTCGCCTACGGCCTGTCGCGGGGCGGCACCGACGAGCACATCGTGGCCGTCTACGACCTCGGCGGCGGTACGTTCGACATCTCGATTCTCGAGGTGGCCGAGAACGTGGTCGAGGTGATCTCGACCAACGGCGACACGCAGCTCGGCGGAGATGACTTCGACGACATGATCATCGGCTGGCTGCTCGAGGAGTTCAAGAAGGACTCCGGCATCGACGTCGGCAACGACAAGCTCGTGATGCAGCGGCTCAAGGACGCGGCCGAGAAGGCCAAGATCGAGCTGTCGCAGGCGCCCGAGACCGAGATCAACCTGCCGTTCCTCACCGCGGACGCCTCGGGTCCCAAGCACATGCAGGTGAAGCTCTCGCGCGCGAAGTTCGAGAGCCTCGTCTCCGCGCTCGTCGAGCGCACCGTCGAGCCGTGCCGCAAGGCGCTGGCCGACGCGAAGAAGAAGGTCGAGGACATCCACGAGGTGCTGCTCGTCGGCGGCTCGACCCGCATCCCGATGGTGCAGGCCAAGGTCCGCGAGTTCTTCAAGAAGGAGCCCGGCAAGACCGTCAATCCCGACGAGGTCGTGGGCCTGGGCGCGGCGGTGCAGGCCGGCGTGCTCTCCGGCGAGGTCCAAGACATCGTGCTGGTCGACGTGACCCCGCTGTCGCTGGGCATCGAGACCCTCGGCGGCGTGATGACCGTGCTCATCCCGCGCAACACCACCATTCCCACGCGCAAGTCCGAGAGCTTCACCACTGCGGCCGACAACCAGAGCTCGGTGGAGGTGCACGTGTGCCAGGGCGAGCGCGCCATGGCCAACGACAACCGCACGCTGGGCAAGTTCAGCCTCGTGGGGATCCCGCCCGCGCCGCGCGGCGTGCCTCAGATCGAGGTCACGTTCGACATCGACGCCAACGGCATCGTCAACGTGTCGGCGAAGGACAAGGCCACCGGCAAGGAGCAGAAGATCACCATCACCGCGAGCTCGGGTCTGTCGGAGACCGAGATCAACAAGATGATGGACGACGCCAAGGCCCACGAGGACGAGGACCGCAAGCGCCGCGAGAAGGTCGAGACCAAGAACGCGCTCGAGGCGATGGTGCTGCAGACCGAGAAGCTGCTGTCGGAATCGGGCGACAAGATTCCGGCCGAGCCCAAGGCCGAGGTCGAGACCGCGCTCGCCGAGGCCAAGGCCGCGGTCGACTCCGACGACGCCGATCGCATCGCCGCCGCCAAGGAGGCGCTGACCAAGGCCAGCCACAAGATGGCGCAGGCGATGTACGGCCAGGGCGCGCCCTCGGCCGAGGCCGGCGGCGGCGGCGGGCCCGAGCCCGAGGCAGAGCCCAGCCAGCGACCCGCGGGCGGGGACGAGGGCGGCGAGGTCATCGACGCCGAGTTCGAAGAGAAGAACTAGCGCGCGGGCGCCTCGGCGCTCATCGCTCGTGTTCACGCAGGGCGTCACCGGTCTCCGGGGGCGCCCTGCTCGCGTAGGGGGATCCCCATTGGGCTGGTCGGGTGGGCCGGTCTATGCTTGGTCGATGCCCCGGCGCCGCGCCCTCCTGCGCATGATCCCGCTGATCCTCGGGATCAGCGCGATCTCGTGCGCGGGCCCCAACCTGTGGACCGACCAGACCTCGGTGTCCACCGGCCAGATCCACGCGGGCCGAGTGCGGCAGCCGGCCCGCCTGCGCCTGCGCGGGGTCGGCTACCAGGTCCCCGACAAGTGGCGTCGGCGCGGCTTCAACTACGGCACCGATGAGCTCGTGGGCGCGCTGCAGCACGCCGCGGCGCGGGTGAAGGCGCGCTACTGGCAGTCGACCGCAGGCTTCGCCGATCTCTCGCCCGAGCAGGGTGGCCCGTCCAAGTGGCACAAGAGCCATCAGGCGGGGCGCGACGTCGACGTGCTGTTCTACACCAAGCTCGCCGACGGCAAGTCGCTGCCCCCGCCCGCAGAGGACATGATCCTGTTCGGCAGCGAGGGCCGCCCGATCCTGCCGGCCGAGTACACCGCGGGCTATGCCGATCCGCAGTGGGCGGATCGACGCTTCGATGCGCGCAAGAACTGGCTGTTCATCGAGGCGCTGCTGCGCGATCCCACCATCCGCGTGCAGTGGATCTTCATCTCGCGCGCGCTCGAGGCGCTCATCCTCGCCGATGCACGCAAGCGCGGGCGTCCCGAGTGGATCGTCTCGTACGCCGAGACCGTGATGCAGCAGCCCGGTGACTCGCTGCCGCACGACGACCACATGCACATCCGCATCTACTGCTCGCGGGCCGACCGCTTCCATGGCTGCAAGGACATGGGCGTCGTGTGGCACCACGAGAAGAAGACGTACAAGTACAACGGCCCCGAGCGCTACGACCCGGTGCTGTGGCGTCAGCTGGCCGCGATGACCGGGATCGTGGGCGGCTGACGAGCGACGCGGCCCAGGCCTCGCTCAGGGGAGGGTAGGGGTCTTGCCGCGCTTGCAGTCGGCGAGCCCACGCTCGACATAGGCCTGCTCGGGAGCGCTCTGGCTCAGGCCCCAGCGCTCCTTGATGTCGACCCACGCGCGCAGGTAGCCGCAGCGCTCGGAGGGGGAGGGCGGCATCCAGGCATGGGGCGCCTTGTCACCCTTGGATCGATTGGCGCCGCGGTCGACCGCGACGAGATGCATGGGGTCGTCGAGCGCATTGGCGAAGCGCTCGCGCCGGGCTCGGTCCCACGCGTGGCCCCCGGAGCGATGGGCCTCGTGCAGCGGCACGAGGTGATCGACGTCGAGCTCGCGGGGATCGGTGATCACCCGTCCCGTGTACGGGCAGCGCCAGCGGCCGCTCGCCACGGCGCAGCGTCGATCGTCGCGAAAGCGCACCGGAATCTCCGACTCGGCCACGAGCACCTCTTGGCGCGTGTCCTGGCAGTCGCCGTCCGCGTCGCTCCAGTGCGACCAGTCGCCACGATCATAGGCACTGGGCGCCACCGCAGGGGTGGTCTCGGTCGCATCCTCGCGCGCGGTCGGCCATCCGTTCGCGTCCACCCACCACGCCGCGATGAGCCCGAGCAGCAGCACCACCAGACCTCCCGTGCGCCCGCCTCGGCGCCGGCGTGCTCTTCGACGACGACGCGCCACGGGGAGAGTCTGCCGCCGCGGCGTGCTGCGGCGCAACGGCTGGAGCCAGAGGCCGAGCGGTCCTTGCTTCCTTGACACCCGCGAGCCCCGACCGCCACGCTCGCCTCGACGTGACCCAGAGCGTAGGGCAGTACGAGCTGGTCCGGCGGATCGGCGGCGGCGGAATGGCCGAAGTCTGGATGGGTCGGCGCGCCAGCATGGGTGGGGCCACCAAGACGGTCGCGATCAAATTGATGGCGGCACGGGTGGCCCGCGACGAGCGACACCGACGCATGTTCATGGCGGAGGCGCGCCTCTCCATGCTGATGACCCACTCCAACGTCGTGCAGGTGTTCGACGCGGGCGAGGAGAACGGGCGCCTGTACCTCGTGATGGAGTGGATCGACGGGCTCGATCTCGCGAAG
>JBFIJN010000153.1:0-17135 GCA_041600735.1 Nannocystaceae bacterium
AACCGCCGCGCTAGGGGCGCGGCGCGCCGTGGGCCACGTATGGCCACCGGCGCGCCCGACCTCGCAGGCTTTCGCCGCCCGTGGCACACTGCCGGCACCCCTTGCAGGGAGAGCGTTCCGTGAACGGAAACAACAATCCAGGAAACACACGAGCCATGGGCAGCGGCGGACCGCAGCCCCCGGCCCCGTACGGAGCGCCTTCACACCCCCAAGCGCCGCAGCAGCCTGGCGGCGGATACGGCCCTCCACCTGCGGGCGGCTATCCGCCGGCGCCTGGCGGATACGGCCCCCCGGGGGCCGGCGGCCAGCCTCCCGCGCCTGGCGGCTACCCGCCGGGCCCGCACCCGCACGGCCACGCCGGTGGGCCGGCGCCCGCCCCTCAGGGCGGCCGCAACAACGAGCTGATGGCGGGCAGCCGCACGGTCTTCGAGTTCACCGGCTCGGAGGCGGACCGTGAGCATCGCGGCTCGCGCGGCACGTTCATGGGGGCAACCCTCGATCTCGGCAACGCCCGGGAGGAGCGCTCGAACAACCTGCGCTCGGGCCCCTCCACGTGGATCTTCGGTGGATTCACGGTCCTGGTGATCGGCGGCATCGTGGCCTACATGGCGCTGTCGCCCAAGTCCGAGGCCAGCACCCAGACCGAGGCGGCCCCGGTCGCGGCAGCCGCCGAGACCACGCCCAAGGCCGGGCAAGAAGAGGCCAAGGCCGCGGACGACGCTCCGGCGGCGGTCGGAGCCGAGGCGGGCGATGCCCCCGTCGACCCCGCGGCCGCGCCGACGGAAGCGGGCGATGCCAAGGTCCCCGTCGAGGAGCCCAAAGAGGCGCCGACGGAGAAGCCGGTGGTCGAGGAGCCGCCGCCCAAGCCTGCGGCCGCGCCCAAGTCCACGGGGACTTCGAAGCCCAAGCCGAAGGCCGATCCCAAGCCGAAGGCCGATCCCAAGCCGAAGGAAGATCCGCCCAAGAAGCTGCAGCCCAAGAAGCCCCCGCGGGACCCCTTGGGCAACCTGCCGCCGCCTCCGGGCGGCTAGCTCGCGGCTAGAAGGCGGCGTCGAGCTCGGCGTAGGCCGAGACCTCTTCCGCGTCGAGGCCACACATCGAGCCGGCGAAGGCGCGGACCTCGAGGTTGCTGAACGCGTCGCTGCTGCTCGCGGACGCATGCATGTCGATCTCGCAGGTGCCCTCGACGTCGCCGCGGAAGGTCACCTTGCCGGTGTAGTCCCAGTGAAGCGAGGCCTCGCCGGCGGCGGAGTCGACCTCCATCGTGAGCGAGTAGTCGATGTTGCCGCCCAGCTTGATTCCGTCGACCTTGCAGCGCCGGAACTTCACCCCCAGATCGAACTCCAGCGCCGCAGTGGCGTAGGCATCCCAGCCGTCGACATTGCCCAGGTCTGCGTTGATCGTGGCGCTGCCGTCGAGCTTCATCTTGCCGCCGCTCGGGCAGGGGATGTCGGCGTCGATGCGGATCCCACCGTCGAGGCCTAGGTCGAAGGCGCGAAAGCTGGTGGGGCGCTCGCCTCGGGCCGCCATCAACGAAGCCCCCGGAGCGCCGGTGCCCAGCACGGACATCATCGCCCGCATGCCGCGACCAGCGTCTTCTTGGCCTTCGACGGAGCCGCAGCCGAGGCCGAGGATGGGCAGGGTGGCAAGGAGGGCGAGCTTGGTCATGCGATGGGTCATGTTGGCGGTCTCCGGTGGGGTGTGGGTCCGAGGCATACGGCCCGTGTCCACGGTGTGGCACTCGACGCCGAGCACGGGTCATTATTCTCTGCTGGCGCGTTCGAGTTCAACCGTCGATCATCCCGGGGCCTCGCGGCATGCGGCCATCCTGGCGCAGGCTCAGCGCAAAACGGCGTCGGCGCGCGGTCTCGCTGCGGTCGAGGTCGTTTCCGGGGATCCCGCGGGGCTCGGCCGCGACCCGTCGCGCGAGCCAGGCCAGGCGGCCATCGTCCCGCGCAGCGAGCTCGAGACTCAGCCAGCCCACGGCCCGGCGCAGTGAAGGGCTCGCGTCCGCGGCCGTTGCGTGGTCGATGAGCAGCACGAGCGCATCGGGTCGCGCGCGGATCAACAGGAGCGCGCGCCCGAGCGCGTAGCGACGCGGGAGCTCGGGCTCGGGGGGGGCGCGCTCGATCCAGCCCGCGGCCTCCTCGGCCACCACCCCCGCATCGGGCCACGGAGGCTCGACCAAGGGCTCGGGCGGCCGGGCCCCGTGCTCGGCCGGCGGGGGCTTGCGGGCGCGCGCGCGGGCCAGCCGGCGCTCCAGCAAGGCCAAGTACTCCTCACGCTCGGCGCGGGCGAGCGTGTCGCGCAGCAGCTGCTCCATCGGCAGCAGGCCGGGGCCCTCGGGGCGCGTGGCCTCGTCGATCGCCCTCGCGATCGCGAGATCCACGAAGCCGTGATCGAGCAATCGCATGCGATCGTGGACGAGCGGGTCGAGCTGCGTGATCTCGCGGGGGGTGCTGGTGTGCGCGGCCTGATAGCGCGCGAGCCGATCGCGGGGGCCCTGCCGCTGCAGGTAGCGTCGCGTCTCCTCGAGCTCTACGGCCAAGCGCGCGGCGTCGCCGTGGTGGGGGCTGGCCTCGAGCGCGGTCGCGATCACCCACAGGCGCGCCTCCACTTCTTGGAACAGCGGGGCCAAGCCGCTCACGCGGCGCTGGAGGTACGCGGTGCACAGCTGGCGGCCATGGTGCAGCGCTCTCCCGGCCAGCAGCCGCGCGAACGGCTCGAGCGGCCGGCCCACGCCGACGCCGAGCTGCTGGGTCGCCTGCAGATAGGTCTTGGCCACCCACGCACGCGCCCGCGTGCGCTCGCTGGGGCCAATGCCCCGCGCGGCAATGGTGGCGTGAGCGCGCTGGACCCGAGCCAAGACCTGGTCGTCGATCGGGCTGACCACGGCGGCGCTCGGATCGGGCAGCTCGGTCGCGACGGGCGCGGGCAGCTGCGCGACCAGGCGCAGCAGGCCCTGCAGCGCGGGGTGATCGGCCAGGCGCGGGACGAGGGCGGCGGCCTCTTCGGGGCTGCGCACGGCGAGCAGGGCCGCGCGGGCCGCAACCGCGTCGAGCGGCCACTCGGGGCACAGCCAGGCCAGCAGCACCGCATCGGGGCCGCCCTCCCGGGCCCGCGCGGCCAGGTCCTCGCAGGCGTGGGGGAGCCCCGCGAGATCGGGGCGGACCTCGGCCGAGGCGGGCCCAAGTGCGGGCTCGAGTGTCGAGCGCTCGGCGAGCGCGGACTCGGCCGCATCGGACGGCCCCGCGGGAGCGCGAGGGTCGTCCTGGAGCAGCAGCCACGCACCGATGATCAGCGTCGCGATGCCGAGCCCGAGGGTCAGGCGGTGGTGAGTCGTGCCCGCACGCAGGCGCGCGAGCGCAGGCCACCGCATGAGCCGCTCACTGCTCGACGAGGCGGCGGATCACCTCGCGCAGGCGGTGCACGCCTCCCATGTCGCGAGCCTGGAACTCGAGGCCCACGCCATCGGGGTTGTTCGCGTTGCGCACCATCGCCAGTACCTCGAGCGCGCGCTCGCTGCCGGGCGGGGTGATCTCGACGATCACCTCGCTGCCCGCGGCCGGGGGCTCGCGCGTGAGCAGCAGCGCGCCGCCCTCGGAGATCTCGGAGAGCGCCGCCAGGAACGACTCGGTGTCGCCTTGATGGCGCCAGCGCACCTCGACCATGACGGGGAGGCGTACGTGACGACGCCGGGCGGTGAGCTGGAGCTCGCCGCTGCCGACCCGCTGGAGGAACTCGAGCTTGCGCCACTCGGTGCCCGTGCAGCGCAGCACGCCGCCCGCGCGAACTCGCAAGCGCGGCCGCGCGGCGTGCCAGTCCTTACCGATTGCACGGACCATCATCTTGCCGGGAAGGCCGGGAAAGTAGGTCTCGAGCAGGACCTCTTCGCCTGGCTCGAAGGCGTCGGTCGTGAAGACCTGCAGAGCGTTGGGCTCACCCGCCGACGTCATCGCCTCGATGAAGGAGCTCGCCGAGGGATAATGGCAACGAATCTTGCGCAAGTTGGACTACGACTCCGAAGGGGGGTGTAGGGCGGAGGGTAGCACACACCCCGCACGGGTCGACCGTCCTAACAGTCGATTAATTTCGCGCCGGGGCCTACCCCTACCGCAGGCTCCGTCGCCGCCGTGCCAGGAGCAGCAACGGGAGCGCCAGGGCCCAGGGCGCCGCGCCGCCGCGCGGCTGCGTGCAGCCGCACCCGCTGCCGTCGTCCTCGCCAAAGCCCGGCGGGAGGGCACGGCCGTCGTCGCCATCGGTCCCGGCCGGGGGATCTTCGTTGGGGGGCTCCTCGCCCGAGCCGCCGGCCGTGCCTGCGTCTCCGCCCTCGCCGCTGCCGGTCGTGGGCGGGCCACCGGAATCATCGGTTCCGCCGTCGCTCCCCGCGGGCACTGGATCGAGGCCCACCACCACGCGTGCGCCGGGATAGACGTCGAGGTCGATCGGGGCCAGGCCCGCGATGAAGCCCTCGCCCACCACATCGAGGGTGTGGGCGCCTGCGGCCACCCCGGTGAGCACGAAGCGTCCCTCGGCATCCACGGGGATCTCGGCGCCGCCATCGAGGCGCACGGCAGCACCGGGAGCGGCCATGGCCTGCGGATCACAGGCGCCATCGAACGCAGCCGACCACACGAAGCCCTGCTCGGCGAGCAGCCCCGCACACGGCGAGCCGTCGGCGTCGAAGTCGAGCCGCACGTGGCCGACCATGTCGTCGCTGGCGGCGAGGTAGGTGAGCGCGGTGCCGGCCGGGATCATGCAGCGCTGATCGTCGGCGAGGTCAGCTGCATCCTCGAGCGTGGCCTTGACCCAAGTGTCGGCATTGGCGGTGAGGGTGCACGCGGCCTCGCGATCCACGACCACGCCGTGGACCTCGCCCTCGGGCACCACGTCGCGCACGAGCGCCATGTAGAGGTCCCAATTCCAGTTGGGCCCCGGATCGGTGTGGGTCTGGCTGGGCAGCTCCACGTGTCCCACGATGTGATTGCGGTCGACGGGGATCTCGTAGGTCTCGCACAGCCAGCGGGCCAAGCGGGCCGAGGAGACGTAGTTTGCCCACGTGTACCAGCTGGCGTCGTTGACGAAGCCCTCGTGCTCGATGCCGATGGCGTAGCTGTTGGAGCTGCCCACGTGCCACGCACGATCGTCGTTGCGGACCATCTGCGTGATCTCGCCATCGGAGGCGCGCATGCAGTAGTGCGCGGAGACGTTGGCGGACGGGTTCTGGAACCACGAGATGCTGCCGGCGTAGTAGCCCTGCATCGTGTGCACCACCACGTAGTCGTACGAGACGATGCCGTTGGCGGTGTAGTTGGAGGGATCGGCGGGCGTGAACGCGACGGCGAGCGGGTAGTCGGGGGTCTCCGCGGACGGGGGCGGCACTGCGAGCGTGGGATCGTCGTAGGCGGCCGGGCGCTCGTGGTGATCCTCGCCTTCGGGGTCGTGCAGCCCAGTGGGTCCATCACCAGGAAACGGAAGCCCGGCCTGGGCCACGGGCACGCCTACGATCGACGCCATTGCGACCGTGGCCAGCCCTCTCGCCACCTTCTTGCCGTACATACCGTTCATGCTCGACGCCTACATTATCGGGCGTATCCCACCCCGGCAAGCGCTTAGTATCGAGCCGCTAGTATAGTGTTGCGCATGACGGGCATTACCCGTCGAGGTCACTCTTCCGCGTGTCCGAGCCCGGCCAAGTCCATCCCCCCGACGCCCGCCCGCTGGTGCTGGTGCCGACCTACAACGAGCGCGAGAACATCGATGCGATCCTCGATGCGATCCTCGACGCCCAGCCCGGCTTCCACGTGGCGGTCGTCGACGACGCCAGCCCCGATGGCACGGGGGCGCTGGCCGATGCTCGCGCTGCGGCCGATCCACGCGTGCACGTCGTTCACCGTGCGCGCAAGGAAGGACTGGGGCCCGCGTACCTGCATGGCTTTCGCTGGGCGCTCGCCCAGCCCGCCGCCTACACGCACGTGTTCGAGATGGACGCCGACTTCTCGCACGACCCCTGCTACCTGGGACCGATGCTGGCGCGCGCGCGGGCGGGGGCCGATGTGGTGGTGGGCTCGCGCTGGGTCCCGGGCGGAGGCATCGAGGGGTGGAGCAAGGTGCGCCTCGGGGTGAGCTGGGGCGGCTCGTTCTACGCGCGCCAGGTGCTCGGCATCGATGTGCGCGACCTGACGGCGGGGATGGTGTGCTATCGCCGGGCGGTGCTCGAGACGCTGCCGCTGCACGACGTGCGCAGCCGCGGCTATGGCTTCCAGATCGAGATGAAGTACCGCGCGCTCGTGGCGGGCTTTCGCATCGAGGAGCACCCGATCGTGTTCCCCGACCGCCTGCGCGGGCAATCGAAGATGTCGCTCGGGATCGTGCTCGAGGGCGCCACCTCGGTGTGGCGCCTGCGTAGGCAGCTCCCGCGGCCCTGATCGCCGTGGACTCTGGTCACCGCACCCTCGGGTCTGCTACCGAAGCGAGGGCGAAGCGAGGGCGCCGCCATGTCGACCAAGGTCTTCTTGTCCACCCATCCCGATCCGCTCGATCCGGCGGACGCCAAGATCAGCGTGTTCGATCGCGGCTTCCTCTACGGCGACAGCGTCTACGAGACGATGCGCACCGCGGGCGGCGAGCCGCTCGAGCTCGCGCGGCACTTGCAGCGGCTGCGTCGCAGCGGGGCCGGGGTCGGGATCTCGATCCCGTACACCGATGAGGCCCTGGGCCGCACGATCGCGCGCACCCACGCGGCCTCGGAGAATCCCGAGAGCTACGTCCGCCTGGTGGTCACGCGCGGCGCAGGACCCATCGCCCTCGATCCGCGCGGGAGCGAGGCGCCGCTGCTGGTCGTGCTGGTGCAGCCGCTCGTGCTCCCCGCGGCCGAGGCCTATACCAAGGGGATCACGGCGGTGATCGTGGACATCACCAAGAACGCGGGGACCTCGATCGATCCCTCGATCAAGTCGGGCAACTATCTCAACAACATCCTCGCGCTGCGCGAGGCGATCGCGGCCGGGGGCGACGACGCGATCATGTGCAACCCGGAGGGCGCGGTCTCGGAGGGCGCGACCAGCAACGTGTTCATGGTGAGCGGCGGCCGCGTGGCGACGCCGAGCATGCACACGGGGATCCTCCCCGGGATCACGCGGCAGACCGTGTGCGAGCTGGCGGCCTCGCTGGACCTGCCCGTGGCCGAGACCACCATCACGCCCGAGCAGCTGCGCGCGGCCGACGAGGTGTTCCTGACCAGCTCCGTGCGCGGCATCATGCCCGTCACGCGGCTCGACGACGTGGCGGTCGGCGAGGGCACCGCAGGGCCGGTCACGCGCCGGCTCCACCGCGCCTACCAGGCCTACGTGGAGGCCGCGGCCGCCACGACGCGCGCGCGTGCGTAGCGCTAGAGGCCCCTGGGAGGCGGTTTTGTCCCAGCCGCAAACCGGGCTACTCTCCGGCGCTCATTCGCACCGGAGGACGCCCGAAACGTGACGCCGATCGAGATCTGTCAGCACCTGGGAAACGGGCACATCGACGCCTACTACAACGAGCTGTCGGGCAAGGAGGTCCGCGCCGTGCTCAAGGCCGGAGGCTCCAGCACCGGCGTGCCCAAGACGGCCTACACCAAGGCCGCGCGGCTCAAGGTGTGGCGCAAGCGCTTCGACACCGAGCTCGAGGCCGCCAACGGCCAGCTCGCGCTCGCGCTGCTCATCGAGTGGCTGATGCGCCACCATCGCGAGATGCTCATCGACTACCTCGACTATCTCGAGGTCGAGCACCGCAGCGGTGAGACCGACGAGGACTTCTGCGAGACCAACCCGCCGAGCAAGCTGCGCGAGGGCGCGACCATGCTCATGGGCAAGTACGCGCCGCACCACGTGGCCACGTACCTGCTGCTGGTGGGGCACCTGCAGAACACGCGGGTGTTCGAGCAGACGCCGGCCATCCTGGTCAGCCTGGGCATGAGCGAGGCCGACGCGGCCGCGCATGCGCAGGCGAGCATCGCCGAGCACGGCGAGGCCGGCACCAAGCCCGCGGAGGCCGAAGCCGCCGCCGCCGGGGCCTAGCCCGGTCGAAGGGTCACCGCCATGGATCGCCTACCGATGCTGCGCAAGCTAGCCGAGGCTCGCCCCGACGATCCGTTCCCGCGCTATGGCCTCGCGATGGAGCTGGCCAAGCGCGAGGATGACGAGGCGGTGGCCGTGTTCGACGCGCTGGTGACGGATCATCCGAGCTACGTCCCCAGCTACCTGATGTTCGGCAACCTGCTCGTCAAGCGCGGCGAGCGGGCTCGGGCCGCGCAGGTGCTCGATCGCGGCATCGATGCCGCGCGTGCGGCCCGCGACGAGCACGCCATGGGCGAGCTCGAAGCGGCGCGCGCGGAGCTGCCTTGAGCAGCCCACCCGCGCTGCCGAACCTCGTGTTCGCCAGCCCCCGCAAGCTCCCCCGCGCCGGCAGCCTCGGCGGCCGCGTGGTGGTGCTCGACATCGCGTTCGCCTCGATCGGCATCGGCAAGGGCTTCGAGAAGACCACCGGGCGCCTGATCGAGCAGCTCGGCCCGCGACTGGCGCGATGGGTCGATCACCACGACCACCCGCTGCACGTGCGCTTTGCCGCCGATGAGCGCTTCGTGCTGTGCACCAAGGCCGAGCATGGCGCGTGCCCGGAGATGATCGATCCCGCGCTGGTGGAGTCGACGGGGCCGATCGAGACGATCGTGTGTCACTTCGATCTCGATGGCTTGTATGCCGCGGCCAAGTGGATCTTGGGCGGGGTCGAGCCCTATGCCGGTGCGGACGACGATGCGCGCGCGGTGGACACGAGGATCGGCGAGGTCTCGCCCGAGGCCGCGCGGATCGATGAGGCTCTGCGCGCGCACTGGACCGACGAGACGCTCAAGCGGCGGGTCGTGCGGTACCTGGTGAGCGGCATGCGGGCGGGGATCGAGCGGACCAGCATTCTCGAGGCCGCGGAGGACTTCCACCGCATGGCCCACAATGCCCGGCGGCTGGCCGAGGAGTATGTGATCGAGGGCGACGTTGCGTTCCTCGATGTCGGCTCGAGCGCTCCGCCGTTCGACAAGACCGAGCTGCTGCTGCTCGGGCAGGCGCGCGCGACCGTGAGCGTGGTGCTCGATGCCGGGAACGCGACGATTGCCGCGCCGTTCGAGAGCGGGCTGGATTTCGTGGAGCTGCTGGATATCGGCGGGGGCATGCCCACGCGGGTGAACATTCCCAAGAAGCGGCTGCCGGAGGCGCTGGAGTTGATCCGCGCGCGGCTGCGGGATCGCGGCTAGAAGCACCCACCACGCGAGCAGGCTCGAGCAGGCGACGACGCCAGCGACGGCCACCGGCCGGGCGTGCCGCAGCCGCGCGCGTGTTGCGGGCGGTGAGACGGGCGAGCTCGAGTGTTCGGCGGCGGCGACGACCGGGTCGTTCGCCACGCAGTCCCCATGGAGCGTAGCGGATCCCCGTCGCGCAAAGGTCGCACGGCTGCGGTGCATATTCGAGAAAATCTAAGTCGCGGTTCGCGATTACTGCATTTGCCGAACTCCCATCCATCGCTCAGCTTGCCACCGAAGAATGCAGGTGGATGCGTCGAGGGAAGCTCATGGGATCGGGCCGCCAGTCGCTTGGCCAGGCGAGCCGGGGGGCTCGCAGCTGCGCATCGCCCTATCCTGTGCGGCGAGGGCAGCCGATCTCGAGCTGGATCCCGAGGCCCTCGTGGCGGCCACCGCCCTGGGCGCGCGCCTGAGCTGGCGGCGGCCCGTGGAGTCGCTCGCTCGCGTGCTGGGCCAGGCGGGCCTTCGCGCGCGCATGGGCGGCCTCGAGGGGGACGGGCCAGGCCCTGGGCCCGCGATCGCCATGCTCGCCGGGCCGAGCCCGATGCTGCTGATCTCGAGCGGCCGCCGAGGGCGGCGCTACCCGATCACGGAGGTCGGCGCGAGCGGTCGCACCACGGTGCGTCTCAGCGCCCGCGCCCTCAGCTCGCGCTACGGCGCAGGCGGGCTCACCTGGCTGCAGCTCGAGCCCGCGCTGCCGCTCGAGCGCCTACGCAGCCCCGGCCGCGGTCCGGCCTCCCCCTGGCTCCGCACGCTCGCCCTCTTGTCGCTCGATCGCAACGACATCGCGGTCGTGCTGGTCTACGCGGTGGCAATCGGCGCGCTCACGCTGGCCGCCCCGGTCGCCGTGCAGGCGCTGGTCACCAACGTGGCCTTTGGCACCGTGTTCCAGCCGGTCGTCGTGCTCACACTGCTGCTCGCGGTGGGGCTCAGCTTCTCGGCGATCTTGCGCGCCTTCCAGGCCGTGGTGGTCGAGGTCGTGCAGCAACGAGTGTTCGTGCGCGTGGTGAGCGACCTCGCCCACCGACTCCCTCGCGTCGAGCGGGACGCGCTCGAGCACCGTGACGGCCGCGAGCTGGCCAACCGCTTCTTCGAGGTCGTCACGCTGCAGAAGTCGATGGCGAGCCTGTTGATCGATGGCCTGGGTCTCGTGCTCCAGACCTTCATCGGCTTTGCGCTGCTGGCCGTGTACCACCCGCTGCTGCTCGCCTTCGGCATCGCGCTCGCGCTGGTGCTGGTGCTCGTGATCTCGGTGCTGGGGCGCGGCGCCGTGCGCAGCGCGATCAAGGAGTCGGCGGCCAAGTACGCCACCGCGGCCTGGATCGAGGCGCTCGCGGCCCAGCCGCTCTTGTGGAAGAGCGGCGGTGGCCCGCGGCACGCGGCCCAGCGCGCGGACGAGCTCGCCCATGGCTACCTCGACGCCCGCCGCGTCCACTTTCGCCACCTGCTCGCGCAGACGGTGGGGGGCCTGGCGATCCAGGTGCTGGCCAGCACGGCGCTGCTCGGGCTCGGCGGCGCGCTGGTGCTCGACGGGCAGCTCACGCTCGGGCAGCTGGTCGCCGCCGAGCTGGTGGTGGCCGCGCTCGGGACCGCCTTCGCTCGCATCGGCAAGCAGCTCGAGCAGCTCTACGACCTCGTGGCCGCGGCCACCAAGCTCGCCAAGCTCATCGACCTGCCGGGCGAGCGCACGAGCGGCGAGCCGCTGCACGGGGAAGGACCGGCGCGGCTGCGCGTGCACGACCCGGCGCTCGGCGAGGCCGCCGATCTTCACGTCGTCGCGGGCGCTCGCGTAGGGCTCGGCGGCAGCGAGCTGGCCGCCACGCGCATCGTGGATGCGGTGGCCGGGCTCGAGCCGCTGCCGCGCGGGTGGGTCGAGCTCGACGGCGTCGATCTGCGCGGCGTGGAGCTCGTGTCGCTGCGGCGCGCGGTGGCGCTCGTGCGCAGCGACGATGCGTTCGCGGGCACCGTGCTCGACAACCTGCGGCTCGGTCGCCCCGAGCTCACGCAGGCCGAGGCCCACGGGCTGCTGCGTGCGGTGGGGCTCGCCGACGACATCGCGAGCCTGCCGCGCGGGCTCGACGAGCCGCTCGTGCTCGGCGGTCATCCGCTGCGCCGCGGACAGCGGCGACGCCTCGCCCTCGCGCGGGCCCTCGCCGCCCAGCCGCGGCTGTTGGTGGTCGATGGGCTGCTCGACGGCCTCGTGCGCCCCGGCGATCCGCTGCTCGACGCGCTGTTCGATCGCGAGGCTCCCTTCACGCTGCTCGTGGTGAGCGGCGATCCGCGGGTGCTCGCGCGCTGTGACGAGGTGTTCACCGACCAAGCCGGAGACCCATCATGAACCGCCCCAGCCCCTCGATCGCACGTGGACCCGAGCTGCTCGGCCCCGCCCCCATGCTCTCGCTCACTCGCACGCCGAGGGCGGCCCGCGTGCTGGCCCGCGTGGTGGCCGTGGGCGGCCTGGTCCTCGCGCTGGGCCTCGGGCTCGCGCCGTGGCAGCAGAACGTGCGCGGTGACGGGCGCGTCATCGCCTACGCGCCGCTCGAGCGCCAGCAGGAGATCGAGGCACCGATCGGAGGTCGCATCGTGCACTGGTCGGTCGTCGAGGGCGACGAGGTCGTCGCCGGACAGGCCATCGCGACCATCTCCGACAACGACCCCGAGCTCATCACGCGCCTCGAGGGCCAGCGCAACGCGATCGCGGCGCGGGCCGAGGCCACGCGCACGGGGATGGTGGTCATGGAGCAGCAGATCGAGACCCTGGGGGCCGTGCGCGAGTCGGCGGTGCTCTCGGCCGACGCGAAGATCTCCGCCGCCGGGCAAGGGGTCGAGGCCGCCGAGCAAGACGTGCGCAGCGCCGAGGCCAAGGCACTCGCCGCCTCACTCAATCGGGACCGCATCCGCGAGCTCCACGGCGAGGGCCTGGCCTCGCGCCGCGATCTCGAGCTCGCGCAGATGGGGCACGAGACCGCCGCGGCCGAGCTGCGCGAGAAGCTGGCCCGCCGCTCCGCCTCCAAGGCGGATCAGCGCGCGGCCAAGGCCGACCGGGCCGAGACCTCGGCCAACCGAGTCGCGAGCGTGCAAAAGGCCCGCACGGAGCTCGAGAAGCTGCGCGCGGAGCTGACCAAGCACCAGGAAGATCTGCTCGCGCTCGAGACCAGGCTCGCGCGTCAGCGGACCATGGAGGTCACGGCGCCGCGGGCCGGACGGATCCTGCGGGTGGTGGCCAAGCAGGGCGGTGATCAGGTCGACACCGGCGAGCCGCTGGCGGTGCTCGTGCCGACCACCGAGGCGCGCGCGGTCGAGCTGTGGCTCGGCGGCAACGATGCCCCGCTGGTCTCCCGCGGTCGTCATGTGCGCCTGCAGTTCGAGGGCTGGCCCGCCGTGCAGTTCGTGGGCTGGCCGTCGGTCGCCGTGGGCACGTTTGGCGCGACCGTGGACTTCGTCGATGCAGCCGCGGACGAGCGCGGCATGACCCGCGTGGTGGTCGTGCCCGATGATCCCGCCCACTGGCCCGACGGGCGCTACCTACGTCAGGGCACGCGGGTGCACGGCTGGGTGCTGCTCAACGAGGTGCCGCTCGGCTTCGAGCTGTGGCGCCAGTTCAACGGGTTCCCCCCGGCGCTGCTCGACCCCGAGGAGGCCAAGTGAGGGTGGGGGTGCACCGCGTGCTCGGACTGGCGCTCGTGCTCGGGCTGCTGCTCGCGTGGCCCACGACCAGCTGGGGCGCGAGCGTCGAGGGGACCATCACTCTGCGCGACGTGCTCGAGCGCCTGCCGGGTCGGCACCCCAGCTGGGAAGCGGCCGACCGCAGGATCGACGCCGCACGCGGCAAGCGAATGTCCGCGCGCGGTGCCTTCGATCCCACGCTCGTCGTCACCGCGGCCGCCGCTCCGGTCGGCTACTACGAGACCCGCCAGATCGACGTGAAGGTGGAGCAGGCCACCCCGCTGTGGGGCACGCTGGTGTTCGCGGGGTGGCGGCGAGGGCAGGGCAACTTCGCGGTCTACGACGGCAAGCTCGAGACCGCGCAGGCGGGCGAGCTGCGGGCGGGCGTGCGCGTGCCGCTGCTGCGCGATGGCTTCATCGACCGGCGCCGCACCGATCGTCGGCAGACCGAGCGCCAGCTCGATCTCGCCGAGCGGCGCGCCGAGGCCAAGCGCCTCGAGCTCCAGCTCGCGGCCGCCCAGGCCTACTGGCGCTGGGTGGGAGCCCACCAGCGGCTCGCGATCGTCGAGGGCCTCCTCGCGCTGGCCGACCACCGTCAGGTGGGGCTGCGCCGCATGGTCGGGGCGGGAGCCGTCGCGGAGATCGAGGCCATCGACAACGAGCGCAGCATCGCCGAGCGTCAGCTCGATCGCACCGCGGCGCAGCAGCAGCTCGATGCCGCCGCCGTGAAGCTCTCGCTGTACTGGCGCGATGCCGAGGGGCACCCCCGGATCCCGGAGCGCGAGCTGGCGCCGGCCATGCTCCCGCCGCTCCCGCCGCTCCCCAACGTCGCACCCGAGCAGCTCGTGAGCGATGCGCAGCAGCGCCGGCCCGAGCTGGCGGCGATCGAGCAAGAGCTGCAGATCGCCGAGCTCGAGGTTCGCTGGGCCCGCAACCAACGCGCGCCCGATGTCTCGGTGCAGGCCTATGTGGCTCGCGACTTCGGCACCGGACCCGCCGCGCTGCTGCCGACCGAGCTCGCGCTCTCGCTGATGGTCGAGGTCCCGATTCCGCTGCGCAAGGCTCGGGGGCAGCTCCAGACCGCTCACGCCGAGGTGGGCCGCGTCCGCGCCGAGCGGCGCCTCGTGGGCGACGAGGTCACCGCGGAGCTACGCACGGCCGACATCGCGCTGCGGGCCGCGCTCGCCCAGCACGAGCTGGCCGAGCAGCAGCGAGCGCTGGCCGAGCAGGTTGCCGCGGCCGAGCGCCGTCGCCTCGATCTCGGTGCCTCCACCGTGCTGCTCGTCAACCTCCGCGAGCAAGGCGCGGCCGCGGCCGCCACCAAGTCGATCGATGCCGCGATCGGCTCGCACATCGCCTACGCCGAGCATCGCGTGGCCCAGGGGCTTCCGCCGCGCTGAGCCGGGCCGCCCGTGCTACGCCCGCTCGCGGCGCTTGCTCGCCGCGCTCACCACCGCGGCGACCGCTGGGTTGTGGATGCGGCGCTCCACGCTGATCGCGAAGTAGTGCTCGTCGAGCCCATCGCAGGCGCCCACCAGCTGCAGCCCGTAGAACTCGCGCAGCTCGCTGGCGATGAGCAGCGGGGCCACGACTGCGCCTTCTCCCACCTGCGCGAACGCCTTGAGCAGCGCGCTGTCCTCGATCTCGGCCACCACCTGCGGGACGACCTTGCGCTGCTCGAGCCAGTGCGCGAGCGCCCGTCGCATGGCCGCGGGCTCGAGCGGCAGCAGCATGGGTGCACCATCCAGCGAGGCCGGGAAGCGCTCGCGCAGGCGCTTGGCCAGGGCCGTCGCCGCGAACACCCCCACGGGAGAGGCCCCCAGCGGATGGTTGAACGCGCGCACGTGCAGGTGCGGCGAGATCGGGGTATCGGAGAGCACCATGTCGAGCGCGTGGGTCGACAGCTCGCCCAGCAGCTCATCGAAGCTCCCTTGCCGCACGATGAGCTGCACCGGATCGGCCAGCGCGAGCGCCGGTCTCAGCACGTGCATGGCGACGAGCTTGGGCAGCGCGTCGACCACCCCCACCGAGAACCGCGGCTTGCGGGTCGCCCCCCCGTGGACCAACGCGGTGAGCTCCTCACCGAGCCTGAAGATCCCGTCCGCATAGCCGAGCACGTGCTCACCCAGCGTGGTCAGCCGCAGCCCGCTGCCGCGGCGCTCGAACAGCGGCCCGCCAAAGCGATCCTCGAGCTCGCGGATCTGGCCGCTCACCGTGGGAAGCGTGACGCGCAGCTTCTTGGCCGCCGCGCTCATCGTGCCCTCGCGCGCGGCCGTCCAGAAGTACAGCAGGTGGTGGTAGTTCAGCCACGTCATGTGGAAGCGCCGCCACAGCGTAGCACGGCGACCACGGACGCGGGGTCGTCGGGCCTGGCCAGGGCGCCATACTTGAGCGATGATGCGGACGCTCGAGGCCATGGGATCCTCGAGTGAGCCCAATTCAACCTACATCAACAGGAACCATTCGTGTCCATTTTCAATCAGTTCTTCAATTGGGGTTGCCGTGCCGAGGGCGTGAAGCTCAATGCGTCAGGCTCCGCCTTTACCAGCGCCATCAACGGAAGCATCGCGGTCTCCACCGAGGACCCCAAGATACTGGCGGACGGCTCGACGCTGTTGGAGATGATCGTCCGCAATTGCTCCTTCGCCTTCGGCGGGCTGCCCGTCGGGGTTCCTGTCATGAGCTTGGATGGCGACCGCCAGGAGCAGGCCCCGGCCAGCTCCTACAGGATGAATCCCGGCGGCGAGGGCGGGCGCCACGAGCTGAACATGTACCTCCGCTTCGAAGCGGCGGGCTTGTTCCCCGGCAAGGTCTTGCAAAGCAAGGGGATCGTGCGCCTGAGCGCCGACGTGTCCACCTTTCCTGCGGATAAGCAGACCTACCAACTCGACGGGGTGATGGAGTTCGAAGACCCGATGAACCCGGGCCCAGTCTTGGCCAAGATCGAGACGTTCCCCGCCTTGTTAACCTGCGGGTCGTAGCTTCCCGCACCGCCGGGTAGTAGAGCGCGGGCGAGAGCCCGCGCCACCCTTACTGGTCAAGGCGCAGCAGGTGCGATCGGGACACCGTGGCGAGGTTCTTCAATTAGTCCAATTAGGGAGCATTGGGGCAATCTGCACCCCGATGGGCTCGAGGTCATCGGCCCAATTCACCATCCCAGTGATACTGGCATCGTGCTCGACGACTGTCCCGACGGCTACACCGGTGGCAGATGTTGCCGATGAGAGTAGGCGACATACGCCGCCAACCAGCGCACTCTCACTCTCACCCCCGGCGACGGCGCGCAGGGGTGCCGCGATGGCGGCGTAGCCACGCTTCGATCTCCGTGATCTTCTCCGCTTCATCCCCCTGCACGTGGCGATAGTGCTCGAGCGCTTCTTCGGCCAGCGCCCGCGCGCGGCCCGGATCGCGCGGCTCCTGGGTCAGCGCCTGCGCGAGCAGGAATCGCACCTTGCCCTGCTGCTCGGCGGGCCAGCCCTCGGCATCGGGGAGCGCCAGCGCGTGCTCCAGCGCCGTCGCGGCCGTGCTGGGATCACCGAGGGCCATCGACGCCTTCGCGATGCACAGCTGTGGGTGGACCAGCAGCAGGTGCTCGGGCCCGTAGGCTCCGGTCATCAGCGCCTGCGCCCGACGGCACCCCGCGAGGGCTTCGGCGTGCCGTCCTTGCCGCTGCTCGACCTCGGCGAGATTGAAGGCGGGCTCGATGAGGTAGGGGTGCTCCGGACCCATCAGCGCCTCGAACATCGCCAGCGCGCGCGCGCTCGATTCACGCGCCCGCTCGAGCTCGCCGAGCTCGAGGTACGCGCCTCCCATCGTGCCCAAGGTCATCGCGATGTCGGGGTGGTCGCCGGGGTGATTCTCCTCGAGGATCTCGAGCGCCCGACCCAACGACCCGAGCGCGAGCTCCAGACGCCCCAGCGCGATCTGAGAGCCGCCGACGTTGTGCAGGGCCATCGCCACCGACGCGTGCCGGGGCCCGCGCGCGCGCGAGTACAGCTCCACGACGAGCTCGAAGGCCGCGAGCGCACGCTCGTGGTCGCGCCCCCGCCCGTAGACCGCGCCCTCGCACATGGCGATGGTCGCCCGCAGGACGTCGTCTTCGAGGTGCAGGGCCGCAGCTTCGGCGTGCTTGGCCCACTTC
>JBFIJN010000154.1:0-17071 GCA_041600735.1 Nannocystaceae bacterium
TCGACTCGTCGCTGCTCGGCGACACGGGGCGTCCGCCTCGATCGTCGATGCCGCCGCCGGGCACCACGGCGCTGTGGAGCTGCCTGGATTTCACCCCCCCGCGGGCGGGGTTCCCCTGGCCTCACCACGATCCTGGGCTCTCCGTCGAGGTTCGATTCCACGCCGACGCCAGCGACAAGACCGTGGGCTCGTTGTTCGCGTGCCTGGCCCACCAGCGCGAGCTGACCCCCGGGCTCTCGGCCTCGTCGACGGAGCGCTGATCGTTCGGGCCGGATGCTGCGCGACCATCGACGGGTGGACCGAGTGGAAGGCACTGGACACAACGGGCCAGCGGCCGTGGAACGGACATGATCCGTTCACCACCGCTGCGCTCGAGGACGGCCACGTGCGCTTCTTCGACGAGCACGACGCCAGCGCGCCTTCGGCCACCGTCTCGGTCGAGCGATACGGACACATGGTCGAGCAACTCGAGCGAGACCTGCGCGGGTTCGTCGTTCGCGCCGAGCAGTGGCTTGCGGCTCGGGCTTCGCCCCAGACCACCGAGCGGCTCGTTCAGGCGCTCTGCGCCGCGATGAAGCTCGACTCGACCTGACCCAGGGAGCCGCGCCGCGTTCCCCACCCGCCGGGCCATGGGGCTCGGCACGGGCGGCCGGCGGGCCGACGTCGCGGGATCGGTCCCATGGCCTCGAAGTCGTGGCCCGGGCGTCTCAGCTTCGCGCTACGCTAGTCACGATCGGGGAGCTCGACTCTTCGTGCTCGACCGAGGTTGGAGGTGACGCGATGAGACTCCCGGTTCCAAGCCATCGATCCCGTCATGTGCTCTGGAGGTTCGCCGCCTCGCTGCTCGTAACTGCGTGTGCCGATCGGACCGAGCGCGAGCAACCGTACGGCCATTTCGAACCAGACCCTCCACCCGTCGACGATCGCGACGTGGTCGTCTCCGCGGTGCCGCCACCCCCGATCTTCGGAGGCACGCTCACCGTGATCCCCGAGTCCGACGTGGCGGTGGTGTCCGATCCCGATCGCGATCTCGTGTACATCGTCGACCTCCACGCGTTTGCGCTGACGCAGACGATCACGCTGCCCGCGGGCGCGTGGCCGTGGCGCTCGGTGGCCGACGCCGACGGGCGGGTACACGTGGTGCTGCGTGGGTCCGGCCGGGTCATCGCGATCGACGTCGCCGATGGGACTCTCGTGCTCGATCGTGCGGTTTGCCGCGACCCGCGGGGCCTCGACGTTCGCGACGACGATGGGGCGGTGATCGTCGCGTGCGCCGACGGGCGGCTGCGGGTGCTGCCCGCCGACGGCGGCCCCGCGCAGACGCTCACCACGCTCGACGCCGATCTGCGCGACGTGATGGTCCAACCCGACGGATCGATCGAGGTCAGCCGCTTCCGCTCCGCGACCGTGCTCGCCCTCGATCCGCAGGGCGCGTCGACGGGCGAGATCCAACCCAGCGGCTGGTACGCGCAGACCGGCGGCGAGGACATGGACGAGATGCTACCGAGCACCGCGTGGCGCACCGTGGCCACGGAGGACGGCTGGGTCATGGTCCATCAGGTCGCGAGCGATCGGACCCTCGGAGAGCCGGAGGACGAAGAGCAGCCCGCCTACGGTGGGCGCGGCAGCAGCTGCAGCGCGATCGTGCAGTCCGGGGTGTCGATGTACTCTCGGACCGCCGGGCGATCCTCCACGGGCCCGCTCACGGGCGTCGTGCTGCCGGTCGACGTGGCGATGAGCCCGAATGGTCGGTGGGCCGGGGTCGCGTCGGCCGCCTCGGTCCCTGGCGGCGGTCACCTGCAGGCGGCCCTCGTTGCGCTCGAGGATTTCGCTGACGACACCGAGCCGCGGTGCCGCGCGCCGATCGATATCGAGCTACCCGACGATCCGCAGGCCATCGCCGTCGCCTTCGATGCCACGGCGCGGCTGCTGATCCAGACGCGAGAGCCGGCGGCCCTGTATCGCTTGGACAACTACGAGCTCGATCGCATCGATGAGCTGAGCCTCGCGGAGACGTCCCGCTTCGACAGCGGGCACGAGTCCTTCCACGAGGATCCAGGCACCGCGCTCACGTGCGCATCGTGCCATCCCGAGGGCGGAGACGACGGCCACGTGTGGCGCTTCGAGGGGCTGGGGCGGCGCCACACCCCCGCGCTCGACGTGGGGCTACGCGGCACCGCGCCGTTCCACTGGTCGGGCGAGCTACCCGACTTCGCCGCGCTCGTCGACGACGTGTTCGTGCGGCGCATGGGCGCCACGATGCCCAGCCGCGAGCGCACGGCGGCCCTCGAGGAGTGGCTCTACACGATCAGCCACGCGCGGATCGTGGTGCTCGACGACGCCGCCGAGCGAGGTGCCGCGGCATGGGCCGCCCTCGAGTGCAGCGCCTGTCACACGGGCGCCACGCTCACCAACAACGCGTTTGCCACGATCGGCACCGGCGAGCCGCTGCAGGTGCCGCCGCTGCACGCGGTGGGCCTGCATCCACCCTACATGCACGACGGTCACGCCCCGACGCTGGAGGTCGCGGTGCGCGAGATGATCGAGGCGACTGCACCTGCTCCCGCGCTCGTGTCCGAGGAGCAGCTCGCCGACCTCGTTGCGTATCTGCACGTGCTGTGACCACGACCGCCGCGGTCCGAGGGATCAGGGCCAGTGAACGCCAGCGAAGCCCCTGTGGGTCGACGCTCGCGGGGCGCTCGCCAAACGCGAGCGGTCGCGACGGCGCACACGGACGTCGAGCACGGGCATCACCCGCGTGCGCGGCCGCCGGCGCGTGAAGCGAATCGGTCGATGCGGTATCCGGCCGACCACGCTATCCTGGTGGGGTCATGCCTGCGGTCGAAGTGCGCGACGTCCCCTCCGAAGTCCTCGATGCTCTCGAGCGCCGTGCAGCCGCGCACCACCGGTCACTCGAAGGAGAGCTCTTGCTGATCCTCTCCGAGGCCGCCTCCGAAGCCCCGCCCGCGGTGGCCTTGCCGCCGTTGCGCCTGCACATGGCCAAGGAGGCGACCCAGGGCACTTGGCGTCGTGAGGACATCTACGACGATGACGGACGCTAGGCGGATATTCGTGGACACCAACATCTTGTTGGCCGCAACGGATCCGAGTCGACCGCATCATCGAGACGCGCTCGATGTGCTCCAACGCTGGCCGGGCGAGGAGGCGACCTTGTTTGCCAGTGGCCAGGTGCTGCGCGAGTACCTCGTGGTCGCGACGCGGCCGCTCCGAGTCAACGGGTTGGGCCTGACGCGGGCCGAGGCCCTCGACAACATCCAACAACTGTCTGCCCGCTTGCACCTCCTGGACGAGGACGCTCGGAGCCGCGAGCAGCTACTCGGGATCGTGCGAGACATCGATGTCTCCGGAAAGCAGATCCACGACGCGAACATCGTCGCTACGATGTTGTGTGGTGCCGTCGAGGCCCTGCTCACACTGAACCGGAAGGACTTCGAGCGGTTCGGGCACTGGGTGACGCTCGTCGATCTACCCGAAGCAGCCATCGGTTGACCAAGGCGAGCGCCCCGCACGGCGACGGCGGGGCTGTGGGCCCAGCCTCGGGATCTTCGTGATCCACCGGGGCCGCTGCGGGCACGTCACCTGTGAATGCCACGCTCATCCTTCGCCCCGACCTCGATCTTGTGGCTCGCGCTGCTCGCGGGCGCCTGCGACGACTCGCCCGGTGCCGCCGATGCCCCCGAGCTCGCCCTCGATGGGCTCGTGGCCGCACCCCGGCACGATCGCAGCGTAGCCGGAGCCCCTGGCCAGATCACCGTCTACGACGAGGACCAGCGCGATCCGCTCGACCCGACCGTCCTGCATGTGCCGGTCCCCGCGGGGCAGGAGGCGGTGGCGCTGGCCCGCGCGGCGGATCTGCGGTCGGTGTCCGATCGCGAGACGCGACCCGAGCCCGAGATGGCGGCCGTGCTGGCCTCGCAGCAGATCGCAGCCGAGCTGGTCTACGCCGACGCGGTCGCCACCGCCGACGTCACCGCGGTCACCCCGGTGCTTGCCCCCGACGGATCGTCCACCGACCTGCTCGACGTGGTGTTCTCGGTGGACACGCTGCTGCGCGGGACCTCGCCCGGTAGCTGGACCAGCCGGCTGCCGCTGGCTTCGAGCTGCGGCCCCGTCGCGCCCGCGGTGGGAGACCAGCGGCTGGTCTTCGTCGACGTGGGCACGACCTCGGCCCAGCTGCGGATCGGCGCGCCCTTCGTCCCCGTCGTGGCCGGTCACGTCGACCTGCTCGGCCTGGGCCTCAGCGTCGCCGATCTCGCGAACGTCATCCAGCAGAACCCGGAGACCACCTGATGCGACCCTCGATGACCTCGATCACCTCGATCACCTCCCTCGTCCTCGCTGCCGCGCCTGCGCTCGCGCTCGCCCTTGCCGCTCTCCCGGCCACCACCGCCAAGGCCCACTGCGTGATGGCGGCCGCCAATCGCTGGGACCCGGGCCCGGGCCCGATCCCGGTCTACGTGTCGACGGACTCTCTCAGCCAAACGGCGCTCTACGACACCCAGCTGGGCCAGGACTTCGATGAGGCCCAGGAGATCCGCTGGGTGAAGGCGGCCATCGATCTGATCAACTCCGCCTCCACCGATGCGCCACGGCTGTACTACGCCGGCACCGATGCGAGCGCCTCGTACACGGGGGGCGCGTTCTGGTCTTCACGCAACGAGGGCATCACCGTGTCGACCTACGGCCCCTGCTTTGCGGAGCCCAGCGGGGTGGGGGCCGCCTTCAGCCACTCGGGAAGCAAGGGCGCCATTCGCATGATCCGAGGCAACGCAAAGAGCTGTGGTGATCCGCCGTTCCTGTGGTGGACCGATCCCCGTGACGATGACTCTGGCGCATTCTCGGCCGACTACGATTTCGTCGGGGTGCTCGCCCACGAGCTACTTCATTCGTTGGGCCTCGATCACACCGATGGAACGGGCACCTGCGATCCCGCCTTCGCCGACGCGAACTTCCCTGCGGTCACCCAGAACTCGCTGATGTACCCGCCCAGCAAGGACTTCCGACGCGGGCTGCGGCGCGACGACATCGAGGGTCTGCGTGCGCTCCATGGCGAGCCCGAGCGCGATGTCTACTGGTCCAAGTCCTCGCAGGCGGTGCCCTCGATCTGGATGGTGCCCGCGCTGGTCTCGGCCAACTTGAAGGCCAACACCCCGGTGGTCATCTCCAATGCCGCCCTCCCCGAGGACGAGTACGCGCTCGTGGGGCTGACCAACGCCGCCGACCAGGTCCGCTACCTCACCGGGTCCTGGGGCGGCTGGGATGCCAACGCGGCCACCGGGGTGCAGGTGACCGGGGCGGGCGGCGAGATCATCCGCTCGTTCGATCGGGTCGGCGTGGCCCGGGGCAGGACTCCGGGCTCGACCAATGAGCGCCGGCTCGTCGCGTGGGTCGGAGGCCCCGAGTCGACCTCGGTCGATCCCGAGCCGGCCGACGCCACGGGCACTCAGGTGCGGATCCACTACCGCGTGCAGCAGAACGGCGTGTGGTTCCCCCCGCACAGCACGGCCCCCACGCGCACCAAGACCTTCGGCGTCGGCTACGACCCAGGCAACGATCTGTTCATGATGGCCTACCTCGACACCTGCACGGTCAGCCTCTCCGGCCAGTCGTGCCTGGACACGGTCGATCGTCCCAAGGAGCAGGTGCTGTTCGTGCGCACGATCAAGGGGTGGCTGGGCGGCGGCGGCTGCATCCAGGCCTTGACCACCGCCGGCCCGGTCCACGAGGTGGGAGACGTGGCCTGCAACTTCGATCCCGCCAGCGGGGAGTCCCGCTGCACGATCCCGGTGGCCACCACCGAGGACGACGGTCCCTTCGTGCGCTACATCGAGGGCGTCGTCGAGCCGCACGACGGCGGAATCTGCTTCGTACGGCAGGTCGACCCGCCTACTACGCTCACCAACACGCTGGCTCTGGGCTGGCAGGGCGCCGCCATCGATGGGTACGCGATGGGTGGCACGTTCGTGGGTACGCGGACGTCGGGCTTCCCGGGCACCACGCCCGGACCCTCGGGCTACGCGACCGTCTACACCATGACCAGGAACGCCTCGGGCTGGGTGACGGGGGCAAGCGCCAACGAGAGCGCCATCTTCGAGACCCAGTACTGGCCGCTGGCCATCGGCGGCATGAACAAGACCACGCCGTCCCAGAATCACCAGTGGCGGCTGATGATGGCGAAGTAGCAGAACGCGACGCGGGCGAGGCAGGGGGATGCCTCGCCCGCGTTGGCCGCCCGTCGATCTTGCCCAGAAGCCAGGCGCACGCTCAATTCTGCGGCGCAGGTGCAGGGGCTGTGGTTGGGCACGCTGCTACGCTCTGGAGCTGCCCGTTGGAGACGCAGGCGCAGCCTACGTCGTCCTTGGCGTAGCAGTCACTTCCGCTGCAGCTCACGCTCGTTCCATCGGCGCAATCTGCCGTGACCGAGGCGCGAAACGCCAGAGCTTCGCCCCTTGCATCGTCGAGGGCGACGAGCGCATCGGTGAGGTCTTCTTCCTCGGCCGAGCAGGAGGGCGTGGGAGCGGCTTCGCAGACCGAATAGGCCGTGAGCGCATGGTCTGCCTCCTCCTGTGCAACCGTCACGAGCAACGCGCGTGACCCCTGATCGCCGTCATCGTCCGCTAGATTGCATGCCAGCGCTGAGATGCCGACCATGAGTGCCATGAATGGAGCTAGCTTGATCCGTTGCATGAGGACACCTCGTTCATTGCCCCGGGGGGGTCGTTCCATCCGCAGCGTCGGGGCAGATCGCCGAGCTCTGCAGCTGGTTGTGGAAGACCATTCCTTGATAGGTGACGTCGCCATAGCACGCGCATCCACCACCGTCCAAGGCATTGCAGCTCGTGCCCTCGCATGACACCGTGACGCCACCACCACAATCTGCGGTGGCCTTGGCCCGGAATACCACTGCGTGTGCCTCGAGATCATCGAGTTGCTCGAGTTTCTCTACGAGTTCGTGTTGCTCATCAGCGCACTGCGGGTCGGGCTCGGACATGCAGTCGAAATAGTTCTCGAGCGCGAGACTCGCGGCAGTCCTGGCTTGCTCCACGAGTGATGCGCGAGAATCTAGGTCATCCCCTGCGTCGTCTTCCACGCTGCAAGCGGCTGACGCAGCGCTCACTATCGTGAGCATGAGCAGTACACTTTCAATCCTTGGCATGACGTTCATCTTCACAAGTGACCAGAAATCATCGTGCGAGCTCATCCGCCGCTGGCCGACGATGCAGACGGGAACTGTCTGCTTTGTCCAAATCTAGCCAGGTCGCAACGGCAAGTAAAGGACAATCCTCGTTCGCTGGGACCGATACGACCTGCCCGGGCGTGAACGCCCCTCGCGGACGCGCCTCGCGGTGAGCCACGACTTCGTTGCGAACACGAAGGCGTCGCCGGTCGCGTTTGCGCTCGCGGGATCTCGATCCGACCAGTCGTTCCAGCGCTCGGCGCTGAATGGGCCGGGCCGGTCGACCCGCGTCGGGCGTGGCGGCGGTGTAGTCTCCATGTGGATGACTGGCCACGGGCGCACCAGGACCGGCCTTGCTGTGCTCTTGGCGCTGTCGAGCGCGTGTGTTCGCCCGACTGCGACGGGCTCGTCGACGACCGGCACCACGGCTCCCGAGCGCGGGGTGATGTCCGCATCACCTCGGGGTCATGCGGTGACCCCGACGCCGATGTCGTGGTCATCACGGTCCCGTTCGTGCTCGGGCCCGGCTGATCGAGTCCTTGGCGTCCGTGTCGGACGACCTGAGGGGTGCTGGGGTCGAGAGGCGACGCGCATGATCTCGACGCAACGATCGACTCCGCGCTACGATACGACCGGCAATCGGAAGGCGCGGGTCTACCACGATGAGTAGGGAGAAATTTCGCATGGGCCGGCTCGATCACGTGCACATTCGCGTGCCGGATCGGGAGGCGGCGGCGCGCTGGTATGCGGAGCACCTCGGGTTCGAGCCGGTCGAGAAGTTCGAGTTCTGGGCGAAGGGGTTCGAGGGTGGACCGCTGCAGATCTCCGCGGATGGCGGGGAGACGATGCTGGCGCTGTTCGAAGCCAGCGAAGGGCATCCGATGATCCCCCAGAAGACCGGGGTTGCGTTCAGCCTCGACCCGGATCGCTTCATGGCGTTCGCGCGCTCGCTTCCCAACGGGATCGACGGTCCGTCGGGCAGGCCGCTTCGGATCGGCGACATCATCGACTTCGACATGTGCTGGGCCTATGACCTGTGCGATCCCTGGGGAAACCAGTACGAGCTCAACTGTTACGACTACGCGCGCGTCCAGACGGACCTCATCGAGGCGGATGGCGTCGAGCCGGTGCGCTACTGGCCGCGCGGGCTGTACGCGCGATACCGCGGGGCGTGAGGCTCGAGGGCGCACCTCGAGCAGGTGCATGCTCGAGGATCGACGATGCTCCCGCTCGAGACGGCTGCTGCGGCGCGTCCTCGCGGGTTGGCTCGCGAGCGCGCTACAGTTGCTGCCGCACGAGCGCCGACGACGTGGTGTCGTTCAGCTCGTCTAGCCACACGGCGAAGCCCTCGTAGACGCTCTGCCGGGTCGCGGGCGTGTCGTGGCGATCGGGGCCCACGTTGCGGGTGACGGCCGAGTCGAGCACCGCCCACGCCTCGTCTGGCTCGTCGCGGGCGAGGCGGCGTGCCGCGAGCTCGAAGTGGTGCTCGAGGGTGAAGTACGAGTCGGCGATGAGGTCGCCGAGCACATCGAGGGCGCGGTCGGGCTGGTCGAGCCGGTCGAGCGCCTCCAGCCTCGTCTTCATCAACGAGGTCTTGGTCGAGGCCCAGCTGCGCCCTGCGGCCAGTCCGCGCTCGGCGTGGTCGAGCATGGTTCCCCAGTCGTCCTGCGCCCGCGCGAGGCGGGCGAGGTCGAGCTGGAGACGAGGCGCCGGCTCGTCGCGGTCGTGCTCGGCCGCGCGCTCGAAGTCGGCCCGGGCCGCGTCCCACTCCTCACGGTTGACTCGCACATAGCCGCGCGCGCGCCACCCCGCGGCCCACTCCGGCGCACGCTCGAGCGCTCGGTCGAGCAAGGCCACGCACTCCTCGATCCCCGGGAAGTGCCGCGGCGCCCACATGGCCATGCCCTCGGCGTTCTTCTCCATCCACTCGATCTGCGCGCGGTCGAGCCACTCCTCGTACCAGCCGAGGAAGTCGTCGTGGCTCATGGCGATCGGACCGTCGCCGGCCGTGTAGTCCCCCCACACCTGCCCCGCGTTCGGCCCGCGCACGACGAGGAAGTCGAAGTACCCGCAGCCCTGGTCGGCCAGGTGCACGCAGCCGTCGTACGGGCTGACGCCCGGCGCTACGGGCAGCGCCCCGGCCTCCGGCGACCACTCGCGCTGCAGCGGGAACGGTCGGGCGAGGCTCGAGGTCACGTCGGGCAGCGGCCGCGGTCCCGTGCCCGCGCTCGCGATCACCTCGCCCTCGGAATTGGAGACTTGCACGAAGCTCTGGGGGAGCTCGGCGAGCTCCAGCGGAGCGAGCGGTGACAGGCCGTAGTGCGGGCCTGCACCTCCGTTGCCGACCCTCCGCAGGTACGCGCGATACCCCGCGGGCAGCGTGACATCGTGCTCCCGCTCGAAGTCCGCGAGCGCGTCCTCGGTGAGCGGAGCGCCGGGGGTGTAGCGATGCGTCTCCGATCCGAAGACGGTCGTCGCGCGGTCGTTGTCGCGAAGCCACTCCAGCCGTCGGCCGAGCTCCACCAGCCGTTCCTCGATGCTCGCCATCCGCGAAAGTTTCGCACGAGGCGACCCGCGCGTGCGCGCTCACGACTCGAGGACGACGACGCCCGCGTCGCCGCCACTCACCCGGCGATCACCGCGGCGTATGCCGCTCTTGGTGGCCAGGTCCGGCTTTGCTGCTAGATCGCCTGGGTGCTTCGTTGGGTCACGATTCTAGCGACGGCGGGGATGATCGCGGTCAACGCGCTAGCCAATGCGCTTCCGATCAACGGGAAGACGACCGGCGAGATTTCGGACGGCTTCGAGATCTCGTTCACGCCCGCGGGCTATGTGTTCTCGATCTGGGGGCTCATCTACCTCGCGCTGACCGTGTTCTCGATCGTACAAGCGCTGCCCTCGCGCCAGCGCAGCCCGGTGATCGCAGCGATCCGCCCGTGGTACCTGCTCAACACCGTGGCCAACGCGAGCTGGATCCTCGCATGGCACCACGAGCTGTTCTCGCTGTCGCTGGTCGTGATGCTCGTCATCTTGGGATCGTTGGTGGCGATCCACGCCAAGGTCACCACGATCACCATCGACGACGGTGTCTCGTTCGCGACGGTGCGGGCCCCGTTCAGCCTCTATCTCGGGTGGATCACCATCGCGACGATCGCCAACATCACGGTGGTGCTGTGGAACGCGGGCGCGACCGACGTGCTCTCGGATCCGATCGTGACCCTCGTGATCGTGGCGGTGGCCACGGGGATCTGCGCCGTGGTCTCGCTGCGCACCGCCGACCCCGTGTTTGCTGCGGTCTTCGTGTGGGCGCTAGTCGGCATCGCGCTCGAGAACTCCGCGAGCACGCAGCTGTACTTCGGCGCCCTCGCGTTCGCAGGCGCCTGCGCGCTCGTCGTCGGGATGGCGGCGGTGGTCGCAGCACGCCGCGCGCGTGCGGTCGCTTGACGGTGGCCGCTCGAGCGCGCGCGGGACGCGGCCCGCAGAAGCTCGCTACTCTTGCAGGACACACTTTGCGGACCCGAGCGCCCGGTGTGCTCGCGCGGACTCGACGACTAGGCGCCCTGATCTGAGAAGGACCTGAGATGGACCTCGACGATCCCGAGCAGCGGCGGAACCGACTCGAGCGAATCTCCCGCCAGACCGCCAAGGCCAACCACGATTGGCTGAGGCGGTGCTTCGAGGCCGAGCTCGCCTACCGCTTGGCCGAGCCCGCAGGAGACTACTTCGAGAACATCTACCACTGTGCCGTGCTGCTGCACATCGTGGGCGACCTCGATGACCTCGCGCTGTTCTACCAGGCAAAACGCGGGGCCGGAGACTTCGACCTCGGCTGCGGATTCGACTGGGAGTTCCTGTTCATGGCCAGTCCCGCGGAGCTCGAGGCTCACGCCGCTGGGCTCGGGCGAGACGATATCCGCGCTTGGATCGGGGAATATGCGTCCAGCTACGGTCCCGAGGCGCTGGGCGAGTGGCTGGAGCTGAAGATCGAGTACTACGACATTCGCGGCTAACGAACCTCCGCCGGGGCCAGCGGATGTACCGCTCGGTGACCTGCGGTAGCGGGCTCGACGCTCAGCATCGCGGCTTCCCCGGGCGGGGAATGCTCACCAGCTTCGTGGTGCGCTCGACGGGCCGCTCGCTGCTAAACGGGATGAGCGCCTGCTTGCTCGCGCCGCGGCTGTCGTTCCAGTCGTGAGCCTGCTGCGTCCCGTACCACATGACCGCCGCTCGCCGGAGCCCACGCGCGACGGGGCTGATGGGCGCGATCGAGTGGACACTCTCGTTGGCGTTGACCTGGAACATGAAGAGGCTGTTGAAGCTGGGGCGAAAGACGGTGCCGCTCGGATGCCAGATGAACTCTCCCCCCCAGCGATCATCCCAGTCCTTGGTCAGGTGCCACACCAGCGCGATGGATCGGCCACGCCCTCCGTCGGAGTGCGGCGTTGCGTAGCCACCGGGCATGTACCAGAACGCCAGTAGATCCATGTCGCCATCACAGGGACGGCCACACAGCGCCTCCATCCACTCACGCGATCGCGTGCCGAGCAGGGCCGTCGACAAGCTCTTCAAGGGGAGGGGAAGCGCGGCGCCTTCGACCTTGCGATAGATGAACTGCAAGTACTGGTACGAGATGCTCGTCTCCCACGGAGTCGACTGGTCGAGATGCCGGTGCACGGTCTCGGCAAACTCGGGATCGAACGCGCTGCGGATCGCGACCAGGCGCCCGCAGGAGAGCTGATCGCGGATGTGCCCGAGTCGCCGCTCGTCCGCGAAGATGTCGCCGTTGAGGTACGTGGGTAGATAGCTACTGTCGCCGCGGGCGTGCGGGTCGACGGTCAGCGAGTCGAACGCGATCGACTCCTGGCGTGTCGTCTCCCCGACCCAATGTCGCGACCACGCCAGCAGGCCCCACGGGTCTCGCGCGGCCTGGGCCAGCAGCGACGCGAGCGAGGCCCGTGCGGCTGACGACAACGGTTGGCTCGGCGGCGCGGTGAACAGTGACAGCGCTTCCCGACCGACTCCTTGCCCCGCGGCCCCCGGCTGTGCCATCCGCGACTCGAGGTCGTGCGCGGTCTGGGGCACGAGGAGCGGTCCCACCTGCAGATCCTCGGCGCACGCCACCACCGGCAAGAGCGGCCGTCCGAGCTCCACGCTCAGATCGCGGAGCTCGTACAGGTGTGCCATGAGCACGTCGTCGAGGCAGAGCACCGTCAGGTCCGCGTGCTCCATCGCCTGCTTCAGCTGCTGCGCGTCGACCTCCTCTGCAGCGCGTGGCCGCCCAGGACGTGCGAGCACCGGGAACAGGTGCGCGGTCTTGGCCTGCTCGTAGATCGCTCGCATCGCGGGCGTAGAGCCGAGCGGCTGGCACACCACCTCGACCCCGCTCGCTCGGCAGAGGCTCGCGACCTCGTCTGCGAGCCTCCCCGCGCCGAGGACGAGTACCTCCGACCGACGGGCTTCACCTGGCGTGACGTTGACCGTCACCACCTCGGCGCCCGCTGGGCCGCGCACTCGAGCCTCGTCGTCGTCCTCGTGCGCCAGCACCCCGCGTCGGGTCAACAGCGTCAAGCACTGGAGGATCGCCTCGCCCTCGTAGTCCTCCTCGAACGCCGTGACGATCGCCTCCTCGGTTCCGTGCAGCGCGGCCGCCGTCACCACCTCCGTGAGGAGGTCGACGCTGCCTCCGGTGAACCGCGTGGCGCCGAGCGGCGTCGTCGCGAACAGCCCGGCCCCGAGTCGCACCAGCTGCACCTCGGCCGGGACGACGTAACGCCGCGCCGGCTGTTCCTGATCCCCCTGATTCATGGAGGACCTACGACGTCGCCTCGCCCGGCTCGCGAAAGCCCGGCATCGCCAGAATCTCAGCGTCGATGTGGATCGGTGCCATCTCGGTCGCCGCCACCAGGGCCTGCCGCCCGCCATCGCGCTCTCGCGCGTCCTCCTCCGCAGCCCGCGGCTCGCAGCGCAGGAAGGTCACGGCGAACCGCCTTCCTCGAGCGGTCGGGTTGACGGGCGTGATGGAGTATCGAGCTCCGCTCGGGTCATCGGGACACAAGAGCAGCGTGTTGAAGCTCGGCCGGATCACGGTCCCGCTGGCCAGCCAGATCAGGCTGCCTCCCCACTCGTCGTCCCAGTTCTTGGTCAGATCCCAGTACATCGACAGGGATCGCCCCGCGGCCCGGGCGTATGCGTTCACGTAGTGCCCCGGGTAGAGCCACATCGCCTCGAGCTGCGCCGACCCGACGAACGGCCGGCCGCGAAGCTGCTCGATCCACTCGCGCGTCGCCGCGCTGCGCCAGGCCTCACCGAGGGTCTGCAGAGCGGGCGTCAGCGCCTCGCCGCTCAGCTCCTCGTGGAACACCTGGTGGTGCTTGCCGTAGTCGCGGCGCACGCTCCAGTGCGACGCCTGCTCGAGCTCGGCGTGGAGCGCCTCCGCCAGGTCGCGGTCGAATGCGTCGCGAACGATGACCAGTCGATCCTGGGCGAGCTCGCTGCGGATCCAGTCCAGGTCTGCCGGCTGGGTGAACGGCTCGGGATCGAGGTACTTCGGCAAGAACGACGACATGGAATCTCGATGACGGATCATCGCGACCTGGTGAGGAGCATGGCCAGCTCGGGCATCCCGAGCAGACGGCGGTAGATCGTGCGCAGCTTCTCGTCGGCGTCGGGCAGCATGTCGTACTCCGCATGAGCTCGCTGCAGCATCTGCCGTTCATCCTCGCCCGAGAGCATCGCTTCGAGCAACTGCTGGCGTGCCGGCTCGGGCAGGCGCAGCGACAGCGCCGACTTCTCGAACAGCTGGCCCAGGCGAGCGACGACCGTGGCCTCGGCGCGCTCGCTCGGCTCGAGCCTGCCGATCCAGTCGCAGATCTCCTCGCGCGATCGCCCCCACTGCAAGAGCGCGGACAGGGTGTTGAGCTCGCGGTCGAGCACCACCTTGGCGCGGGTCCGCTCGAGGAGCTGCAGCCGGTGCCGCTGCCGATGCACGGGAGCGAGCAGGCCATCGAGCTCGGGGTGATGAGCGACGGCGGCCTCGATCAGCTCCTCGAGGCACCCCGATACCTCGATCTCGTGCGTACACGCGGCGAACAGCTGGACGAGCGACGGCGCATCGATCCGCGACACATCCTCGACCAGCGCGCGAGCGAACGCCTCCGGGCTCGTGTCGAACAGCG
Source organism: Nannocystaceae bacterium (assembly GCA_041600735.1). Classification (GTDB taxonomy): domain Bacteria; phylum Myxococcota_A; class Polyangia; order Nannocystales; family Nannocystaceae; genus Paraliomyxa. Next base: position 14,374 of record JBFIJN010000154.1, read on the forward strand.
CGCGCAGGCCCTGATTGGCCTGCATGAGCCGGTTTCGGTTGCTCGCAGGGTGAGGTGCGCACGCGATGAACGGCGGCAGCAGCTCGTACTGCGGCTCGTGCCAGGGCAAGAAATCGGTGCGCACCACGACGGTGGCCGAGGGGCGCTCGCGATGGACCAGCGCATGGTCGAGCCCACCCAGGCCCGGCCGGATCGCGACGGTGTCGCCCGGCACGAGGTACTCCAGCGCGCGGGGCTCGGCCGCCCCCAGCAGCAGCTGCGAGCCGAGCCTTCGCTCGGGGGTGAACACGAACGGGGCGTGGAAGCTGCTGCCCGCGAAGATCTGGAAGGCACCGGCGAAGGCATGGGAATGCACGACGATCCCGGAGTGCACCCAGATGTTGAGATCGATGACGAATCGATCGGTGCGAAACACGGTGAGGTGGCAATCCGCGAACTGAGGCGTCCCCGGGCTCTCGCTCCGCGTCAGGATCCACCGCAGCGCCTCGCCCAGATCGAAGGTTCGATCGAAGTCGAATGCCTCCAGTGCCGCTTGCGCGAGCTCGGGGAAGCACTCCTCGTCGTAGTCTCTCGCCTTCCAGGATCGAGCGACGGCCGTGCCCAGGCGCTCGAACTGCTTCCAATCGATGGTGGTCTGCACGTTCATCGCCGCCCGTCGACGCGAGGGTGACCCTGCCCGCGGCGACCGGGGCTCGGGAGGCTCATCAAGGACGTGCCGCGCCGGACCGGCGGCACGCACGTCTGCGCGACGAGCTCGTCTTGCCCGACGCCACTGCTCGTATTCCACTGGTTGGGCTCGCTCGTCCCGTACCACAGGACGACCGCCATGCGCTTGGCACGAGCCACCGGGCTGACGGGCGCGATCGCGTGGAGGCTATGGCTCGCCGTGACGCGGAACATGAAGAGGCTGTTGAAGCTGGGCCTGAAGACAGTGCCGCTCGGATACCAGAGGAAGTCGCCCCCCAAGCGGTCGTCCCAGTCCTTGGTCAGGTGCCACACCAGCGCGATCGAGCGCCGCTTTCCGCCGTCGGTGTGCGGCGTGACGTAGCCGAACGGTGGGTACCAGCTGCTGGTCACCTCGACCTCGCCATCACAGGGACGGCCACACAGCGCCTCCATCCACTCACGCGATCGCGCGCCGAGCATCGCCGCCCACAAGCTCTTGAGGGGCGGGAGCAACTCGGCACCCGTCATGTCGTGATACGAGAATTGAAAGTCGCGCTCGTAGGCCACGCTGTGGCTCCAGTGAGCGACTTGGTCGAGGTGCCGGTAGACGGCCTCGGCAAGCTCCGGATCGAATGCGTTGCGGATCGCCACGAGGCGCTCGCCGACGAGCTGCTCGCGGATCTGCGCGAGACGCTGCTCGTCCGCGAAGACGTCGCGATTGAGGTACGTCGGGAGGTAGCCGCTGTCGCCACGGGCGCGCGGGTTGACGGTCCAGGAGCCGAACGCCAGCGGCTCCTGTCGAGTCATCTCCCCGACCCGATGTCGCGACCACGCCAGCAGCCCCCAGGGATCTCGCACGGCCCGGTCCAGCAGCGCCGCCAGCGATGCGCGCGCCCTCGGCGAGAGCGAGCGGCTCGGCGGCGCGCTGAACAGCGACAGCGCCTCGGGACCCACGCCGCTCCCCGCAACGCCCGGCTGCAGCACCAGTGACTCGAGGTTGTGCGCGGTGTGTGGCACGAGGAGCGGTCCCACCTGCACGTCCTGGGCGCTCGCCACCACCGGCAAGATCGGCCGCCCCACCTCCACGCCCACATCGCGAGTCTCGTACAGGTGCCCCATCAGCACGTCATCCAGGCAGAGCACCGTCAGGTCCGCGCGCTCCATCGCCTGCCTGAGCTGCTGCGCGTGCTCCTCACCCGCATCGCCCGCATCGCCGGGTCGACCCGCTCGCGCGCGCACCGGGAACACGTGCGCGGTCTCGGCCCGCTCGTAGCTCGCACGCATCGCGGGTGTGCAGCCCAGCGGCAGGCACACCACCTCGACGCCGATCGTGCGGCAGAGGCTCGCGATCTCGTCTGCGAGCCTCCCCGCACCGAGGACGAGCACCTCCGGCCGACGACCTTCACCCCGGGTCCTTGCCTCCGCGCAAGTGGCTGTCTCCGGCGAGGCGGCGCCCGCTGGACCGCGCGCGTCGCCCTTGTCATCGTCGCCCTTGCCGTCGTCGTGATGGTCGAGCGCGAGCACGCCGCGTCGGGTCAGCAGCGTCAAGCACTGGAGGATCGCTTCACCCTCGTAGTCCTCCTCGAATGCCGCAACGATCGCCTCCTCGGTCCCGTGGGCCGCCACGACCTTCACCACTTCCGTGAGCAGATCGACGCTGCCTCCCGTGAACCGCGTGGCGCCGAGCGGCGTGGTCGCGAACAGCCCCGCCGAGAGCCGCACCAGCTGCACCTCGGCCGGGACGACGTAGCGCCGACGCTCGCGCTCTTCCATCTCCGCCCGAGCCATCGGACCTACGCCGTCGACTCTTCCGAGTCGGATCCGCTGCTCTCGACTGTCCTGATCGCGCCGGTCGCGTAGAGCATGTCGAGAATGTGCTTCACTCCATCCGCCTCGTACTCCGCAGAATACAATCGCACGAGGTCGCTCACCAGGAAAGCCTGCTCCGAGCGAAGCTCCTCGAGCATCGGCGCCATGCCGCCGTCGCAAACGAATCCTACGCCGCGGCCGGCGATGCGCAGCTGGTCCCCGA